>NZ_JBLWTN010000034.1:0-61985 GCF_048270125.1 Thalassoglobus sp. | reverse complement strand
TCGTCTCCTGAGATCGGGGTGGTGAAAAATTACAGTTCCACAATACCCGATTGACGGAGACTTCCTACATAGTTTCATCCATGAACCGTTGTTTCACTTCAGAGATGTCAACAAGGTCCTGGTCGGTTCTTGGTTTCTGCCGAGCCCCTTTTCCTCGCTGGTAGACAGGGAGTGCGTTCGGGCTTTCAATTTGTAGAGGTGGATTGATTCCCGCTTCATTAAAAACTTTGACGAGGTACGACCGCCAGCCATTCTGAATGAGTTCTTTTCGGGCGGGGCCTACCGAAACTTTTACTCGACTTTCTGCATTGATGTGAACTCCCGCGACACAGTAAGGGTCGAGAATTTTTTGAGCTGTTCGCACAATCGCCTGATCATCGTCAGAGTCGTAGGCTTTCTGTAGTTCCTGTTGCTCTTCTGCAGAGAGGGGGGCTCCCACAAACTTGAGGGCCTCGACAAGCCGTTTCGTGCTTTCAATAAGTGGTTGACGTTCGACTTCAACAACTGTCGGGAAATCTTGTGCGCAACATGTTGCACACAGCGCTGTTAAAAACACCAGGTAAAAATGGGGTCTTGCACGCATATGAACACCTTGTCGTTCAGCTGTGATTTCGGAATGAAATGGAAGTGCCGTCTGCTTTAGTTATTATCTTTCTTGCGAGATTCTTTCTGCTGAGTGCTTTTCAGATATTGATACATGTTAAACCGTTCAGTGTATCTGACTTCATTACGAGTCGCCCATGTTTCCCAGAGTTTGACGAGATCTGTTTTCTGCTGTTTGTTCGAAGTTGCCAGGTTGTTCATCTCGGTGCGATCTTTTGAGATGTTGTACAGTTCCCATGGCTTTTTGTATTCCCGGACTAACTTCCAGTCTCCGGAGCGGACGCCTGCGTTTCCTTCATGCTCCCAGAATATGGGCTCAGTATGCACAGGCTTTGTGCTTCCACTCAATAATGGAGTGATTGAAACTCCTTCACAGGGGGGAAGAGATGCAGGGTATTCGGCGCCAGCCAGGTCGATACAGGTCGCCATGAAATCGGGGAGATACGCCACATTGCGAACGAAAGAACCACGCTTCGATTGGGGAATTCCTTTTGGCCAGTGCGCGATCATAGGTGTGCAGGCCCCTCCTTCGTGGATGAAGTGTTTATAAAGCCGAAACGGAGTGTTGCAGGCATTGGCCCAAGCGAGGCCGAGTCGAACTCCGTCGGTCGTTTGCAGTGGCGGATTCCTGACCATTTCCGTGGAACCCTTTCCAAGTCTGCCACCTTCCTGGCAAGCTCCGTTATCCGAGAGAAAGAAAATGATCGTATTGTCGAGCTTGCCAAGGCTGTCGAGATGGTTCGTCAACTTGCCGATGTTCTGATCAATTGAATCAACACAGCCAGCGTAAGCTGCCATAATGGAATCAAGATCGTCCTGTTGCTCAGGCTTGAGCGAATCCCATTTTGGGCCGACATGAGGAGCGGGGACAATTTCTTCGTCGAACAACCCGATGGCCTTCTGTTTTGCCAGTCGAGCCTTCATCAACGGTTCCCAACCTTCCGTGTATTTGCCTTTGTATTTTTGGAAGTCTTCCCACTTGGCATTCAAAGGCCAGTGCGGAGCGTTGTAAGCGAGGTAAAGAAAAAATGGTTTGTCGTCCGTCTTTGTCGTTTCGGAAATGAATTCGCAAGCGTAATCGGTGAAGGTGTCAGTCGCGTAGAAATCCTTGTCGGTTTCAACCGGCTCATTCCCAAACATGATGCCTCGTCCGCCGCCCGGTTCGAAGTAATTGACCGCTCCGCTCAGGCAGCCGTAGAATTTATCGAAGCCACGTTGCATCGGCCAACACTCCTGACGATGCAGTCCCAGATGCCACTTGCCAGTCATTAAAGTGTGGTAGTCAGCGTCTTTGAGAACCTGCGCAATTGTCGTGCAATTGTCGTTTAGAAAACCCTGGTAAGGCCCTTCAAATCCCAAAGGGCGCTCGGGTGGTTCCGTCATGTGCCCAATGCCCACTTGATGCGGATGACGACCGGTAATCAAAGCTGCACGAGTCGGACAGCAACGACCGTAGTTATAGAATTGCGTGAAACGGAGTCCCTGCTCGGCAAGTCGATCGATGTTAGGTGTTTCGATTTCGCTGCCATAACAGCCGATGTCGGAAAAGCCCATGTCATCAACCAGAATGATGATAATGTTGGGGCGAGGGGCTTCAGCCAAAGCGAAGGTACACGAAAAAAGGATTGTCGCGCAGATGCAGACGTTGGACAGAAGTTTCATTTTAAATCTTCTCTTAAAATTGTGATTTCCGAAGCCTGCAAGTTATCGCTTGGCTGACTTCGCCTTCGGGTGCCGGTCCAGAATCGCTTTGAGCTCTTCGAGTACTTCCAGATTCTGGTCAGCGATGTTGACAGTTTCCAGTGGATCTGTTTTGTAGTCGTACAACTCAAAGACTGGTTGTGCGTTCTCGTTCATTTGAGGACGCCACTCGACGAGTCGATACCGCGACGTGCGGATCGCACGCCCCAGGCGGCCTCCTTTGGGGAAGCAATGATATGCGTGGTCATCGACGGTGGCTGCTGGGTCTTTCAGGACAGGCACAAGACTCTTTCCGTCAATCGGTTGTGGTCCCTGAGGTGCAGGCAAGCCAGTGAGTTCAGTCAGCGTAGGAAAGATGTCGACTGTTTCCACCAGTTCTTTCGAACTGCTGTTCGGTTTTGTCACCCCGGGCGCCCGGATGAGAATTGGAATTTTGTTGGCTTGTTCATAGTTCGTATGTTTGGTCCAACTACCGTGATCGCCCAGATGATAGCCGTGGTCTCCCCAGAGGACGACGATCGTATTCTGATCGAGTCCCAGGCGATGTAGCTCATCGAGAACCCTCCCGACTTGCGAGTCCATATACGACATGGATGCGTAATACCCGTGAATAAGTGTGCGAACCATTTCCTCTGAAAGGGGAGGGCTGTCGGGGATCGGTTTGTACTGATTCAGTTCTCCAAGAGTCTTGCCAGCGAATTTGGGAGCTCCCTTCGGAGGGTGAGTGTTCTTCGCCAGGGGAAGTTTGGCGGGATCGTAGAGATCCCAATACTTCTTCGGAGCACAGAAAGGTAAATGCGGTTTGGTGAATCCGAGAGCTAGAAAAAATGGTTTCTTGTTCTTCTCATAATTTTGCAGCCGCTGAATTCCTTCGGCGGCGATGCGGCCATCAGCGTAGGCTCCATCCTCGACATCCGCTTTTTCCCAAGCGGCGCCACGGGGAAGCCCGCGAGCGGGTTGGTTACTAAAGAGAGCCTCCTCCTTGGTCAGTTCACCGTTCGTGCTTTCTGGAAGAACATAGTCGATGACTTTGTCCGGGTGAAACGGGACGCTCCACGACTTCTCGTCGTTGATGTTCCCATGTCCAATGTGGAAAACCTTGCCAATTCCAGCTGAGTGATATCCATGCTGCATGAAATATTGTGGCATCGTGACAGCTAAAGGAATGGCTCGACGAAAGTGAAACCCGAGGCTGTAAATGCCGGTGGATGTTGACCGCGATCCAATCAGCAGATTATTTCGCGACGGAGCGCACACAGCTTGATTGCAATAGGCCATGTCGAATCGCATTCCGCTGGCTGCCAGAGAATCCAGGTTCGGCGTTTTTACCCAGTCGTCTCCGTATGCTCCGAACGACGGCTTGAGATCGTCGACCAGGATGAGCAGAACGTTGGGCTTTTCTGCCTGAGCAACCGTCGACAAGATAAGAATCAAAAGCGTAAGACGAATGATTTTCATGTGCAAATTCTGGTTCTGATTCAATGTCTAACTAAAGTGAATTCTGAATAGGAAGTCTGACTCTTTAATCAGGAACGTGCAATGATCTCATAAAAACCTGTTGCCGTATTTCTGCTGGTTTGCGAGACTACCGAAAGTTGAGTCGCAAATGATCCTGAGAAAATCTCGGTAAGAGAGTGGATTCGCGAGTTGCATGCAGGAAATGCAGTCTTTTCTCACCACGTAATTTGGTCATTGTCTCATTCCGGTCATTGCGGCATTTTGACAGAACAATATGGAGTCGAACCGGTGTCAAGGATCTTGAAACCTATCACATTCACAATACTGGCTGTCATCTGCTCAGCGTTTTGCACCAATTCCTACGCGCAATCACGTGATCCGTACGCGCCCGAACGGGCCAAAATGGTAGAAGAATATATTTCATCGGAAGGTGTGCAGGACCCACGTGTCCTCGAAGCGATGGGAACCGTCCCTCGGCATCTTTTCGTGCGACCGAATTTTCGCTACTTGGCGTACACAGACCAGGCGCTTGACATTGGCTTCAAGCAAACGATCTCTCCGCCGTTCATTGTTGCATACATGACGGAGATGCTCGCCACGCAGCCGACTGACAAAGTACTGGAAATTGGAACCGGTAGTGGCTATCAGGCAGCCGTGTTGTCCGGATTGGTTCAGGACGTTTACACGATTGAAATTGTAGAACCACTCGGGCAGCGGACCGAAAAACTTCTCAAGCGGCTTAAGTATGACAATGTTCATACCAAGATTGGAGACGGTTACCAGGGTTGGCCGGAGCATGCTCCGTTCGACAAAATTATCGTCACCTGTTCCCCGGAGTCAGTCCCCGCTCCGTTGGTGGAGCAACTCAAAGAGGGGGGGCGGATGATTGTTCCTTTGGGAGAACGGTATCAGCAAGTCTTCTATCTGTTTGAGAAGGAAAACGGGCAGCTGAAGCAAACGAAACTCCTGCCCACTTTGTTCGTCCCGATGACTGGCCAGATGGAGGAACTTCGCAAAGTCAAACCTGATCCATTGAATCCAACAATTGTGAACGGAGGATTTGAAGAGGACGAGAATGGTGACGGACTTGCAGATCACTGGCACTATGTTCGCCGTGGTGAGCTCTCTGATGAATCGTCAGCTGGTCGAAAGAGTATCCGTTTCGAAAACTCTGAATCTGGTCGGATGTCGCACATGCTCCAGGGGATGGCGATTGATGGTTCTCAAATTTCCGAGGCACGCGTCAGTTGGGCGATGAAGTCTGAAAACATTCGCAGCGGACGTGCCGCACAGCAGCAGCCAGGAATTGCTTTCTACTTTTACGATTCTCGCAGACTCCCAATTGGACGTGTTGCAATTGGTCCCTGGCTGGCAGATCAAGAAGAATGGAAGCGATCCTCAACGGTCATCAAAATTCCTCGCACTGCAAAAGAAGCAATCATACAGGCCGGCCTGAACGGGTCGACGGGAATTCTGTATCTGGACGAAATCCAAATCACTCCGATCCGCTAGAGCAGTTTGCTCTACCATGTGCCCGTGAAGGACGCATTTCTTTAGTAAAAATGCTGTTCGCCACGAGGCAGAACCTGCAAACCAATTCGAAAGATGCTCTAAAGCAGTTCCAGCCTTGGTCTTGATGCTCTGCCTCGTGGTGAGCTGTCTATGAAGTTATGAAAGTTCGGAGTGGCGGAAACAATCGGTGAGATGATCATTGACCATCCCGACAGCCTGCATGAAGGCGTAACAGATCGTACTCCCCACAAAGCCGAATCCACGCTTCTTTAAGGCTTTGCTCATTGCTTCAGATTCTTTAGTTTGAGCAGGAACTTCACCCGGAGTCTTCCAGCGATTCTGTCGCGTTTGACCTTTGGTAAACTGCCAGATGTATTTGTCAAACGAACCGTACTCTTCCTGGACGTCCAGAAACGCTTGAGCGTTGCGGACGGCAGAGTTGATCTTTAATCGATTTCGAACAATCCCAGCATCTAACAGAAGCTCATCGATTTTCTTTTGGTCATAATGCGCGACAACTGCAGGATCGAAATTGTCGAACGCTGATCGGTAATTCTCTCGCTTCTTCAGAATCGTTGTCCAACTGAGCCCAGCTTGTGCCCCCTCCAGAATTAAGAATTCAAATAACATCCGATCGTCGTGAAGCGGAACACCCCACTCACGATCATGATAGTCAATATCAAGGTCGCCGCGTGCCCATGCACAACGAGTCAGCTCAACCGGTGATTTCTCTGGCATGACGCTCTCTCTGATAATTTTATTCTCGCGAGAGTCTGGAGCAGTCTGTCTCTGTGGCGTTGACAGGCTTCCGAGGTAATACAGAACCCTCTCCATCAATCCTTTTCGAGAAGACCTTCAATCGGAGAGTCTTTCTCTTTTGACAACTCTTGAAGTTCGTGATTGAAAATTTGCACGAGGGCATGCAGACACGACGCAACGATTGGACCAATAAAGACTCCCCACAGTCCCATCACTTGCAACCCGCCGAGTATACTGATGAATGCTAAGAGTGGATGGAGCTTTGTATCGCTATTGAGGACGTAAGTTCTGACAACATTATCAAGGAACCCGACGAAAGCAGCCCCGTAAATCGTAAGCAAAATGGCCTGCACCCAATGCCCGGTGGCAAAAAGGATGATTGCACACGGAACCCAGACCAGCCACGTCCCGGCAATTGGAATCAATGCGGATATCGTCGCGAGCATCAGCAGGATGAACAGATGATCAAAATCGAAAAGCCATAGTGCAAAGGTGGTGGCAAAGCCTTGAGCGAACGCTGCCAGAAAGGTTGCGACCACAACAGATCGCACCACTAAAGCAAACTGCTCAAGTAGCTGACGCTGATATTTGGCATGAACTGGAATCATCTTCTCAGCAGCCAGTAATAATGTCGTTCCATCCGCCAGGAAATAGTACAACGCAACGACATACATCATCAGTCCGATCAGCGCGGAAATAATAGCCCCCGCTGCACCAGCCAAAAAACCGAATGTCGTACCCGCAGCTCTTCCCAATGATCGGTCTCCCAAATCGTGAAGCATGGCGCCGATTCGCAATCGGATCTCTCGGCTGACTTCTGCGGGGTTACTCTTCAGCTCTTTGGGCAACCAGGAATTGACAAAGTTCACGGCATCATCCAGAACCGATGGTTCAGTTATTTCTGATGATGCGCTGGCAGGTGGCTGCTCATCGCTGTCGTGTTTCTCGTCCTTCTGCCTGTCCGGCTCAATACCCTCTATTTCATCTTTGACTTCTATAGCTTCCGTGTTCGTGACGATTTCGTTATTCGCTGTGGTTTCTGCATTCACGACCGGTTCAGAGATGGCAGCATCATCGACGGGCACATCCTCCAGCACCGCGCCGGGGAGTTTCGTGGCTGCTTCTTTGACCTCAAGATCTGCAGAGAAAGAGTTGTCCGGGTCACTCTCGACAGTTACCACTTCCGGAGCGAGGAAGATCCTCAACCAGCGGCTCTCATCGACTACGCGTGATGAGAAAGTGTAGAGCTGCAACGTTGCAATCAAGATGCCTGTAATCAGCGGGACCAGAATGGAGGTCATGATGGTCGCTGTCGTCAGAGCTGCGGAGAGAGAAATTTGCTCATTGGTTCGCGAGAGGAAGTAGCGAAAGAGCGGCTGACAGACAACGGCAGTCATCCCTGCCAGAAAAAGCGGAAGCAAGAAGGGGGCGACAACTCTGAAGAACGTCACGCCCAAAGCGACGATCAGAACTAGCAGGACAACTAGAGAAACTTTTCGACGCATCGAGGACATGATGTCATATTCTCATAAAATGAAAATCAATTATGGGGAATCGGAGAATAGAGGGAATCAACCGTTGTCAGCAAGGTCTGATTCGTCGATCGGCTTGCGAGTAAGAAGTCCACGGATCGGGCAGGTCAGGGCATTTATCATCTTTATCAGAGAAAAGCGGCACTTTGAACTACAGCGTTCATTCGTCCCAACTTCATCGTGTCTGACTACTCTAATTAAAACACGACGACTTAGAAGTTCGACGAAATTTCTCGATTCCTTGCCCACTGGTCCGGTGTTGAGTATCGTTGTAGACGGCGTAGATGTGAGTCTACGCGCCCACCTGCCTGCCTCAAAGTTGAACGAGACCCTTCGTTCAAAGTCTTCCTGTACAGATGAGTTCACAGATGATGAGAAGAACAACTCTTTTTTGCGTTGTCGCAAGCATTGCATTCACATTACAAAGTTCTACGTTCGCTGAAGAAAACTGGCCATACTGGCGTGGACCCGATTTCACGAACGCCTCTGCAGAGAAGAATTTGCCTGCCGAGTGGGATCCGAAGGGAGGGGAAGGCAGCAATGTCATTTGGGCGGAACCCTACCCCACACGTTCAACACCGACTTTGATGAACGACAAGCTGTACATTCTCACGACAGCTCATCCTGAAGAAGAATCAAAGATGGGCGAAAAGGTCGTCTGCATCGACTCCAAAACTGGAAAACAACTTTGGGAATATTCGTTCAATGTCTACTTGAGTGATGTTCCTGCTGAACGTGTCGGGTGGTCCAGTGTGACCTGTGACCCTGCGTCCGGGAATGTTTATGCCTTGGGAGTCTGTGGATACTTCTGCTGCCTCAACGGGGAAACAGGTGAAGTGATCTGGGATCGCTCACTCCACGAAGAATTCGGATTGTTGAGCACCTACGGCGGACGAACTAACTTCCCACTCGTTTATGAAGACAACGTGATCATCAGCGCAGTGGTCATTGGTTGGGGTGAACAGGCGAAACCAGCACACCGCTTCATTTGCTTCGACAAAAACAACGGAGTCCCGATTTGGTTCGAAGGAACAAGACTTCTCCCCGATGACACAACCTATAGTGCTCCTGTGCTGGCTGTCATTGAAGGTGAATTGCAGATGATCTTCGCTTCTGGCGATGGTGGCGTTTACGGTTTTCAGCCACGAACCGGAAAGCAATTATGGAGCTACATGGTCAGTGGTCGCGGAATTAATACCTCTCCGCTGGTCGTTGGAAACAAAGTCTATTGTGGTCACTCTGAAGAGAACCTCGACACCACTCAGATGGGGGCTGTTTTCTGCATCGATGCAACAAAACGAGGCGACATCACCAAAACAGGTGAGGTCTGGCGAAAAACCGGCTTCCTCGTGGGACGTTCCAGTCCGGTGATGATCGATGGACGACTTTACTGTGCTGACGACCGTGCCAAGTTGCACTGTTTCAATCCTGAAACAGGTGAAACGATCGGACAGCCCGTTCGACTTGGAACGATGATGCGATCGAACTTGCTCGTCGCTGATGGCAAAATTTATGCACACACTGCCAACGGTCGCGGATACATCTTGAAGGCAACAGAAGACGGCGCGGAAATCCTGTACAAATTCCGCTTCCAGAAAGGTGAAGAGTCCCACGGAACACCTATTGTCTCCAAGGGGCGAATTTTCATTCCTACGACTGGAAACTTGTACTGTGTCGGTTTGAATGATGCCAAAGTCGAAATCGGTGAACTTCCGCCAATGGCGAAAGAAACGGACCCTGCTAACGATGACAAGCCAGCGACTGTGGTCCTTGCTCCAGTGGAATCATTACTGCTTCCAGGCGACCGTCAGCCAATGCAGGTTCGCCTGTACAACTCCAAGGGACAATTCATTCGTCTCGCAAATCAGGAAGAAGTCGAGTTTGAACTGACTGGTCCAGGAATGATGGACAAAGAGGGGGCCTATAACATCCCCAAAGATCAGGAAACTGCTGCTGCAACACTCATGGTTGCCAAAGTTGGAGAGATCAGCGGGAACGCACGGATTCGTGTCATCCCACAACTGCCGTGGTCAATTGACTTCGACAATGGGGTGATTCCGGTCACTTGGGTTGGAGCACGCTATCGGCATATTCCTCTCGATTTTGACTTGCTGATGAAGTTAAAGAAAGATGATCAACTCGCCAGCGATTTGTACATCTATTTCATGACACAATTCAAAAACGTCGGACCTAAGGGAGTCTTTGACGACTCGACGCCTCGCCAGACATGGACAGCCTTGCTCAGCTTTACTGGTCTTGCGGACGGAGCGAATCGTCCAAAGAACATTGAAGATGCCAAAAAAATCTTCGGTGCCGCTCTACAGAAACTGACTGATGAAAAAATTCTGTCGTCTGTGGAATGGTCAGAATGGGAACGCCCAAGTGCCGTCGAAGGAGAAACCGTTAAAGAGCCACGCCTCACAGTGACTCAAGGCGAACGGAAGATCGATGGAAACGGCGTGATGTGTAAAATTACCACCATCCCCAAAGGGGCTCGCAGCCAAGGTTGGATGGGGCACCCGGACTTCCATGACTACACCATCGAAGCGGACGTTTATGCCTTCGAGCGAAACGGAAAACTCCCTGACATTGGACTTGTTGGACAACGATACACCCTCGACTTGATGGGGGCATCGAATCAGCTTCAACTCCGGACCTGGACGCCTCAAATGAACCGTTTCTCTGCAAACGTTTCTTTTGTCTGGGAAGCAAATAAATGGTACACCATGAAATTCCAGACAGAGGCTCAAGACGGAAAAGCGATCTTGAAAGCCAAAGTCTGGGTGAAAGGTGAAGAAGAACCAGCTGAGTGGACCATTACAGCAACCGATGAAATCGGCAACGTCATTGGAAGCCCTGGTTTGTTCGGTAACGCGAAAGATTCAGAAATTTTCTACGACAACCTAAAAGTGACAAAGAACAAATAGATCAAACGAAGTTTCGATCTCAATTGAATTCTGTCAAAGACACCGATTCCCGAAACCTGAATGGTTTCGGGAATTTATCACAAGAAGCCCTGGCAGCCCTGTTCGAATCGTTGTGATTCACTCGATTATCGATCACTTGTGCAGGTTTTGTTAGAGCTCATCACACTCTCTGGCAAAATGTTGTTTGAATCGATTGTGAGCAAGAAATAACCTTGCCAGAACAATACTACGATTTGAACTGCAGGTTGGCAGATTCATTTTCCATAACGGGGAATCAAATGAAATCACGATTTTTTGGCATCTCACTGGCAGCTGTCCTGATGGTTGCCCTTTCTGTTCAGGTGACTGCACAGGATGGAGAATATAACCCTCGAAAAGAAGCACTGGCTGAAATCAAGAAGATGGATGTCGGCCCTCATGACTGGCCTCAATGGGGTGGCTGGTCACACAAAAACAACGTCCCCGAAGCAACAGGAATTCCAACAGAATTCAATGTTGAATCGGGCGATGGTGTTCTTTGGAAAGTTCCTCTCGGATCACAAACATACGGAAACGTTGTTGTCGCTAACGGCAACGTCTACGTCGGGACGAATAATCACCATGGATATGTTCCACGGTTTCCAAAGTCAGTCGACTTAGGAGTCTTGCTCTGTCTTGACGAGAAAACCGGTGAATTTAAATGGCAGCATTCGAGCCAAAAACTCTCAACAGGACGCGTCCACGACTGGCCTGACCAAGGGATTTGCTGCTCACCAATGGTCGACGGAAACCGATTGTGGTACGTCACCAGTCGTGGTGAAGTTGTCTGTCTGGATACTGAAGGTTTCCTCGACGGAAAAAATGATGGCCCTTACAAGTCAGAACCGATCGAAAGTAAAGTCGAAGCGGACATCATCTGGCGATTCGATATGATGGGCGAACTGGGCGTCTCTCAACACAACATGTGTAGCTGTTCGATCACCGGACACGGAGATATTATTTTCGTAAACACTTCGAATGGTGTCGACGAATCGCACGTCAACATTCCGGCCCCAAGTGCTCCGAGCTTCATGGCGATGGACCGCAACACAGGCAAAGTTTTGTGGACGGACAGGTCACCAGGACTCAACATTTTGCACGGTCAATGGTCATCACCGTCGTACTGCGAAATTGATGGGCAAGCACAAGTCCTCTTCGGTGGTGGAGATGGCTGGTTGTACAGCTTCGATCCAGCTGGTGATGGAAAAGGAAATGCGAAACTCCTTTGGAAATTCGATGGCAACCCCAAGGAATCACTTTACTCCGTCAGTGGACGCAGTGAACGAAACCATATCATTGGAACAGCCGTAATCTACGATGGACTCGTTTACATTGGTGTTGGCGAAGATCCTGAGCACGGCGAAGGAAACGGTCACCTGTACTGCATCGACCCAACGAAACGTGGCGATGTCAGCCCGACCATTGCTGTCGATAAAGACGGAAAAGAGATCGAGTTCAAAAACGATGGAACGCGACGCCTCCAGAAGATTCGTCCCGATGATGGAGAAACGACCAAGCCAAATCCAAACTCTGCAGTTGTTTGGCACTTCACCGGTGAAGATACCAACGGAGATGGTGAAGTTGAGTTCGAAGAAGAAATGCACCGGACCTGTGGAACTGTCGCGATTCTGGACGATATTCTTTACGTCGCTGACTTCTCGGGAATCTTCCACTGCATCGATGCAAAAACTGGAAAGCCTTACTGGCACTACGACATGTTCTCCGCAGCGTGGGGATCACCATTGCTGGTTGACGGGAAAGTCTACATCGGGGATGAAGATGGAGATATCGCTGTCTTTAAGCATGGCAAAGAAATGGAACTTCTTGCGGAGAACCTGATGGACAGTTCTGTTTACAGTACTCCTGTCGTTGCCAACGGAGTGTTGTACATCAGTACAAAGGACACTCTTTACGCCATCGGAAATAAGAAGAACGACTGATTGGCGGAGTATGGTAATCACTATGACAACTGGGACGTTTGCCGGATTTTTTTTCGACATCTTCCCACGAATCCTCATAAGTGAGTCCACTCCTTACCAGTGAAATTAACAGTGACATCATCAAGCCCGGAGCAACATGCTTCGGGCTTTTTTTGGTACTGAAAATGAAATCACCGCTATGGATTCGGCGACGCTTCACACATTCAATAAAAATAGATTGTGTGAAATGTTTTCATGTGGTGCTTGATCTTCGTTTGGGTTCGACATTTGTTTGCTAAGTCCCTTATGCTAGAGCAAGTCTAGGTTGGTCTTTACGTAATGCTCCGTGGAGAGCAGTCAATCAAGTTGCAAGAGTGAACTTCACGGACACAGGAAGCCGGACGCAGCAAGCCGGGCACGGCGAGCATATTAAATGAAGTAAGCATTCTGTCTCCTGGGAATGAGCCATTGATAAATTGAAAGCAAAATTCACGGAGACGCAACAACACGAAAGTGTTCTAGCCCATGGAGCTGAGGTCGTTCCCAGCTCTGCTGAAATCCAGACGAGACAGGTTGACAGCGGTCTCATTCCTCTGTTGGTCAGTTGAGTCAGTCTCAGGGAATTCGAAGTCAATGATTGAACAAGATGTTCGAAAATTACTACTTGCTTCACTGGTCCTCGGGTGCGTCCTTGGATTGGTGCAGAAGACTGTGCAGGGCGAAGAGAGCACTGCCTTGATCGAGCAGTTTGAAAATGAAATTCGCCCATTGCTGATCGACCATTGCATCGAGTGTCACCAGCAGGATAACGATTCCGGTTCCCTGGTCATTAACTCCCGCAAAAGTCTTCTTGAAGGTGGCGATTCAGGGCCTGCAATTCAACCTGGAGATCCGGAACGAAGTCTGTTAATTCAGGCAGTTCATCGTTCAGGAGAACTGAAAATGCCTCCCGATGAACCGTTGACTGATCGCCAGATACAATCACTTGTTCAGTGGGTGAAAGCGGGGGCAGTCTGGCCAGATAAATCACCACCACTAGCGGAAACGGTTCATCAGAATGCTTTGAAACATTGGGCCTTTAAACAAGTCGTTCAGCCAGTTGTTCCTTCGTTTCCGGATAACAGCTGGATTCGAAATCCGATCGATGCATTCATTCTTCAGAAGCTGATTTCTAACGAACTCGAACCCTCTCCGGAAGCAGATTCTCGCACGTTGCTTCGTCGTTTAAGTTATACCCTGACCGGTTTGCCGCCGACTGCTGAGCAGGTCGAAGCATTCACCAACAATTTCAGTTCAAAAAACTATGAGAAGCAAGTCGATGAGCTTCTGGCCTCAGAACACTATGGCGAACAGTGGGCGCGTCACTGGCTGGATGTAGCGCGTTATTCAGATACAAAAGGTTATGTCTACGCCAGGGAAGAGCGCTTCTGGCCACATGCCTGGGTTTATCGTGATTGGGTAGTCGATGCCCTGAATGCGGACATGCCCTATGATCGATTCCTCTTGCTGCAGTTGGCTGCAGACCAAGTCGAAGACAGTCAGCGGCACGACTTGGCGGCTATGGGGTTTTTGACTCTCGGTCGTCGGTTTCTGGGAGTGAATCATCTCATTCAGGATGACCGGATTGATGTCGTGACTCGCGGAACGATGGGGCTGACAGTCGGATGTGCTCGATGTCATGACCACAAGTATGACCCGATTCCTACTGCCGATTATTATTCCCTGTTCGGAGTCTTCAACAACTCGGCGGAAAATCTTGTTCGTCTGTCCGATCCGGGAACTGAATCAGAAGAGTTCGAAGCCGAATTAAAAAAACGAATCGAAATTCAGGCGACAAGGTTTGCCGAGAGTCGAACAGAAACTTCCAACCGAGCGAGAAGTCGTGTTCGAGAGTATCTGATTGCTCAAACGGAACTGCAGAAGTATCCCCCCAAAGGCTTTGACCAAATCTTTTCAAAATCCGATCTCCTTCCTGCGTTTGTCTGGAAATGGGAACGCTATCTCGACGCTGCCAAACGGAACAATGACCCGATCTTTATTCCCTGGCATCGCTACGCTGCTCTGAACAAAGAATCATTTACCGAGCAGGCCGAGACTGTGACCGAGGGATTACACAAGGCCTCTTCAGTTCAAATGAACTCGCTGGTGCTTGCTCGATTCGGAACTCCGCCTGCTTCGTTTGTTGAAGTCATCAATCGTTATGCAGATCTTTTTGAAGAAGTTCGTGACGCAGCCCTGGAAGACTCGTTCCCCGGGACGTTTGAAAACCAGGAACGGGAAGAGATCCGGAAATTACTTTTTAGTGAGTCTTCTCCCTGTTTTATCCCAGATGAACCGATCGTTCATACCGAATTCTTCTTTGACTCATCAACGACAACGGAACTCTGGAAGTTACAGGGTGACGTCGATCGCTGGATTGTGGATTCGAAACGAGACGTCCCATTCGCCCTGGCGATGACAGATACGGTCGCTCCGAGTGATCCCCAGATTTTCATTCGTGGCAACCCTGTGAACGCAGGTCGTGTCGTTCCTCGTCAGTTTTTATCCATACTCTCCGGAGAAAATCGACAACCCTTCAAGACTGGGAGCGGAAGATATGAGTTGGCTCAGCACATCATCGATCCCAAGAATCCTCTCACTGCGCGTGTGATTGTGAATCGCGTTTGGACTCACCATTTCGGGCAAGGTCTCGTCTCGACTCCCAGCGACTTTGGGACTCGTGCAGAAACCCCGTCTCACCCGGAATTGCTCGACTGGTTGACTTACCGATTTGTTGAAAATGGCTGGAGCTTGAAAAGCCTGCATCGCTTGATTTTAACCTCAGCCACATATCAACAGCGTTCGCAGTTTGCAGAGAATGAAGTTGCTCTGCGTGCTGTGAAAGTCGATCCCGAAAACCGGCTGCTCTCAAGAATGAATTCACACCGCCAGACCTTCGAGGAGTTTCGAGACTCGTTACTGAGTGTGTCGGGCGAACTTCAACTTGAACTAAAAGGGAAGCCGAAAGATCTCTTTGCAAGCCCGTTCCCGAAACGTCGAACATTGTACGGACGTGTCGATCGACAGTATCTCCCCGGAACATTACGGGTCTTCGATTTCGCTAATCCCGATTTACATATTCCAAAGCGAAGCGAAACAACCGTTCCACAACAGGCGTTGTTCTATCTCAACCATCCCATGGTCTTAGAGCAAGTGCAGAGATTGGCGAATTCCGTCTCAGAGAAGAAAACAGCTGAAGAGAAAATCACTGCATTGTTTCAACGTACACTCCTAAGACTTCCGACGTCGATTGAACTCGCTGAGTCGTTGGCATTCATTGAATCTAACGAGAAGATCGATCAGCCCATTCCATCGGTCACTGCCAAAGACTGGTCCTATGGATTCGGAAAGTTTGACGAGGAGCAGAAACAGGTTGTCGGTTTCACTCCGCTGCCACATTATACCGGGGATGCCTGGCAAGGTGGTGTCAAATGGCCCGATCCCAAGCTGGGCTGGGTCCAGCTGACATCGGCAGGAGGCCATCCTGGGAATACTCGTGAGAAGGCTGCGATTCGGCGTTGGACAGCTCCGCGCGACGGGAACTTCAGCGTGACAACAAAGTTGACACATGAAGCCGCGCCGGGTGACGGCATTCGAGCATTCATCGTGAGTTCGAGCGAAGGGCTTCTCGCTTCTGCGGTTGTCCATCAATCTCAGGCAGAACCTGGCATTGATTCGATTTCGTTGAAGAAAGGCGAAACTCTCGACTTCGTTGTCGATATCAAAGATGTTTTGAACAGCGACCAGTACCTTTGGTCGGTCGATATTCAGGAAAAAATCTCTGAGTCCGGGACAACCTGGGATTCTGTCGCAGACTTCACTCCGAAGGAATTCGACCTGCTGACTTCGTGGGAGCAACTCGCCCATTTATTGATCTGCACAAATGAATTCCTCTTTATTGACTGAACCTCTTCGAAATTGAGAGTGTCGAGATGAACACAAATTCGCTGCTGAATTCATTGAATCGTCGAGAACTTCTCAAGCGTTCCGGGATGGGACTTGGATCGCTTGGACTGGCGAGTCTGTTGAATGATGATGCCCATTCTCTTCAGGCGGACGATGGACTGGTGACGAAGAAGTCTCCTCATTTCCCCGGCAAAGCGAAGCGAGTGATCCACTTCTTTCTCAACGGCGGTCCCTCTCATGTCGACACATTTGACCCTAAGCCAGCGTTAACGAAGTACGATGGGAAACTGCTCGAAAACACTTTGACCACTGAGCGTAAAACCGGCGCAGCGTATGCATCACCATTCCAGTTTCAGAAGTATGGCGAATCTGGAATTGAAGTCAGCGAACTCTTTTCGAAAACCGCTCAGCATATTGACGACATCGCTGTCATTCGTTCCATGTCTGCAGAGGTCCCCAATCATGAACCATCGTTAATGCTCATGAACTGCGGAGATTCCGTGCAGGCTCGACCGAGTGTGGGGGCCTGGGTGCTGTATGGTTTGGGGACTGAAAATCAAAATCTGCCCGGCTTTATCGCCATGTGCCCGAGTGGATTGCCCATTAAAGATAATGAAAACTGGCAGGCGAGTTTCCTGCCCGGTGCTTATCAAGGGACATTTGTCGATTCCCAACATACTGAGATCAGCAAGCTGATTGAAAATATCGACCATCCGCACATCTCTCGGAAGGACCAACGCCGACAACTCGATCTGCTCAATCGCTGGAATCAACGCCATCTTGAGACTCGCAACGACGATCGGCTCAATGCGAGAATTCATTCGTACGAGCTTGCTTTTCGGATGCAGCAGGATGCCGCGGTCGCCTTTGATATCTCAGACGAACCAAAGCATATTCAAGAAGCTTACGGTTCAGAAGTTCACGGTCGCCAAACATTGATTGCACGTCGACTGTTGGAACGCGGTGTACGATATGTTCAGCTCTGGCATGGAGCGGGCCAACCATGGGATAATCATGACAACATCGAAGCCAACCATCGTAAGCTCGCGTCGCAAATCGACGGGCCCATCGCAGCATTGCTCTCGGATTTAAAACAACGGGGAATGCTGGAAGAGACACTCGTTGTCTGGGGCGGAGAATTCGGTCGGACACCGACCGTTGAGCTTTCAAGCGAAGGAAAGTCGAAACTGGGCCGAGATCATAATCACTACGGATTCACCGTCTGGATGGCGGGTGGCGGGATCAAAGGAGGGACAGTTTATGGTGCGACAGATGAATTTGGGTTTGCTGCGACTGAGAACCGAATGACTGCTCACGATCTTCATGCAACCATGCTGCACACTCTTGGTTTTGACCACGAGAATCTGACGTATCGCTACGCCGGTCGCGACTTTCGATTGACAGATGTGCATGGTCGTGTGATTCGTGAAATCCTAAGTTAGATCGTCATCTCTATTTTTCGTTTCCGTGAAGGCTACTTTCTCAACTTCTGAAACGGTACGACGATTCCCTGATTCTTCCGCATCGACTTTATCGGTTTTCCACTCCTCGATCCGACTCATTAAGGATCACCAATCTTTTGCAGCTCGAACAATTCATCCCACTCAACTCCAACACCACCAAAGTCTCAGCCTGAGAACACAAGGAGATAGAAGCAATGCCGAAGAAGTATCGAGTGGGAATCATTGGGGCGACTGGCAAAGGAAACTACGGGCACAGTGTCGACAAAGCGTTTACAAAGCTCCCAAACATCGACATCGTTGCAGTGGCAGACGACAATACTGCGGGACTGGCAGCGGCGAAAGAGCGGCTCAAAGCCAAGTCGACCTACTCCGACTACAATGTAATGCTGCAGAAAGAAAAGCTTGATATCGTAGCGATCTGTCCCCGCTGGATCGATCAGCATCACGCAATGCTCATGGCTGCTGCCGAAGCTGGCTGTCATATTTACACGGAGAAACCATTTTGCCCGACCCTCAAACTCTCTGACGAGGTTGTGCAAAACCTGGAGATGAGACATCTCAGCCTTGGGATTGCACATATCAGCCAATACTCGCCAGTGCTGGATGTCGTCCTGGAGATTATCAAGTCTGGTGAAATCGGGGATGTTCTGGAGATTCGCGGTCGTGGAAAAGAGGACCATCGTGGTGGAGGTGAAGATCTGTGGGTGCTTGGTTCTCACGTCTTTGGATTGATGCGATCTCTCGCAGGAGGCCATCCCGTCTCTTGCACAGCGACAGTCACAAATGGCGGACAACCAATCGCCCCGAAAGACATCGTCCAGGGAGGCGAAGGATTGGGCCTGATTGCTGGAGATCATGTGCAGGCCCGTTACGATTTCGAAAACGGCATCGTCGGCTACTTTGCGTCAAAACGTTCCATGGGTGGGAAACCGTCGCGTTTTGGGCTGCAACTTTTTGGGTCCAAAGGAGTCATTGAAATGACAAGCGGGTATTTGACTCCGGCTTACATTTTGCGTGATAGCAGTTGGTCTCCCGGGCGAACAAGCAAAACGTGGGAGACGATCACATCGAACGGCATTGGAAAACCTGAGACCCGAAAAGATGGGAGCTACGAAGGGGGGCACATTGCAGCGATCAAAGATCTCATCGACAGTATAGAAATTCAACGGCCGACTCGCTTTACTGCAGAAGATTGCCGAGGCATCATCGAGATGATTGCAGCGGTTTACGAATCACAACGTATTGGAAAAACTGTCTCTATGCCTTTGGAAACTCGGGTCAATCCGCTCTCTTTGATGTCGCGATAGCGATTCGTCTTTCGAGTTGTGATGACTCCAACATTCCCGAAGACAGCCGGTCTGGTCGCCTGCTTGATGGACTAACAATTCTCCAACAGGTGGTTGAGTATGCAATCAGCAAGTCATCGCACTTCGCTCCCCTGAAAAGGGGCTTCTCAAAGCAGGGCATCTCAATGTTTGAGTATAATCCTTCCATCTCGCAAAACTGAAGGAGCGATCAATCAAAATACTCATCACGAGCGAGGCAGGCTTTGCAAACTGCTCTAGAAAGAGCTTCCGTTCTGAACTTGGTCAAGTAGGAAGTTAAACCCAATCACACTGATGGCTGCGTTGTAAAGTTCTTCAGCGAGTGTGTATCGAAGAATGAGAGTGTCGCCAGGTTGGACCAGGATTCGTTGCGACGGATTCTGAAGTGCTTCGTTAAGATCCACCCGAATCGGAATTTGTCCTCCGCATTCAAGCCGGCGAAGTACAATGAGGTCGGAAGGACTTTTTCCGACGCTCCTGCCAGAACCTCCTCCTCCTCCAAAGCCACCACCTTGTGAAATCCCGCCAATTCCAGTTCCACCGCTGGCAAATGTACCGCCAGCAAGTGCGACAGCTTCGACAACATCCAAGTCATAATCACGTGGCAGTAATTGTTCACCCCCATTGAGCAAGCCGCCAGTGTAGTATCGTTCTTGATCTCTGGCTGGGATGTAAACGATGTCACCTTCTTCAAGGATGATGTCTTCTTCTTTGAATTGTGGGATTTTTTCAGAGTAAAAACGGAGTGGAATTCTCGTAATAGTTGGACCATCCGGGATTGCTGGAGGGCATTCACATTCTGCTTTGCAATTTTTAATTGCAGCGATCATTTGATCTCGTTGGTAACCATCTTCGAACGTTCCTCGAATGATGAAGACTTCGTTGAGAGCATCCGTTCCTGGCAGGCCACCAGTCAGGTTGAGAGCGTGCATCACATCGTTTTCGTATGCAGGCAATTCAACCGTTGTCCCTGTTCCCCGCTTGCTAACCCCTTCGGCTCCACCACTCTCTTCACGAATGACCGTCACCTGAATTTCACGACGCCGCATCAGTGTGACAATCACCTTCGCTTGTTCGCTTTCAAGAATTTGATTTTTGGCATAGACCTCACGTATGAGATTCGTCGCTTCAACCACGGTCAAGTCATTGACGGGAATCGCGTCCACATAGGGAAGATCGACGGTTCCGTCTTCGCGGACCGGGATCGGGAAACCTAAAGCAGGTGCCTGATTTCCTTCTGTTGGAAAGTGAACTGGCGGCGAAGCATCCGGAGTTCCCAAGACATTTTCGATGTACACTCCCAGTACATCACCAGATGCGAGCCGATAGGCATCTACCTGATCTTGACGCAATCGTGAAAGAGAGATGTCTTGCATCTGCTCTTTACCACGTCCAAGGAATTCCTCAGGGACCCGATTTGCCGGGACCGCCTGAAGGTTGTCACAGAGTGAACAGCCATTCAGAAGAGCGACGCTCAAACAAATGACTCCAAACAGTTGTCGCTGTTGTGTTGCCATTAGTGATGACATGAAATTCTTCCTTGAGATGTAATCTACGACGCGTCCTTGCAAGCCCGATTCTTAAACCCTCGTAGATGAGGTCTACGTCTCGCACATAGAATTCAGGCCATTGAGAATCTCACACAAAACTGATGACATCGTTGTCCGTGACTGAAACGACAATCACTTGCTCAGTTCGGTTAGAGCTTCATACGTCTTACTATCGGACTTGACATCGGGGCTGAGTGATGAAAACTCATCTCAAAAATGCCTGTTTTGACGGGAAATTTGATTATCGGAGCTGCTAATTTCAATTGAAGAATCACCTACTTTCCAGAAACTACCAGACCGGACTTCCGTTCGATTTTCTTGGAGAATTCGGATGAAATGCATCTTTGGGCTCAAGCCGCTTTGCTCACCTCGCGAAGGTTTCCGGGAGAAAGACTCTGATGGGGAAAATTCAGGATCAATGAATTCAATTCAATTGGTTGTAAACATATCAGCAGAAGCAGATAATGATCGGCCCCGCAGCAATCTTCTTCATGAGCCTATAACTGAAGAGATTCCAATACTGTATTTTGATCTGAGCTGCTTCACCCACCTGTAAATCAAAACGGAAGAAATATGTTTCGTCCTGTTGTTCTTGCCTCTGTCGTCGTTGTACTGGCTGTTGCCAGTTTCGCGGTCCTGAGTGATCGCTCGTTACAGGCCGACCCCGCCCGAGATGTTGGCTCACTTCCCACGCAATGGTTCAAGGGGAATTTGCACACTCACTCACACTGGAGCGACGGCGATGATTACCTGGAGAACATCGGTCTCTGGTATCGTGAGCAAGGTTACCAGTTTCTTGTTTTCACCGACCATAACGTTCTCGCGGATAGCGAACGTTGGGTTGTTGTTGAAAAAACAAAGGGCAAGCAGAAAGCCTATGACAAGTTGAAGAAGAATTATCCTGATTGGATCGACGAACGAACAAAGGATGGGAAATTAGAGGTTCGCTTGAGGAAATTCACCGAGGTCTCTGAAAAACTCAATCGACCTGGGAAATATCTATTGATTCAAGGTGAGGAAATTAGCGACAGCTTCCATCGCCATCCGATTCACTTGAACGTGAGTAATGTGAAAGAAGTCATTGCGCCTCGCCATGGTTCCAGTGTCTTCGAGACGATACAGAATAATGTCGATGCAGCGATTGCTCAAAGAGAACGAACCGGACAAGTGATGATGATTCACCTCAATCATCCAAATTTTGGATACGCGATCACAGCTGAAGATCTCGTACGAGTTCAGGGAGAGAAATTCTTCGAAGTCTACAATGGACACCCCGGTGTTCATAACACTGGTGATGACACTCATGCTTCAACTGAACGAATTTGGGACATCGTCCTTTCACAGAGGCTGGGGAAATACGATCTGCCAATCATGTATGGTCTGGCAACTGATGATGGGCACAACTACCACAACATCCCCAGCCGAGCGAGTGAGCCTGGCCGTGGCTGGGTCATGGTTCGTGGAAAAGAATTAACAGCGGAAGCCTTAATTCGCGCGCTCGAAGCGGGGGATTTCTATTCCTCTTCTGGAGTCTCATTGAAGTCTTTTGAAGCGAAGAACGGACAAATGGAAGTCGTAATCGATCCTGTCGAAGGGGAGACTTACACCATCGAATTCATCGGGACACTCGAAGGAACTCCTCTTGAAGGTGAGCCTCTCCTCAACGACAAAGGTGAACCGCTTTCAACCACTCACAGATACAGCGCTGATCTCGGGAAGATTCTTCAGAAGAATGAAGGAACATCTGCGACATACAAGTTTACCGGCAAAGAACTTTATGTCCGTGCTCGTGTTACTTCCTCAGCAGATCATCCAAACCCTTCAGAGGTCGGCGATAAAAAACAGGCTTGGGTACAGCCCGTCGCTCCTGAATAATTGGCGAAGGATTAAGCACGAATTCAACAAGAAATTTTACGTGGCTGTAGTCGTGAAGCTTCTTGTGACCCATACTACTTTTCAAGAATCCGGTCGCTCGTTGATTCGTCGACCGGATTCTTTCGTATTGACGACATGTAAATCTCTGCGGAAACGAAATGATGATATCACTGAAACAAACAAATGGTCTTCACGAGATGAGAAGCATCCAATGCTTAAGCCGGTTAAATTTGCTAGTGCTTTCAGGACTGATTTTCCTCTCCTCGATTCAAACTATTCATGCAGCAGGCCTTCAAGCTGGAGCTGCGAAAGTTGATGTCACCCATCGTGACGCCGGCCCCGTCAACGATACACTTTATGCTCGAGCTTTGGTGATCAAGTCTGGTGAAACAGTAGCTGTGATCGTTTCAGTTGATGCAGTTGCAATCGGTGAAATCGGACCAATCAAAAACGACTATCTTCCATCGGTTCGAAAACAACTGCAAAGTAAACTAGGGATCGCTCCTTCAAACGTGATGATTAATGCCAGCCACTGCCACGGGATCGTCGTGCCGGATGTCGCTGACAGGACGGTTCAGGCAGTCACGCAGGCAATGGAGAATCTCGAACCCGTTCGCGTAGGCGTCGGGATCGGTCACGAAGACCGCATCCAGGAAAACCGACGACTGAAACTGAAAAGCGGCAAGGAAGCCGACGTGCGTCATGCCTATTCGCTTCCCGCTGACGAAGAAGTAGCTGAAGTTGGGCCAATCGATCCTCAAATCGGAATCTTGAAACTCGATCGGGAAGATGGGCGAACCCTCGCCGTCGTATACAACTTCGCCTGCCATCCTATCCAAGGTGTTCCTGGAGGAGCGAATACGGCAGACATGACTGGGTACTCATCGAAAGTGATTGAGGACAATCTTGCAGAGGGAGCAATCGCACTCTTCGTCCAAGGGTGTGGTGGAGATATCAACCCGATCGACTACAAAGATACTGATCATCCGCGTCATGCTGAGCCCTTAGGCAATATGCTTGGACTGAGCACGCTGCAAGCTGTTCGGAAAATTAAGTGTCAGGAGGACAATCGCCTCAAGGTTTTCAACGAATCGCTGACACTCCCGCGAGGTGACCGCGCCGAGCGTATCGCTCAGTTGGAAGCCAGGCAACGACAACTTGTCCAGTCGCTCGGCGGAACGAGTCTGAATCTCAAAACGTTTCTACCTTTAGTCATGAAATACAATTTGTCCGATGAGTTCCCCTCTTATTACTCACATCGCTACCTGCATGATGACGCCCTCGACAGAAAGACCCTCCGTCATCTTGATGCAGAAAACCGCCGAAACATTGAAGCCTACATCAAGAACATTCACACGATGGAAGAGCTAACTCGGGTCAACACAAATTTAAGACTGCTCAATAAACATCAGGCAAGTATGATTGCATCCGGAAAACGGACCATTGATGTGGAGGTCGGTGCGCTCCGAGTTGGAAATTTTGTCCTGGTTACATTCCCCGGAGAGTTGACGGTCCGAATCGGGTTAAACATCAAAAAAGCGTCGCCACATCAACCGACTTTTGTAGCAGGGTACACGAATGGATACATCTATTATGCACCGACCGCTGAGCAACTCTTGAACGTAGGCGGCGCACAAGAGGATAGCGATTGCATCCTCGCTCCCGAATGGCAGGAGATCTTCGAAAACAAAGTTGCAGCGATGCTCAAAGAACTTTAATGAACTCGAAAGAATCGCCAAGTGATTTAAGCCTCGAGAAATTTCTTCGCTTTGCAGCTGAATGAAAGTCGAATTCGCTGAAAACCCATTTTTCGTACACAAGGTTTGTTAAGCACTCACTCGCCAGTCAAATCCGTTCACCCATTCACGATCGCAAAATCGTTTCAGAGCTTTTTCGAGAATGATTTATGTTTCCTGCGTGGTGGCGTACCGCATTTCCTCTGACGAAAAGCATTATACATGTCCCCAAGGAACACTTCCTCAATTCGGGTCAACACTTATGAAATTCTGTGATTTTGCCCCTATGCTCTGGAACGTAGATTGCGTAAGATGTTAGTTCTCGGGGGCGATCGGATTCGACTGGTTTACCGCGGGTGAAGGTTGCGTGTCGTGGTTGATCGGCAGGCCACGTAAAAAGCTGATCACACAATAATTGCAAATAACCAATTTGCTATGGTTGCCTAATAGGCTTCCCCGAACAAGAAATCCCTGCCTGAGGAGTTCGAAGTTCGGTCACAAAATCAGGCTGGCTTCAGACCAATGGTTGCTACTTCTGAAGTAAGATTCGTTGCGACCTGCTCTGCCGGCGAGACCGTCGTTCGTCGCAAAGGCAGCTAAGACCAATAGAACGACTACACATGTAGACGCCTCACTTCAGGACTCACAGGACGCGGGTTCAATTCCCGCCGCCTCCACTAAGGCCAATTTGCGAATTGATCGCAAGTTGGCTTTTTTCATGCGCTTACGTCAAATCCCTGCTGCGAAAGGACTTCGGAAAACGCTCTGTGTCAGGTTAGCCCGCATTTCTCACGGGGTGATTTTGGAGGTCGTTTTTGGGGTGTTGGGGTGATTATTGGGAGTGATGGCTTGTTTTTGGAATCCTGACGAGATGCTTTGCTCTCAGCAAGCAACCAAGTTCAGTTGGTCACAAAAACCATCCCAGTAACATAAGAACTCACCCAAGCACCCCAAAAATCGACCGCCGAAACCGCGCAGTGAGAAATGCAGGTTAGCGGGACAGAAGTGGGTGTGGCTCCCAATTAAGGAGAGGAAGGGACAACCACGGTCACAGATCATAGGCTCCTTTCTTGTGGACCGGCCGATGCGTCCTGAATCGGCCGGTTGTGGAAAGATGGGCACGCCCTCTTGGTGAGCCGGAATTGGTCATGGCACCGTCGTCAGCGGGACGAAGATCAAGCGAAACACGCCCCTCTCGCCAAATTTGCGGGCCCATTTTGAGCGGTTCATTCAGAGTCTGAAGCACGAGTGTCTCGACAAGTTCATGATCGTGGCTCAGCGGCACCTGAACCACATCTTCCGCGAGTGGAGCGCCCACTCCAACACAGAACGACCTGATGAATTTCGCGACCATCTTCCGCCAGCGTGCGAGATACTTCCTGAGTCAATCAAGCCCATTAAAACCAACGACCTCGTCTGCAGATCCAGGCGGGGCGGACTGCTCAGTTCGTATTCGCGGCGGGCCGCAGAGTCATGTCCAGTGACCGTCAGGACAAGTCAAATGCAGCAAGGAGAAAAGACTGGCTGACAGCCGACACTCAATGATACAGCGAAAACACCTGTGCCTGTATTTTAACAATTGACACAGCTCCTTGTACCGCTATTGTATGCGACATGAGCAGGATTGAGAGTGGACGTCAGGTACTTCGCGATGCAGAGCAGGCGCTACAAAGTCTCCTCGCAGATGCGGCAACTGATGGGGATTACTCTGCTGTCCCACTATTGATGGATTGGGCCAGCCATTTGAGTGAACTTGCCAGTGAATCTGCTGCTCGTGGCCAGGCAAAAGCACCAAAGCGCGAAACTGCCGGTTCGGTTGCAAAACGCAAAGGCAAGAAGTCGCAACAACGCAAAACAAAGAAGAGAGAGGGGTATCCGAGATTCATCCGGGACGAAAACTGCCTAGTGAAAATTGGCTGGTCCAAAAGCGGTCGAGAGGAATACGAACATAGGGCTGACAAAGATTCGGTCGACTCAATCGTGTCTTCACTTGCTCGCGCAGGACGTCGAGGAAAGCGATTCTCAATGGAGAGTCTACTTCCCTGTAAAAAGTCTGACGGTACGGTCATTCCGGACTACCAGTCATACTTAACGCTGGCGTGGCTGCGCGAAGCGGAGCTGGTGTCTCAGCATGGGCGGCTTGGATATACGGTCCCTGACGGAGACAGCCTGCAGAGTGCCGTTGAAGATTGCTGGCTAAGGCTGGCCGAACGAACTTATGAAGGTCAAAACTAAGGTGAACATTTTATTGTGACTGATCTTTCCTGGAAGCGGATTGAACTCGGGCCCGGCAATCTTGGAATTGGCGACGCCGCAGCCCAGTTATTCGAAGATCGTCGTCAGATGCGTCTGGAAATCTTCGTAAGAGAAGACCTCCAGAACCGTGTCGATGCTCGAAAAGATGAATTCGGTCCCCCTGTTCGGGTCAGGATTTCTCTGCAGACTCTGTCTGCCAAGCTAATCGAAAAGTACTTTCCTGGAACTTTTCAAGACTGGTACTCTTGCACTAAGGCACAAATCTGCAATGTAGATGATGCCACGCGTGGCAACCAACAAATCGATGGCCTGTTTGCATTTGATGAGTCCCCTGTTCTTGTCACCCGGGACTTTGAGGGTACTGGTCTGAACGAGCCGATCAACGACATCGCTTCCGTAATGCCACTCAGTTGTGAAATGGTACAGCCACGCATCAAAATGTAGACTTCAACGAAAAAGGGCTTGTCTAATGGCCAAATGGCATTTCCAGCAACATGACGGTTACGGGGACATCGACCAGAGTTCGTCCGCCGAGGCGTTTGAAGGGGCGGCGGTCAAAGAACTCTCCACGAGCGTCGTTCGCGAGAGCGTGCAGAACGTCCTAGACGTGTCGCTTAATGCTTCCGAACCTGCTAGCGTTCGTTTTACAATCTTTGAATCATCCACATGCGACAATATCTGCGCTGACTGGTTCGACGGCCTGATGCACCACTTGCAACAGGAGGATGCCGGCGCACCCGAAGCACCGAATCCGGAAGACCCATGTCGAAGCCTGCTCATTGAGGACTTCAACACCAAAGGCCTTGTGGGAGACTATACTGCGCCCTACGTTCCGGGCACAGAAAACAACTTCGTCAATTTCCTTTATCACGACGGACTGACCGGAAAGAAGGGGAAGAGTCTCGGGAGCCGAGGGGTGGGAAAAATCGTCCTTTTGCTGGCCAGTCGTGCCCGGACGATCTTCGCATACACAATCCGTAACGACGATCCTGAAAGGCAGCCGATCCTCGTGGGGAAGTCCTTGCTGAAGTTCCGCCAAGTCGATGGCAAGTTGTATAAGCCTGCGAGCTATTACGTCGAATCGTGGCCTGAATTCGGCGCTCGTGAACCCGTCTCCAATAAAAAGGACCTGCAACGATTTAGAGACAGCTTTGCACTCTCCCGCGTGGAAAAGACCGGGCTGAGCGTCGTGATTCCCTATCTCGATACGAGCATCTCGTTGGATACGCTTCGTCGTGCTGTTGTGGAGGAATACCACTTCGCGATATTGAAAGGAAAGCTGGTCGTTGAGCTTTCAGATGGAGACTCAGTTGAGAGGATCGACGCCGATCGTATCCCCGATCTCGACGATGAGGAACTTTCTGCACGTGTTGCTCTTGCTCAATTTGCCATCAATAATCCCAATCCGGATTTGCAAACGGTTGCACCACCTGCCGGGAAACCTCAGAAGCTCAGCGACACAGTCGTTCCGGAGGATGTCCGCGGCGCAATCCTTGAGGCCCTGAAACAGCACGAACGGATCGCGATCCGCTGCCACCTGCATATTCACCCGAAGATTGGAGACCCCGTCGAGACTTCGTGCGACCTGTATTTCGAAGCGGTTGAGAACGTTCATCAGCGGCCCATGTTCGTTCGTGAACTGCTGCCAATCTCTGGGGAAGGGAAACGCTGCTCGCAACTCCGCTCGCTCGTTTTGATCCGTCCGGGGCCTCTCGCCGACCTGCTCCGTGCCGCCGAAGGTGCAAATCACACGCAGTGGAGTCCACGCACCGATAACTTCAAGAAGGCCTACAAGTCGCGACATAGTGAAATCGAGTTTGTCAGAAACAGTGTCAACGAACTCGTCGAAATCGCTCGTGGTAACGCCACCGAGCCAGTCGGAGGAATCTCAACATTCTTCTTCTCTGCGCCGCTCGACGACGAGGGCGGAAAGTCAAAGAACAAGGGCAAGAAGAAACCCGGTCCCAAGCCCGACACCCCGGATATCGTCGACGATGGCTTTCCGGCGATCTGGACACGAAAGCGATCATCAAAGTCGCCACTCGAAGCATTCTTGTGATTTGGCTGCAGGTCGGCGGGAAACTGAGAAAGCTTTGGTGAGACCCCATTCACTTTCGCATAACACGTGGCGAAGAGATAACGCGCCAGGTCTGTGTCCATATGACCACGGGTTGAATGATTGCAGACTCCTCCCAAGCGTAAATCCAGATACCAGTCTCTCAGTCTTGACGGAAGACTTGATTCTGTTTTCCAGGAAACAAACTCGCTTCCGCGATCTTCGGGAGAGGAATCGAGGTTGCTGACGATTGAAAGTATTTCATCACGGATACTTGGTATCGTCCCATTCGAGACCGACTTCAGCCAGCGACGTTCATCCTCTGGTGTTGATCTGACTGTCTGCTCAATCAGCGTCTGACGCCACAGCTCGGGGCTGTCCTTCAGGTTGATATAGCGGGAGCCGACGCGTTTCCGAGACAAGCCACTTCGCAGGGGAGGGAGACCTCCAACGATCTCAGCGACCGATGGTGCTTTAGACGGAGTGAGAAACGGTAATTCCACATCTCCAAGATCTTCCCGGATGCCAATTAGAAATACTCGATGACGGATCTGAGGAATGCCATGATGCTCACTCGCGACGAGAAAGTCGCCCGGTTGCCAAGCGCCATCGACCAGCGAGTTCCGCGGTTTGACCAGTGGGACGATTCTGTATCGTTGCGAACTATTGACACGCCGTTTCTCTCCAGAGGCCTCAAGCGGTGATTCGAGGTCAGTAATAATCTTTTCGAAAATCTTTTGATTATTGACTGTCGCAGACAGAAGACCTTTAACGTTCTCCATCACGAACACAGAGGGCCAGTGTTCCGCGATGATGCGGAGATATTCCTGATAGAGCGAAGATCTGTGGTCGTCTTCAATGCGGTAGTCAGCAATCCCCTTGTTACGGGCCCTTCCAGCGATTGAATATGCCTGACATGGAGGGCCGCCAATCAGAACCCAAGGTTGCTTCCTGTTTTTCACAGACTTTTGAATCGCACTGCCAATGAGCTTGTGCGATTCCTCCGATGCCCCCAGTTCAGCACAGACGGCTTCCTTTTCCGCCGTTTTCCATGCTGCCAAGACATTAGGTTTATTCTGCAGGCGTTCAGGCAGGTCTTCGAGCTTAAGTTCGCCTCGGAGAACCTGATAGTACTCCTCAGGCGCTGCCCCGACAGGAAACTGCCGGAGGAAGCTCCGAAGTTTCAATGTTTCGTGTGCGCGGGGATCCTTTTCGACAGAGAGCGAGATACGGAACGGCTGATACCCATCGCGTGTTCTAAATGAACTGAATCCTTCCCCCAGACCGCCAGGTCCGGCGAAAATATCGATTACTGGTATCTGTTCGATTTCTTCCATTCTTCAATCCCATTTCACAATCCACTCCGTCGCTTTGCTAATCAGCTGGTTCTCACACCTCCACATGATCCTTCGCGGTTGTTTCATGTAACGCCTTTTGCACGCAATTCGTTGAGCGATTACGCCAAGTTTTCCCTATGTTAAGCTGCCCTATGGAAACAGGAAGGCACAGGCGAAAAGTTTCGTAATTAAGTGGAAAGCTGGAGATATTCAGCCATAGAATTCCCCCCCCCCCGGTCCGATTGCTCGCATCACACGTATCGATTGTCGCCGTCATTGACAGCTACAGCAGGTTGTCTTCAGTGAAGTGAAGTTGTTCAGCAGTTCGGCGACCGGCTGGGCGGTGCGGTTGCCGGAGTGGCGGTATCCGGTCGTGGCCGACGTCAACACCGGCAAGCTGGCTACGACAGCTACGAATGTCGCTGGGGCGAGCAGAAGCAGCTCGATTGTTTCCTCCAAGGGTATGCGGTTGAGAAAGCAACCATCGAAGCGCGCAAGCAGGGCCATTCCGTGATCGAACAGTCACTGGAAGATGGCTCGATCAAGTTGACCGTCAGCGCCGGAGGTGCTGCATGAGCAGTTTCGGAAAAACCATCGAAATCACTGTCCTGCCCAACGGTCAGGCGAACGTCGAAACGAAGGGCTTCGTCGGGACGGAGTGTCGTCAGGCCAGTCAATTCATTGAACGAACGCTTGGTCAGCAGTTGGATGAAGTTCTCAAAGCGGAGTTTCATCAGACCGCCTCAATCAGTTCATCGCTCCACGAGAGAAATTAGCGTCGAACTATACTCAGGTCGACACACACTCCATTGTGGTCAGATACCGGTTTCCCCTTTAGGCAGTCAGCTTGCCAGGCATCAACGTGGACAACATGTTTTGTAAGTGAGTTCGAGACACAAAGATGGTCGACACTCGACTTCGATGGCAGTTGCCCGGTCTCATTAAAATCTCTTTCGGTAACACAATTCAAGCCCGATTGCTCAAGGCAGTCGGTCAGAAGTGTTCTTCCGTGATGAGTTCCATACCACTGTCTTCCCCAAGGCCAGACTTTGCCGTCACGACTTTGATTTAGGTCACCTCCAAAGCAAATGTGATGGGTTGGGTGCCGCTCGATCAATGTCTTCAGGTCGGCTTGATGCCGCTGAATTGATTCGTAGTGCAATTCCCAGCCTTTCCGTCCTTTGACCTTCATCCCACCTGAGTAATAGCTCATGCCTTGGGTTGCTGCATGCTGATAGGGAAGGACTGTTCCATAGACCAGAAAATCCCCCATGGGTGTTTCAAGTTCGACACAAACCGCTGATTCGGGATCATGCGTAGGGATGATTTTCCGTACTGGGAATCGTGACCAAATGATCGTTCGATGTTCGCCGTCATAGACACCTTCAGGAATTTTGCGGGAATGAATCGCCTCGTATTTATCACCGGGTGAAACCTGATCGTGAGCTTCAGTCAGAATCCATACGTCCGCATTTATCTTTTTCAGACGCTCTCGTTGCACCGCGACGCGTGGCTCATTCACGGATTGGGGACGTTCCAAATTCCAAGTTGCGATTCGTAGGTCGGAGTCAATTCGCTCTTTAATGCTCATTACACAAAAATTGTCTTTGTCATCAAGTTTCAATTGGAGAATACATGAGTCTTTCAAACACTTTATCAGAGTACGTGCGCGCGTGCTTCACTGGAAGGCGTTGCGAGTGATCGACGCAATGGCTCCCTCCCTCCATGACGGCCTGTCCGAGTTGTCCATTCCGTAAGCAGTGTGACGCCTGGTCCGGTTGACGAACACCATCCATTCATCCATCAACGACGACGACAACGAAAGCCTTCACCATGGAATCCATCTTCTCAATCGGCCTGATACTGACCCTCGGCTACTGGCTGTTTACGAAAGGCAAACAATCCGGCTCCCGCGCCGGATTCCGCGCTGGCTGGCGGAAAGCTCGCCACCGCAGTTCCCACCGCCGTTAATCGGCTGCGGAGTTGCCCGTCCGGTCTTGTGAGTTCCGAACCAATGCGGTTCTCGCAGGCCGGGCCATTTTGAATGAAGTCCACTCTCGAATGACACAGTTCATTTTTTAGCATTCAGAGATTGAATTCAAGAGGAAGTGTCTCCCAACAACGATTCCTGTTCGCAATCCCATAGTGTCGGCTCGACATTGTCGTAGTAGACGTCGCATTGTGAGCGAACCCAACGATAGATCGTGAGTACCTGATTGGTGGATAGATTCTCGACAAAATGTCCGACTGCGAACCGTCATCCGTATCGAAGAGATGATGCAGCTGTCGCCAAAGTCGCGCATTGGTGTGCCACATAACGGCAGTGTTCACCGGGCACGGAGTGAAGAATTTCTACTTGTGAAAACGCGCAAGCCGGACTCCGTGTGCATGGAGTTGTTAGCTGGTCCCCGATTTTCGTTTTGCCAATTTGAACACTCATTGGTAATGCTGAACAAGTCAGCAATGGCCTCGAAATTAAAATTTGAGGCCAAAATCTGGGAAGCAGAATGCAATCGCTACGCCACAAGAGGAAAGATCTCTTTCATTGCGTTCTGTACAAGTAGATACAGATGGCATTGACTCATTGTGACCAGCGGGTCATAATGAGTCAGGCAAAAGATCCCTCCTCTCGATTTGAGCAAAGGTTCTGCAATGAAACATCAGAACGAAAGAGCAGTGGCACTGATTTTGGCAACACTTTTCTTGGCCGGTTCAGCCTCAGATGTTCAGTCACAACAATCGAATAGTACCGCAAAGAACAATTTTGAGCTGACAGTACACGTCACTGAAATTAAGCACCAGGACGGAAAGGTCTTGATCGGTGTTTACAATAAAAGTGATGGGTTTCCTAAAGAGCTGGAGAAAGCGCTGCTGACTGCAAAAACTGCTCCCGGCAAGCCGACACATACATTCAGAGGGTTGAGCCATGGAAATTACGCAGTAGTCGTCATTCATGACCGCAATAATAATGGGAAGTTAGATCGCAACTTGCTGGGTATGCCCAAAGAGCCAGTCGGATTAAGTAACTATTCGGTAATTGGTATCTCTAATCCACCAACATTTAAAACAGCTTCGTTTACACTCAGTTCCATTGAATCAATAAATATAAAACTGAATCAATTCTGATTGTGACATTATTCCTGAGATTCAATCAGAATAGTTAAGTTTGAGAACTCAAACGCTCAGGTAATTCTCTTGTTTGTGGTACGGGTCCAGCACACTCATTTTGATTCAACAGAAACAGTGAACGATCATGGCTAAACGCCGAGGGAAAAGAAAAGAGGCACGTCCAGCCGAAATTTTACAGGCTGCGATCGAGGAGTTCTCCGAAAACGGTTTTGCCGGTGCAAAAATCGTTGACATCGCTACTCGTGCGGGAGTGGCGAAAGGGACGGTCTATATTTATTTCAACACAAAAGAAGAGATTTTCGAGGCCATCGTTCGTGATCGCATCAGTCCCGTATTCAAAATCGTCTCGGGTATTGTCAAGTTCTGGCCGGGATCTCAAGCGACGCTTCTCAAACAGATTATCACTCGTTTTTATAGCGAGATCGTCGAGAATGAAGAACGACGTATGATTCTGAAAACGTTAATCTCTGAGAGCGATCGTTTCGAAGAACTCGCAAATTTCTATTTCCAAGAGATATTAGTTCCTGCTCGCAAAATGTTTAAGAAAATCATCAAAAAGGGGATTGATAAAGGAGAGCTTAGAGATACTTCAATCGTTAATGAGCCTATGGTGATCGTAGGTCCGGCGCTCATGGCGGCTGTCTGGAAAATGACATTTGAATCATCTGAGAATTTGAACACCCAGCGCTGGCTTGAAGCACACGTCGATTTGGTTCTCCACGGCCTCCAGAACACAGAAAAAAGTTAATAAGAATACAGATCACTCCGGAATCAAGATTATGGGAAAATTATGGTTCATCTTGAAACTTGCTCTCCTGATAGGAGTTGTTAGTGGAAGCCTCTATTTCTTCAAGTTTTCTCCCCTCTCAGTGATCACACACACCGTGCAACGCGATGCAATCTCAGTTGAAGTGATGGGGACGGGTACTTTGGAAGCTCGGGTCCAGACAACCATCAGTCCGAAAATATCAGGTCGCATCGTGGAAGTGATTGTCGATCAAGGAAGTCGTGTCGCTACGGGTGACTTATTAGTTCGGCTGGATGACGACGAACTGCAGCAACAAGTTGCAATTGCACAGGCCAACGTTGACGCTGCGTCTGCTGCAATCGTTCGTCTCAAAACGGATAAAACTCGCTCAGCTGCGGTTTACGAGCAAGCAAAAAAGAGCCACGACCGGACAGTGCACCTTGTGGAACAGAATGCTGCAAGTCGCGATGACGTGGACAAAGCGATTGAAGCGCTGGCGGTCGCTGAAGCGGGTGTCTCTCGATCCGAAGCTGAAATTGCGGAAGGGCAGAAGGTGCTAGTCGCTGCGGAGAAGACTCTGGAATATCACCGTGCGAGATTACACGACACCAAGATCATGGCGCCTTTCGATGGTTTAATAATTAAGCGGAACCGCGAACCTGGCGATGTTGTCGTACCTGGGAGCTCGATTTTGAGCTTAATTTCAACTGACGAATTGTGGATCAATGCATGGGTCGATGAAACAGAAATTTCCAAGTTAGCCACTGATCAACCCGCTAGAGTTTTGTTTCGCTCCAAATCAGAAAAGCCCTATCCAGGAAAAGTTGTCCGACTCGGCAGAGAAGCGGATCGGGAAACTCGTGAGTTCATCGTTGATGTTCGTGTCCTTGAACTTCCTTTCAATTGGGCAGTAGGCCAGCGTGCAGAAGCTTTCATCGAAATCGTTAACAAAGATGACGTTCTCGTTTTACCTCTAGAATTTGTCGTCAGGCGTGACGGCAAAACAGGTGTTTTCACTCTTGCAGGTGGGGTAGCTGAATGGCGGCCTGTAAAGCTGGGAGTTCGGAGCCGCGACAACATTGAAGTTATGGCAGGACTTGCTGAGGGAGAGATGGTCTTGAGCCCAAAGAGTCCAAATCAGGTATTGATCGATGGTCGCAAGGTGTCTATTCAATGAACCTTGCTATTAAAGATATTCGACACAATTTCGGTCGATTTGCCCTGACGGCTGTCGGGATCGGCATGCTGCTAATGGTCGTAATGGGGATGGGGGGCATCTATCGAGGTGTTGTCGAAGATGCCACGCTGCTAGTTGATCGAATAGGTGCTGATCTCTGGATTGTTCAGCGAAACACTCGTGGTCCTTTTGCTGAGCAGTCTCGCGTTCCTTCAAATTTGGTTTACCGTGCTGCATCGGTTCCCGGCGTCAAGTCGTCACGAGAATTTGTGTATCACACAATCCAGCGTCAGCGCAACGGCAAGCCACTCCGAATTGCAGTCTTGGGATTGAGTTGGCCAACAGACAAAGGAGAATGGATCCCTTTGACTTCCGGCCGATCACTTGGGCAGGGACACTACGAAATGATCGTAGATAAAACGCTCAATTTTGAGGTCGGTGAGGAACTGATTCTTGGAAAAGAAAAATATACGGTCATCGGAACGACCGATAACATGATCAGCTCGGGTGGCGATGGGATCGCTTTTTTTACAGTCGCCGATGCACAAGTCATTCAGTTCGACACCCCCGGTGAGGCCGTTCGATTGGAGCGTGCAGCTCGGGAGTCGCGCGGAAAAAAATTTGAACAGGCAATTCAACAACCGGTGATGCTGGAGAATGCTGAGAGGCCATCATCGCAACTCCCAGCAATTGCTCGTCCTCAGATTAGCGCTGTCATGGTCACGCTGTCATCGGGGGCCGACCTTGCTCAAGTTGCCCAGATTATTTCTGGATGGGGTGATGTCTCGGTGTACACTGCTGACGGACAACGCGAACTGTTATTGAAAGGAAGCGTAGAGAAAGTTCGACAACAGATCGGGCTCTTTCGTATTCTTTTGACACTCATCGCAGCCATTATCATGGCTCTTATTTTATACACGTTAACGCTTGACAAGCTCCATTCGATCGCCTTGCTGAAACTGATTGGTGCTCCCAACAGAGTGATCTTAGGATTGATTTTGCAGCAGGCATTGATTCTCGGAGTTGTCGGATTTGGGATCGGTTACCTTGTAGGACGCCAGCTGTTTCCAATGTTTCCTCGTCGTGTCATTCTTGCTAATACGGACTTGATCCAACTGGCGGGAATCGTACTGGGAATCTCGGTAGTTTCCAGCATGTTAGGGATCTGGAAAGCGATGAGAGTTTCTCCAAACGAGGCACTTTCATAATGACCGTTCCAGCAACAAAATACGCTATCGAAGCTGACAATCTGACGAAAATTTATGGAAGCGGCAACACTGAAGTCGTTGCGATGCGCGATGCGACGATGTACGTCAAACAAGGTGAAGTCGTTGCCTTGCTTGGTCCGAGTGGTTCAGGGAAATCCACATTTTTGACCGCCGTCGGCCTGATCAATCCTCCGACCTCCGGCCGCATCACGATTCGAGGCAAACTCGTTCAAGATGGTGAAACTCCTCACACCAACTTACGTTCGTTTCGCCGTGAGAACATTGGATTTATCTTTCAAAAGTCGAACTTGATCCCGTTCCTTTCGGCAGTAGAGAATGTTCAAATTGCGATGGAATTGAATGGTGATTCGAAACGTGCTGCGCGACGTCGCGCGATCGAGTTGTTGGACTATCTTGGTGTAGCTGACCGAGCGGACAATTTGCCATCCATGCTTTCTGGGGGACAACAGCAACGCATTGCCGTTGCTCGTGCAATAGCGAATCACCCCAGTGTTATCTTAGCCGATGAACCAACCGCAGCGCTGGACGGTCATCGAGGTCGACAGGTCATGGAGCTGTTTGCGAAAGTTGCACACGAACAGGGAGCGGGGGTGATAGTCGTCACACACGACCATCGTGCACTTGACGTCTTCGACACGATCTACGAAATGGAAGACGGATTGATGAACGAAAAATCTCACGAAGAAAAACTGGCAGCTAACTGAGGCAGTGGTCTGAATGGCTATGAGATGCTCTCAAACGTTGAGTGAAGATATACGCCACATCGATCGGTCCGTTCTGGTGAGAGGTCGAGGAGTCCAAAATAATGTGCCCGGGATGGGGCGCCTGCTTTGGCGATGTTGTGACGGATTCTGCTGTCTGTGGTGAGTTCAGGATCTGATACTCACCTGACGCAAAGCAAGTCGATCATCCATATCTGAATAAAATCGTTGAGTACCCAACTAGAGCATCTTTCGAATTGGTTTGCAGGTTCTGCCTCGTGGCGAACAGCACTTTTATTGATGAAACGCGTTCTTCACGGGCACATGGTAGAGCAAACTGCTCTACTCGGATACGCTCGGTCGGCAGATTGTAGCGACGAATCTCATTACCTATTTTTTTTGTGATTCTCTGATTTCCAGCGACAAGACGGTTTCGCCAGAGTCGGCGTTGACTAGTCGGGCAGACTGCAGATTGACGTGAATCATGGCGTATTGGCCGGCGTCACTTCTCTTCCTGTATTCCTTCATTTCACTTCTGATGTTCTGCGGAGGAGCGTGTTGCAGGCACGCTTCAATCCAGGGATGTGGAGCCGGCTGATCGAGGACCTCAACTTTCTGCGGTGTGAACGTCAGTTCTAACTGGAGTGGTGCATTGTTTGCCGCGATAGACGCATCTTCAGGAAGCCAGATTTCTTTGTCGATGCTGAGCACGGGGAAGATCGGTTCGGTTGCAGGCTTTGCGATTGGAAGTCCCGCAATTCCGCCGCTTGAACGCCCCCCCATCGAGGCTCCCTGAGTAGGTCCAGAGCGTTTCCCGGTGGAATCAGGAACAATATATTCAAAACGTTTCGTACTAAAGTAGATTTCGCGTGGCAGATTAGTCACCATTTTCTTCCAGGCAGCCACGTTTTCTTTCCTCTTGTTGAAAGCAGGCGTAGTTTTTGCATAGTCGGAAGCTGATTTCAAATCGCGTTCCGCCTGATCGTAGGCCGTCATTGCCGAATGAACGAAGTTTGTGTCGGAATTGAATGGTGTCTCGTAGACCCCGCCAATGACCGCTGGAGCAGGCGTGATGCCGAGAATCGGATGTCTGAATTCAAGTTTGCCGAATCGGATGGTGAGTGGTCCGGCAGTTATTGATTTGTTCTTCTCGACCCATCTCTTGAATTGCGTTACCAATTTTTTACGCCCGTCTTCATCGGGCATGTTATCGAATACAGGCAAGGCTTCGCCCAGTGCCGGGTCGACGCCGTAGGTGTTCTTCTTGGGATCTGTCCGAAACCAATGCTCGTGCTGCAACCGCGTTACGATGAATTGATCGAGATGACTTTCGAAAAACCTGGATTGATGTTTGGCGATCAACAGAGGAATCATGGCAGGAGTTAAGTCTTGCGATGACGTGCGGCTGGTTTTCGGGAAAGACTCGCCTGGTTCCGGAGTGAATGGATTGTCGTCGGGATTCACTTTACTAGCGGGCAGGACCGACCCTGGGATGAATGCGACCGGCTCGCCATCGCGGTTTAGAATACGAATGCCGTCGACCTTGCCGACGATGACCCCCTTGGGGTGTTTTTTGCCGTCGTAAGAGAATTCCGTGGCGAGATCGACCGTGATTTCACTGACAATAATTCGTGCCTCAAACGCCCGTGCTCCTGAATGTTTACGCAGGTAATCTGCTTCGGTTAAGGTATTCACGATTTCAGGGGAGAGTGGGATCTGGTCGAAGACAATTTCGCGATCCAAGGCAACCGCTGCCGGGTAGTCTGTCAGGAATTTTGCTCCACTTTGGATACTACGGACTGCACGGTTCATCCCATGCCCGGCATTCCCGCTGAACAGCCAGTCGTCGATCAATTGATCAGCTTTCAGGTTCTCCGGAAAACTTCGCACTCGATACAGCATTTTGTTTTGGACTGACTGTGGAAAGCCAACTCCCGGTTTTTGCTTCGGTTCACCAAACGTTGGTTCATAAACAGGTTCCAGCAGTTTGAATTTACCATCTTCGGATTGAGATGAAGAATAGCTGGGATCGACCACCAACGCAGTTCGAGCGGAGTTGAGTGTGACACGCGAAAGTGACACAGGAATGGCAAGTCTGTCTGGAACTTTGTCTGCAACTTGTTTGGCGAATGCCTCAATCATTGGTGTCAATGTGACTTTGGCAGACTCAACCGATTGGTCAACGACCTGCTCTTTTGAAAACAAGAAGGGGGCCACAGTCGCGTTGAAACGGTCATCCCAGTTTGGCTCTTTGCGAATAAATGACCACGCCTGGTCATTCCCAGAGAAGATCTCCATCAATGGTCCGTTCGCAAGATCTTGCCGCTGCGATTGTAACTCTCGATAGCTGTAAATGAAGATCGGCTGTTTAGGGTTCAGATTCATTGCGGTGCTGCGTCCCGCTTGTTGCAGCTTGAATTTCTGAGCGATCTCGTCGAGTTGTTTCCAGATTTTCTGCTCGGTCACAATTTGATTGCGTGTCCATTCCTCGAGTCGTTCTCGATTGAGCAACTGCGGATGCTCACGAAACTGTAACAGTGCCATCCGCATCCGTGCCATGTCAGGGACTCGTTCACCTGCCTGTTCATTGGCCGATGTTGTTGCTTTAGTGATTGAGTCTGGTTCAGCGACTGGTTCAATTTTGAATAGATGCAATTCCTGCTGAGTGAGGGGATGCAGGACTCGAGCTGCGATTAAATTGCTTGGGATCTCTTGCAGCTTTCCTTCAGCGATAGTGATTGGCCCCACCTGAACAAGACCTTCGATGAGTACTTCACGTTCTTTGCTTCGACCTCCCGGCCGCGTAGAGAGTTGCTTGAGCAGCGACTCGGCTTGAGCGGGCGACATTGGGAGGTGATCAATCTTGTCGAGATGTGTCACTGCGAGCGTGAAGACGGCTGAACGACCATTCCTTCCCATATCTAACGGCAGCAACTGCGAGGGACGAAAGTTCATTCGAAAAATTGGGGCAACTGTTTTCTGCGTGCCGTATTCTTTGCGTGCTGTTGGAGAGAGGTAAGCCCGTTCTACGGGAATTTTGTCTTTAGCAAAGCCGTTCGTGCTGTAGTTCAGACCACGCAGCGTAGTAAAAGGCAACGGAAATTTCTGGGCAGCGAAATCATACTCACCTAAACGGACTGACCAACGTAAACGGAAGACTGCTGTCGGTTTCCAATTCTCGGCGTCAGCAAGTTGTTTAGATGCGGCATCCTGGACTCTCTTATCGATGTTTCTGCGAGTGAACTCGTTCTGAAAATACTCTTGTGAGTCGTCCCACCACTGTCGATCAAACCCACGCTTAGCATGGATCCCATCTTTCTGGGGATCAAGCGGCGGTAGCGCAAGAGTCGTATAAACTTCCATCGCAAAGGAAGGATCTTCATTGAGGATATCACCGTTCGCAGCGTAGTACATCTTGAGTAATGTCTGGTGATCGGGTTTGGTGTATTTTGAGAACTCCGTTTTTCCATCATCCTTATTGAGCTGTGCGCTCTCCGGTTTATTTTGGCTTGAAGCGGGGTTCTGTGGGGTGGTACGAGTCATGCGATTGGGAATGGGAATTCCGGCACCGCCTTGCATCTTCACCCTTTCTTTCGCGCTAGCGAGGTTCTTTACCAAGCTCTCGTAAGCGTAAATCTTGCTCGCCACAGAAACGTCTTCCTCTGCCGGAGCCCGCAATTGTTCAGCGATAGGAGCTGCCTGATTGAGAATAGCCTCGACCTCTTCAATTCCACCCCTCCGGCGATACATCGCCGAGTTGAGCTTGCCGACCTTCCGGTTGAGAACTTCGAGCTGTTCGGTCAGGCGAGCCACTTCCTTAGGGGAAAGATCTTTGCCGGAAGTCGTGTTTGTTGGCTCGGCAGTCGCCGATGAAGGGGGGAAGGCTGAAACAGTCTCACCCGGAGAACTGGCGGCTGTGATCTGTTGAATGTAGTCCAGATCGGCTTTGCTAAACTTGGACAATGGCAGAGTGAATACTCCTATAGCGGCTTTCAATTGAATATTATCACCCTTGACCGCAACAAATTCGGCTTTCAGTTGCTGCGTTCCATCTGCACTCGTCCAGAGTCGCTCTTTTATCTGGGGCCCCGTTGTTTTCGAATCTTCTGCGAGCATCAGCTTTGCTTGCTCGCGAGCATATTGAGCGTCGGCTGCACTCATTTGGGAGAGATCGACTTTGAAACTTTTGCCCGAGGCTGATTGGTGGAGGTAGAGAGTATTTCCGTCGAGCCGAGTCATCTCCGCAACGATTGTGTTCTTCCCATCTGCACTCGTCCAAGTTCGTTGTTCTTCGGCAACTGCGTATTCAGAGGATTGCAGAATCAGGATGCCGAGTAGAAATGAAAAGCAGAGTACTGATGGCTTTGGAAAGAGCGATTCACCTACTGTGGACTGGCGAAGGTGCTTGTATTGATCAGTTCGTTTTTTGAGCGTTGAGAGAGTCATCTTTCGTCTCCAGTCATGGTTCTCGCCATTGAGAGGCACAGATTTCTTCGCGTCCGAGGTTTATTTAATCGATCAAAGTCGTGTTCTTAGAACTGATCCTGAAACTTGAAATTGCCCTCTCAAACGTTGAGGAAAGCGACTATTCCAGAAGTTTTCGGATTGGTTCTAGAGCATCTTTCGAAGTGGTTTGCAGGTTCTGCCTCGTGGCGAACAGCATTTTTGCTAGAGAAATGCGTTCTTCACGGGCAAACGGTAGAGCAAACTGCTCTAAACACTTGGCGACACCGAGCCTTAGAATGTGCAACACTGATTGGAATTTTTTTCTCCCGACAGCGTTGGTTATCGTCGAAACTTTGGATATGGCTGTCTCATTACTCATCTGGAGATCGCGACTACTCAGATGGCACGTGCGCGCAGCAACTGCCCCAGACTTCAGAATCGCATAAAAAACTGAAGATTTGAGTCACGATTTTGAGCAAACAGACTTCGAAGGAATATCGATCTGTGAAGGGCTCAAGAGACTCAGCACACTATTGCGAGTTTTTCTGAGAGTTCTTCGGAACCAGCTTGGCCAGCCAGATGTCGAATGAACCCTGTCCGCCTTGCATATTTGTCGTGAAGAGCAATGAGCGATTATCGTCAAGGAGTCTGGGAGACCCGCTGGAGACTTCGTCGCCAGAGATGCCTGAAAAAAGCAGACTTGGTGCGGACCAGGAATCACCGTTGGCTGCACGCGTCGAATAGAACAGTCGGGTCTGACGAGCTTTCTTCCCATTGTCGATTTCTGTTGCAAAAATATACATCTGGGCGTCGTCGCTCAAGGTCCCTGAATTCTGGATCGGTGAGAGGATCGGCAACAGATACTCACTCGACTCATCAAATGGGGAATCCAGGGCCTCTCGCCGCCAGATCGTCAGTTTTCCATTAGTTTGAGTCTGATCTGTGATCAGCTTTCCCGAGCGAAAAGCCGTCAACCCGTTCGGAGTCGTATCGTAATTCTTCAACGGACCTTCCGAGTAGGGATCGAGCAATGCCTTGGACCACGGGGCATCGACATTCTCTCTGACAGAGTGCATTAAGGCGTTTCCGTCACCTCGAAACCACAAACTGAGACCATCGCTCGAAAGCCGTGGTTGCTCTTCTTTCGAGTCTGTATTGATTTCCGGTGGCAAACGGACCGGTTCTGACCACGGTTCCTCCGGTGAGCTACGTGTTGCGATCCACAGGTCGCGATTTCCCGGTGGCTGTTGCTGTCGCAGCGACGAATAGACAATGGTCCGTCTATCCGCCGTCATGTCAGCTCCGAACACGATAGCTGGGGAATTGATCGTTGGCCCGAGATTCTTTTCCACCCGCCACTCCCATTGCCCCGAGGCTAATAAGTCGGCTCCTGAAACTTGAGTTTCGTTCGTGCTGATTTCTGAGTGAGTCGTCAACCCGTCAACCGAGCGGCGATCTGGAGAATGCTTGACCGATTGACTGGTGACGGAATCACCTTTCATCATCTGTAATGTTTTATTCTGTGCGGTATCATGCCTTGTCCAGCTGAGTGCGATCAGGACAACTGCTGCCGCAGCACAGGGTGCCCACAGCCAACTGAACGCTATGAGGCGTTTTATCGTAACTGGCTGCTTGCCTGTCGTTGGCGATTCGCTAATGTCGGTATTGAGAGTTATTGATTCCTTAGCGGCAGCAGGGGACGCCGCTGAGTCAGTCGTACGTGCTTTTCTGACCGGTGGCGCGATGCGACAGTCATCCAGTGCGACCAGGAATTCGGCGATGGACCGAAATCGATCTTCAAGCTTCTTGGCTACCATTCTGCGGAAGATGGCATCGATGGAGTCCGGAACATCGGGGCGTTTGTCCTTAAGTGAAGGAATGGCTGCCTCACGATGCTCGACAAAGACTTTGAATACCGTACTGCCAGAGTAAGGTGTGTCGCCAGTCAGCAGATAGTAGAGAGTGCAGCCTAGACTGTAGATGTCGGATCGGAAGTCGACAAAATGGGCGTCCAGTGACTGTTCGGGAGCCATGAATGAGGCGGTTCCAAGAACAGCTCCGGCGGCTGTTAATTCCGTACGGCTGACATATGGTTGACCGCTATCATTGTCAGTCTCTTCAGGATTCAAAGACAGCGATTTATCGATGTGAGCAAGTCCGAGATCCAAAATCTTCACGACTCCCCGATCGTCTAGTAGCAGGTTTCCCGGTTTAACATCCCGGTGCACAATTCCACGCTCATGTGCGTGTTGCAATCCGAGCGCTGCCTGACGGATGTAATCGACAGTCTTGGGCAAGGGGAGAGGACCCGAAGTCCGCACGATCCGATCTAGATTGTCACCTCGAACGTACTCCATCACGAGGAAGTTGATGCCACGGGATTCATCGGCGTCGTAGGCTCTCACGATATTCGGATGTTCGAGTGTTGCGGCAACACGGACTTCTCGCTGAAAGCGTTTCACCAGATCTGCCGACCCTAACATTTGATGTGAGATCATTTTGACAGCGACGACACGATTCATTGAACGATGAATGGCTTTGAAGACCATTCCCATCCCGCCGACGTCGATCAGGTCCAGAATAAGATACTTGTCAATCAGCAGCTCAGGTTCACCCTTTAACAACGCCGACGCCTGATACTCTGTTAGTTTTCCTTCGGAAACGAGACGAGACGCGATCTGCCGGGGCTCTGTTGAAGGATCTCCGGTCGAAATCGAGTCGTTCACAGACGCGAGTTCATCGGGGGAAAGCACACCGACTTCCGTAAGCTTTGATAAGAAGTCATCAGGATTGATCTCCGCTGGCTGATCGCGTTCTACTCGAGTCTGGAGGTCATCATCGCCATCTAGCCGAGGGATGTCAGCAATGACTTCGTCCAAATTCTGTTCAAGCGGATCCAAGCTTGGCTCGGCGTGGTCCAAGAGCGATCGAACTTCCGTGATCAGTGCGCTGTCCGAACCACATTCTCTCCTAAGCCAGGCATCGAGTTTCTCTGGACGAATATCAAGAGCGGCAAGGAAGACCTGCTGAATCTTTAGAGCGCGCGAATCAGTCATCAGGATGATTGCCTTCAAATTCGGGACCAAGTTCGCGGTACAACCAAGCCTTTGCAAACTTCCAGTCGTTATTAACGGTCCGGAGTGAGACAGCCAATTGTTCCGCAATTTCTTCTCCGGTGAGTCCGCCGAAGAACTTCAGTTCGACGATCCTTGCTGCTCGTGGCAATTGAGACGCAAGTACGTCCAAAGCATCGTTAAGTTCAAGGACATCTAACCCTTTGGCGTCATCGGCGATTGAAATGTGCAATGGAATTCCACGACCATCCTGGCCTCCGCGTTTTAAGCGTTTCCTGCCACGTGCATAATCCACCAGCAGTCGGCGAATGATGGTCGCACCGGCTGCCAACATAATCGACCGATTGGCGGGATCGAGATTCTGCTGATCTTGCAGCCGCAAATAGGCATCGTTGACCAAAAGCGTTGGTTGCAGTGAATGTCCTGGCTGCTCACCGCTAAGTGCTTTCTCGGCAAGAACGTGCAACTGATCGTAGATGGACTGATTCCAGCCCACAGCTTCATTTTCAGACGAAGAGTCGCTCACAAGAAAAACCTGAGTAGGGGAAATCAAGAAATCTAGAATCAGTCCGAAAACCACTGGGATTGTCGCTTTTCTCAATGTTTGAGCGAGCAAATTCGGGTTTCAGGATCAGTTCTAAAAATTGCACAGACCTGTTTGCACTTTCCAGAGACCGTTTGATTGATAACCAGAGCCAAAAAGTCTAACTCATTGTTCATTGAGGACCAAGACCTTGAGGAATCCGTAGAGTTCAATTCTGCTACTGTAGACACCAGGCAGAAAATGTAGCGCCTGTCGGAGGGATGTTTTTCGGAATGAACGTATAGCGACCAGATGATCACTTGTTGAGCGAGGGACGGGTGATTACGAACATGAAATAGTGGGCGGAGATCCACAGTCGTGTTCTGAACGGCGAGATCGGTAAGCGAGCTGCATGTCGTGAGTACGACATGCACTGGAAGACGCTGGGAAAATTCCTGACGTTCACCGAACCGCCGGGGTATTGACTCAAGAAGCCTCGTGGTTTCAAGGTTGAGCCCTTCTTGCCGATCATCAATGAGATTATAGAGTCGGATAAGAAAGCCCATCGCAAGCAGCGGCATACGGCTCAACGGATTTTTGAGCGACTTCGTGATGAGCATGGCTACTACGGTGGTCTGACGATTGTTGCTGGTGCGGTGCGGAGACTGCAGTGCGGAGACTGCGGTGTTGATTGGTTATCTTGCAGCGGGACCGGGCGAATTCGGGGCGGTGCTTGTGGGGTGATGCTACTCAATCATGCACCTTTAGTGATTGCTGAACAGATTGGTACGTTAGAGGCACTGTATCCAGGACGAATTGATTTGGGGCTCGGTCGAGCACCGGAAACTGGTCAGGTGACCGCGCGGGCTTTGCGCAACCATCGCACTGGGAGTTCAGCGGACTTTCCTGAAGAGATCATCGAATTGCAAAAGTTTTTAGAACCACGTCGCACAGGACAGCAAGTCATGGCGATGCCAGGTGTTGACAGTAACGTCCCCATTTGGATTTTAGGTTCCAGTCTGTTAGAGCGCAATTAGCTGTGGAGAAAGGTTTGCCTTACGCCTATGCTTCGTACTTTGCGCCGCGTATGATGATGCAAGCCATTGAGTTGTATCGCCGACACTTTAAGACATCAGCGGTTTTGGAGAACCATTAGTTGCAGCAGAGACTGACGCGCAAGCAGAGTTTTTAGCCACCACCACATTCCAGCGCATGATTGCTTAGCTTCGAAGAAAAAGCCTGCTGATGCGTCCGCCATTTCAAAAGTGCAAGATCTCTGGCTACCGCAAGAAGAGAAGATGGCCAAAGAATTTTTACGGATGGCTATGATTGGCAGCGCAGAAAACATTGAGCAAAAAATTACAAGGGGCGCAACAGACCCAAGCGGACGAGCTGATTTTTACCTGCGATCGGTTCTGTATAAGCACAAAAGTCGTTTGAGTTCCTTTGAAATTCTTGCCGGGTTGCAGTGATTTAACTCGGCAAGAACTCAAGGCAATAATGTCCTCATACGACATCGTGTCCACTACTGGAAAATCAAAATTCTACTCTATTACTCACCATGCCCAAAGCACTTTCCGTTGACCTGATCCGTCTCTCTCGTTTCGCCAACACGACGCTGCTCTTTCTACCGGTGATGTTCTTTGCTGCAGGGTATTATATTTCGTTTTACTTCCACTTTCTCACGGTGGCCTCTCTGTTTCTCCTTTTGGTGAACTTCTCATATCGGCACGTTCAGAAAGATCACACTCTGTTGCGGAACTTCGGCGTCCTCGGGCAGGTCCGCTACCTTATAGAGAGTCTCGGACCTGAATTTCGCCAGTATCTTTTCCTCAACGACCGCGAAGAACGCCCGTTTAATCGCACAGAGCGTAGCGAAGTCTACCGCAAGGCGAAAAATGTGGATTCCTCTGATTCCTTTGGCACGCTGCTCGACTACGGCGCCACTGAAATCAAGCTGCGCCACTCTATGTTTCCCACACGTGAGGGAGACGTACGGCCATTTCGCGTCACCTTCGGAAATCGCAGTGGCGTAACGCGCCCCTACACTCTGAAGAGCCCTATGCTCGTCAGCGCGATGAGTTACGGCTCCCTCGGACAAAATGCCATTCGCGCGATCGCACGCGGAGCGGCCCGAGCTGGCATTCTCCTGATGCAGCGGGGAATTGCTGATTCCTGATTTCTCCAAATGAATGGTGAAAATGTTGAACAGTAAAATTGAATTCGAAGGATCTCAGGGTGCCACATTGGCGGCAAGGCTTGATATGCCTGCGGTGCAACCTCGTGCTTTTGCTATCTTCGCTCACTGCTTCACATGTTCCAAAGATATTCACGCAGCGACGCGCATTGCTGGGGCACTCTCCGCCAAAGGGATCGCCGTATTGCGGTTTGATTTCACCGGCCTGGGCCATAGTGAAGGCGAATTTGCCAACACGAACTTCTCATCCAATATCCAAGACCTGATCAAGGCTGCCGATTGGCTCCGAGAACATCACTCACCGCCATCAATTTTGATCGGTCACAGTCTCGGAGGTGCAGCCGTGCTGGCGGCAGCCGGAGAGATTGATGAAGTAGTCGGTGTGGCAACAATCGGAGCCCCGTTCGATCCAGAACATGTTTCCCACTTATTCGATGAACAACGCGATGAAATTGAGCAAGCCGGAGAGGCGGAGGTCAATCTGGCGGGCCGCAAGTTCACGATCCAGCGGCAATTCCTCGAAGACCTGAACGCTCACGCAATGACTGACAAGATTGGCTCCCTTCGCCGCGCTTTGATCGTGTTTCATGCTCCATTTGATAACGTGGTCGGAATCGACAATGCAGCGAGCATTTATGAGGCTGCAAAGCATCCCAAGAGTTTTGTATCGTTGGATGATGCCGATCATTTACTGACTCGTCGACCTGACTCGCAATACGTGGCGGACGTATTGACCGCCTGGGCGGGACGGTATTTACCGGACGAGACTCGTGATTCGATTAACGATTCATCGGAGAATCGTGTTGTTGTTTCTGAAACCACAACTGGAAAGTTTACAAACCAGGTGACGGTTGGCCGGCATAAGCTGCTTGCCGATCAACCAGAGGGCGCAGGAGGAGACGACCTTGGTCCAGGGCCGTATCAGTATCTGCTGGCCGGACTGGGGGCCTGTACTACGATGACATTGCGAATGTATGCTCAACGCAAGGGAATTCCATTAGAGCAAGTCAACGCGTCGCTCGAACATTCACGTATCCACGCGGAGGATTGTGAGAACTGTGAGAACAAAGAGGGCCGAATCGACTGTATTGAAAAGACGATCGAATTGCGTGGTGAACTTGATGACGCTCAACGCACTCGCCTGATGGAAATCGCCGACCGCTGCCCCGTCCATCGCACCCTTCAATCCGAAATTATTATCCGTAGCAAACTAAGTTGACGAATACTACTTCAAGTCCTGGGGCCACAGTATTGATTAGACACCCGCTCTATAAATTTAGGAAATTATCATGGCTCAATTACCTGAGACGAACCGACGGATCGTTCTAAATTCCCGGCCGCATGGCGCTCCTGAGCCCGATAACTTTCGATTGGAAACTGCGGCGTTGCCAGAGCCAGTTGACGGACAGCTATTACTGCGAACAGTTTATTTGTCGCTTGATCCTTATATGCGTGGTCGCATGAGTGACTCACCCTCTTACGCTCCTCCTGTCGAAGTTGGAGAGGTGATGGTTGGGGGTGCGGTTTGTCGAGTTGTACAGTCGCTGCACCCCGACTTCGTTCCAGGAGACTGGGTGTTGGCAAATACAGGCTGGCAGGACTATGCAGTCTCCAATGCGGAGGAATTGATTCCGTTGGGAAAGCAACTCGAACATCCATCACGGTCTCTGGGGGTCCTCGGAATGCCAGGATTCACTGCCTACATGGGGCTACTTGATATTGGTCAACCCAAACCAGGTGAGACTGTGGTTGTTGCCGCTGCGACTGGCGCAGTCGGCTCCGTCGTTGGGCAAATCGCCAAACTCAAAGGTTGTCATGTTGTTGGAGTCGCAGGCGGTCCAAAGAAGTGCAAGGTGGGAGTCGATACGTTTGGCTTTGACGCATGTCTGGATCATCGCGCGACCGATTTTGATCAGCAGCTTGCCGGTGCGTGTCCCAAGGGCATCGATGTGTACTTTGAAAGCGTTGGTGGAAAGGTGTTTGACGCAGTTCTTCCACTATTGAACGTGAAAGCTCGTATCCCGGTTTGCGGGTTGATCGCCCACTACAACGATACCGAACTCCCCGCAGGTCCAGACCGATTACCACTGTTAATGCAGACATTCCTGGTTCGCCGAATTAAGGCACAGGGCTTCATTATTTTTGATGACTACGGTACTCGCTACGGAGAGTTCCTGGCTGATATGACGCCTTGGGTTGCCGAAGGCAAAGTTAAGTACATCGAAGATATCGTTGACGGACTCGAACATGCTCCGGAAGCATTCATCGGCTTGCTTGAAGGTAAGAACTTCGGAAAACTTGCTGTCCGCGTTGACGAGGATTCTCAATAGCGTTTTCCTTCTCCGTTCTTAAAGACAAGCGCGGTGATGGATGTGCATCTCGCTCTATGATGCCATGTTGCTGAGTTGGGCAGACAACTGCTTACCGCCTCGTGTTTGTGTCCTAAGAAAACAAAAATACGGAGGAACAAAATGAGCAACGTAGACAAATTGAACCAAGAAGTGATTGATGGTCGACCAGAGGGATGTTTTTCAGTATGGAGTGTACCCGATAGACTTCGAGGCCCACAGTCGCACTGTTGCCGAGCACGTTTGATCACTGTATTCTAACGACGTTCGAAAGGGGCGTCCCGGACAGAGTTATTTCAGGCGAGTGAAACTGACAGTCACCTCAGACTCTCAATCGGGCGATCCGTGTGACCTGTGCTATGAAAAAGGCGAAACCTGCCGAACTCTTTTTCATCCCAAACTTGATGAAGCTGACTGAAGCGGGGATAAGCATTTCTACAGGGACAGACGGCTTTCACCGATGGTCGCGTCATCGTCCTGGTTTGGAAACCACGGAGACTGAGCAAAAAAATCTCCTGCTTCTTGCTCCGACATGCGGATACCATAGAGCTGGAACTCGTTGCCATGTCACTACATTGAATCGACCTTATGGAAGTGAATCTTGAATGCACGTGAATGGTTGAGGAGGATTGGCTTCGTTGCCTCGATTGTATGTACGTTTCGTACGGTCGCTGCAGAAGAACAGTCAACTGACGTGCTCGCCGAATTCTTCAGTTCCGCTGTTCGCCAGATGAGCGCTGAGCGAATGGAACTTCTTGATCGCCTCGAACAACTCTCACCCATTTCGACTGGACACGAAGGACCAAGACTTGGCTCTCATAGCAGTTATCTCGATCAACCAGACCGTCCGGTCGAGGTAGTGATCGACTTGGGACGTGAAGTCAAATTCGACGCGGTTACGTTAATACCAGTTGAATCCATGGTCAATAACCGACGTGTTGCAGGTTATGGGTTTCCGGTGCGGTTTCGTGTTGAAACGGCAAACGAAATTTCGTTTAGCAAGCCCATTATGGTCGCCGATCATACAAACAGGGATTATCCGAATCCGGGCTTTTTTCCAGTCTCCTTGCCTGCTGAAGGCGTGACGGCACGATTTCTAAGAATCACTTCGACTAAACACTGGAAACGAGGTCCCGGGGTCTGGGTTGTCGCAATGGGCGAAATTGCCGTCTTCTCTGGCAATCGTAATGTTGCAATCGGAGCCTCTGTTCGTGGTACTTGGCAATCTCATTCACAACCAACATGGATGGAGGAAAACCTGACCGATGGGCAAAGCGGTTTGGGGCTACCGGTGACTTCCAAGCAAAGCAACACAAACGGCTATCACTCTAAGCATGCCTCAGAAGCTGATACAATAAAGTGGGTTCAGGTCGATCTAAGGCAATCTCATGCCATCGATGAAATTCGACTGATTCCCTCGTTACCACACGACTGGCCGGGGCGTCCAGGGTTTGGTTTCCCCGTTCGTTTTCAGCTGGAAATCAGTGAGAACAAAGACATGACGGACTCGGTCGTTGTGGCTGACTACACAAAGGCTGATTTCCTGAATCCCGGTAATAACGGAGTCGTAGTCCACTGTGACGGACGCCGCGCCCGACATGTGAGATTGACGGCAACGCGTTTGTTTAACAAAGGACGTCGCGGCGATGGTTCGACATTATGTTTATTAGCATTGTCCGAGTTTCAGGTTTATTCCGGGAATGAAAATGTCGCGTTGCAATCGGAGGTGTCATCACTAGATTCTTTCGCAGGTGAATCACCGCCGCTTTGGGCCCCCCGGTACCTCGTCGATGGTTTCAGTAGCCAGAATCAACTGATCGAACTGCCTCGGTGGCTCAACGAGCTTTCGCAGCGTGGTGTGATCGAGTCACGTCTACAGGCAGTCACGTTACAGCGTTCGCAGGTGGTTGATCGAATCGAAAGACGCGTGATTCGATTGGCAGTGTTTTTTGCGATTGCGGTTGGCGTGACAATGACTGCTTTATTGTTGTTCGTAAGATTGCGTCAACGTCGACAACTCGATCGTTTGCGATTTCAAATCGCAGCAGATCTGCATGATGACGTTGGCAGTAATCTGGGCAGCATTCGCCTGCTCAGTCAGATGGCACTCGACGACAACAACGTCTCCAATGAAAGCAATGGTGACCTGCAGGAGATCAACCGCATCGCTATGGAGACGGCTGATTCGATGCGTGATATTGTCTGGTTGATTCATGGTGATCGTTCTACGCTTGTCGAGTTAGTACGTCGGCTCCGGACAATCGCTGACTCAATGCTCAGTGGCATCGACTACAAGTTTGAAGTGAGGGGCGAGCCAAACGATTTAGAGCTCAGCCTCGAAGTTCGTCGGCATCTATTGTTGAGCGTAAAAGAAGTGCTGCACAACATTGTTCGACATGCCGATGCAAAGCGTGCGACCATTGAAATCAAGGTAAGAGACAAAGAGCTGGGTATTACGATTGAAGACGATGGAGTCGGTTTCGATCCGGAAGCGACCTATGATGGACAGGGCTTGCAGAATTTGCGTCGACGAGCCAATGAGATGGGAGCTGATCTAATCGTACAAAGCAATCCTTCCGGTGGGACTCACATGGCGATCCGTATAAACCTTCAGTAAAACAGGAGGCCCAACAATGTCATCCTATCGTACTCCGCAGGGGATCCTCATCGAACGGACACTGCGAATTTGTTGCCTGATAAGTCACTATGAACGAGATTAAACCCAACATTGATGTATGGCTGATTGAAGATGATGCCACGTTTCGACGTAGCCTTTCTCGTGCAGTCAATCGCTCGTCTGGCATGACTTGCGTCCATGATTTTGGTTCGTACGAGCTGGCTGCTCCGCAATTCGAACGTACCGATGCCCCCGATGTGATCCTGCTTGACGTCGGACTTCCGGGAGTTGATGGCATCGCTGCGCTGGCAGAAATTCGGAAATTGCCCCCAACGCTAAGGTTGTGATCCTGACAGCTTTTGATGATGACGACAAAATATTTCGTGCCGTTTGTATGGGGGCATCGGGATATCTACTGAAGACCTCGAATATCGGAGATATCGAAGCTGCTATCGGACAGGCATCGCAAGGAGGCGCACCGATGACACCTTCAGTTGCGAGTCGTGTGCTTGAGCTGCTCTCTCTGCAAGGATCGCGTCGCGTCTTCCGATCCGGCTCTTACAGATCGAGAGCGAGATGTTTTGGAATTGATGGCGCAAGGATTGATCAAGAAAGAAATCGCAGTGCAGTTGAATGTTAGCATCCATACGGTCAGCACACATTTACGCAACATCTATGACAAGTTGCATGTGAACACTAACACTGCTGCTGTGGCAAAGGCGATTCGCAAAGGCATTGTGTAAAACTAGTTGAAGCTACGGATTCAGCTGTTCCACAGGATCTTGATCAATAAAGTGGATAGCATCACATGATCATGCGATGGCGGTTTTTGATGACTGTGCAATAATCATCGGAACCAACTCTTCCGATTCCCTCGAAATTGTACCGAGAATGAAACTCTCCCTCCTGATTGTTGTTCTGACGATTGCATCGGTGAGTTTGCACGCTGCTGACGGCCCGATGAGTGAAACAGCTTCCCATCCAACGCTGCAACAGGCTGAGTTTTTCAACAGCAAAGTCCGTCCATTACTGGAATCACGGTGCTGGAGATGTCACGCAGCGGACAAGCAAGAGGGGGGATTGCGACTTGATTCACTCGCCGCAACGTTACGGGGTGGGGACAGCGGTGCGACGGTTGTGCCGGGACTCCTCGGCGACAGTCTGTTGATCGAGGCGGTTCGTTACGAGAGCTTTGAGATGCCACCTGACGCCAAGATGCCTGAGGGAGAAGTGGCGATCTTAGAGCGCTGGATCGAAATGGGTGCGCCTTGGCCTGCAGGCGGCAATGATCCGTCCGAAGATACGATGGCGACTGATGCGCGCGCAGAAATTCGCAAAGCGGCTAAGTCACACTGGGCATTCCAACCCTTGACGCGACCACGCGTTCCCGTCGATGAGCATGACGATTGGTCTAAGAACGAGATCGACAGTTTTGTCTGGAGGAAGATGAAACAGAATGATATTGAGCCGTCGCCGCCTGCTGATCGTCGGACTCTGGTGCGGCGTGCGTTTCTTGATTTAATCGGAATGCCGCCGACTCCGAAGGAGATGGAAAAGTCCAGTGCTCCCGAATTTGCTGCGATTGTGGATGATCTGCTGGGCGATGCTCGTTACGGCGAACGCTGGGCACGGCATTGGCTGGACGTGGCGCGGTATGCGGATTCCAAGGGAGCTGTCTTCGGTCAACCGAGACGTTATCCATATGCCTACACTTATCGCGACTATGTGATTGCAGCGCTGAATGATGACAAGCCATTTGACGATTTCATTCGCGAACAGTTGGCCGCTGACCTGCTCACCGACAAACCAGATGATCCATCGCTCGCAGCGCTCGCGTTCTTAACGATTCACAAGCGATCTGACGCAGGTGGTATCGAGGAACAACGCGCCGATCGCGTTGATACAATCGGCCGGGCGCTACTTGGGCTGACAGTGGCATGCGCGCGGTGTCACGACCACAAGTACGACCCGCTGACGATGATAGATTTCTATTCGCTATACGGTATTTGCGCCAGCATCGAAGAACCGGATGATCTACCAGTGATCGGGGGGCCAGAATCGGGCTCGACACTTGAGAAATCGTTTCTGGAATTCAAAGCCGAGAAAGACCGAAAACTCCAGGAGTTTCGCGACGAAAACTACGCTCGACTCATGAAGCAGAATCGCGGTGACATTGGCAAATACCTGCTGATGGCACACGAGGGACGCGAACTGCCGGAAGGCGAGTTCCGCACGCTGGCCGGCCGACAGAAGCTCAACCCTCATATTGCATTGCGTTGGAAGAAGCGATTGGTTGAGCACGGGGACGATGCAGTATTCGGCCCATGGCATGCATTTGCAACGTTGCCGACGGCTGAGTTTGAACAGCGTGCAGAAAAAACTTGCTGAACGGGTAACGGCAAACAAGCTTGTCGATTGCCAATTGAATCCGATCGTTGCCGCTGCGTTCGACAAGCAGCGACCAGAATCATTGAGCGACGTCGCTGCGATCTATCAGAAGTTATTTGATGAGATTGACAAGGAATGGCTCAAGCACGCTTCCAGTTTTCCGAATACTCTTGGTTTTGAAAATCTGCATCAAGAACAGTTGCGGAAGCTTCTGTACGGTGAAGATGCGCCGGGTGTGATTCCTGCAGACGACTTTAAAACGCTCGACCGCAGCGTGTTTTTGCAACTCATTAATACGCTGATTCCTAATCGTGATCTGCGTTTGGCGATGCACCCAGGATCGCCACGACGTGCGATGATCGTCCGCGACACTGAAAAACTGTATGACCCACATATTTTCATTCGGGGCAACAAAGATCGACCGGGCGAAGCGGTGCCACGGCAGTTTATTGGGCTGCTTGCTGGAGAAGATCAAATTCCATTCACCGAGGGTTCGGGGCGACTGGAACTGGCTGAAGCTATTGTTGCACCGGACAATCCACTGACGGCGCGAGTGATCGTCAATCGTGTCTGGGCGTGGCATTTTGGACGCGGCTTGGTTGATACTCCCAGCGATTTCGGTCTTCGATCATCGCCGCCATCGCACCCGGAATTACTCGACTGGCTGACCAGTGAATTCGTAGATTCTGGTTGGTCAATCAAACAACTGCATCGGCTGATCCTGAACTCAGCCACGTACCAACAGTCCAGCCACAGCGACAACGAGAAACTCACTGCCGATCCAGAGAACCGACTGCTTTGGCGATTCAATCGTCGACGACTGGAGTACGAAGCGATTCACGATTCGATGCTTGCCGTGAGCGGCAAGCTCGATCCGACCCGTGGTGGCCCGTCGTCACTGATGTTCAAGTACGCAGCGTTTGATCAAAAACCAAATACCGTCACTTGGGAATTCAATCCGTATCGTCGAGCCATCTACGGGGCCATCGAACGCGACAAGCTGCCGTCGCTCTTGCTGACCTTCGATTTTCCGAACCCTGACGAAACCAATTCGGGGCGAAACACTACGACCGTGCCGACGCAAAGTCTGTTTCTGATGAACGGCGACTTCACAATGGAGATGGCGACGGCGTTGGTTGCTCGCGACGAAATCCAAATCGCCAGCGATCCGCACGAACGTATCGGCCGACTCTACGATCGAGTCTTCAATCGCACCCCGACGTCCACTGAACTGCGAGTGGCGTCCGCGTTCATTCAATCGAGTCGCCCCGATGAAGAAGACGTATTGCCACGATCAGAGTGGGTGTTTGGTTTCGCGCCCTATGATCGCGACAAAGTTGCTCACGACATCGCTGCTGTTAAAACTTTCCCCCACTTCGTGCCGACAGCACTTCAGGGAGACATTGAATTTCCGGATACGAAGAACGGTCTCGGCTGGTTGCGTTTGACGCCTTCAGGAGGACATGCGGGCGGAGGAGGGGTGTGTCTCGTACGACAATGGACGAGTCCCGTTTCTGGAGTCGTCGATCTCGAAGGAACACTCAAGCACGGAGCGACTCAGGGTGATGGAGTCCGAGCAACGGTCTATGTTCGCGGAACAAAGGCTGGTCAGTGGTCAGTTCATAATGAAGAAGCCGCAACGACCGTCGCAGGCATTACGGTTTCCAAAGGCGATCAGATCGCTTTCGTCATCGACTACGTGCGCAACGGTACATACGACGGTTTTCAGTGGGCCCCGGAAGTCAGAGAATCTCCAAAGACAGGCGATGAAGCGCAAACGGGTACGGTTTGGTCCTCAAAACAGGGCTTTCCCAAAATGCCTGATGCTCAGGTAGACCCCCTCGACGAGTTTGACGCCTGGGAAAGACTCGCACAGGTGTTGCTGATGTCGAACGAATTCATGTTTCTGGAGTAGTACGAATGAATGACACGGACAGCGAAAACACGTTTCCCGCGCTTGGCCAATCGAGACGAGAATTCCTTCAACGCGCTGGTGGAGGCATCGGAACGATTGCACTTGCAGACCTCCTGGCGAAGGAGTCGCCCGCAGCAACACGAACACTCTCGCCGCTAGCGCCGAAAATACCTCACCACCAGCCGAAAGCCAAACACCTTGTGCACCTGTTTATGAACGGTGGCCCGAGTCAGGTGGATACGTTCGACCGGAAACCACTGCTGGATAAGTATGATGGGAAAACGTTACCGGTACATTACAAGACTGAACGCAAAACGGGAGTTGCTTTTAAGTCACCATTCAAGTTCCAGAAGTACGGTCAAAGCGGAATTGAAGTCAGCGAATTGTTTGAGAAAACGGCCGAGTGTATTGACGACATTTGTCTGATTCGGTCAACGCACTGCAGCGTCCCAAATCATCCACCATCTACACTCGAGATGACCTGCGGCGATCCGATCCAAACTCGTCCCAGCATGGGATCCTGGCTGGTGTACGGTCTGGGAACAGAGAATCAAGACCTGCCTGGATTCATCTCGATGACACCAAGCGGTTATCCCGGTCGGTTCGGACCGCGATTGTGGGGATCGGCGTTCCTGCCTGCAACATTTCAAGGACAATACATCAATTCCGAGTTTAAGAACATCGAACAGCTGATCGACAATATCCGTAATAAACAAATCAGTTCGTCAAAGCAGCAGCAACAACTCGAACTACTGCGTCGCCTGCACGAAGAACATGCTCGTCGAGTCAATGACGAAGGGCCTTTGGAATCACGTATTCAGTCCTTTGAACTGTCGTTCCGCATGCAGACGGCAGCGGCGGAGGCGTTTGACCTCTCGAAGGAACCTAAGCACATCTTGAAACTCTACGGAGACACCTTCCACGGTCGCCAGCTTATTATCGTGAGGCGATTAATCGAACGCGGTGTCCGTAGTATCCAGGCGTTTACAGGCAAAGGCATCCCATGGGACCACCACGATGACATCATCCTGCATCGCCGCGACGCAGGTCTCTGGGACCAGCCAATCGCAGGGTTCCTAAAAGACCTCAAGCAACGCGGGTTGTTGAGCGAGACACTCGTTCTGTGGAGTGGTGAGTTCGGCCGCACACCAACAGTGGAACTCCCCGCGCCGGGAACGAACAAAGGGCTTGGCAAAGGCCGCGATCACAACAATCACGGATTCACCACATGGTTGGCGGGCGGCGGCGTCAAAGGTGGTCACATCCACGGTGCGACCGACGAGTTCGGTTTCAAGGCCGTGGAAGACCGAGTCCACATTCACGACCTGCACGCCACGATCCTGCATCTGATGGGACTCGATCATGAACGGCTTACCTACCGCTACTCCGGCCGTGATTTCCGCTTAACCGATGTTGCAGGAGAAGTCATAGACAGCATCATCGCATAGCTTCGCCCAGAATCCACCACTTGGTTGACATTGGTAGAAGCGTAGCCTTCGACGATCGATAAGCGAAGATCTTGTTTGAGAAAAGCACTCGGTCAAGCAAGAGGATGAGAGTGATTCAGCGAATGTCAGCAGGTCGCTTGGCGAGAGTCTGACTCCTAGTACTAGACAAGATATTCCCTCTAGAGCAAACTGCTCTAAATTCAAACGGAATCAACGGAATCAATCCATTGATTTAGAATGCTCTGCACTCGGCAGGTAAAAACTGATTGAGAATTACCATAGGGGAACTTACGTTCCGAAATGACGCGAACAATAATCATTTCTCCGCAGCGTGTGACCAAAAAGTTTCTGTAGTCCTCCTGTTCCGTGGGCGGACTTGCACTTCAACCATCGTCCGAGCGGTCTCAAGGCTCGGAATTCCAACATCTTGCGCAAATCGTCTGGTTTGGCAACGTTTCACAAAAATACAAAACTTAGCGTGTATTCACTGTGAAATTGTTAGTTTCTCCGTAGTTTCCGAAAGCATTTTTGTAAGCAGCATTTCCAACCGACTCGAAGATGGCTGACGCAGAGAAGTGCTTGAAATTGGAAGACGAACCATGGGGACGTGAGCGAATCACGAGCAAAGCTGTTGGTTTGATCCACAATAATTGACAGCGACATGGCACGTCGTTTGTGACCTGCGCAATCGTATTGAAGTTGTCATGCTCTCCCATTTTCTGGTCCAGAGATTTTCACTCATGCAAGAAAAAATAAAAAATTAAGCAATGCGGTGTCACAACTTCGGTGGAGGCTTGTACTGGAAGTGTCTCAGGAAGACACAACCCAAAACAAACAACCTTTTCACTGGAGAATGAGATGATTTTCGCTAGCAAAAACCTGTTTCGTAACCTGTTCAGCAGCAACGCTTTCAGACTTCTCTGCTGCGGTATTGCAGTCTCGAATCTCCTGGCAACCCCCAGCTTCGCTGCGAAAAAGAACCCGATTTTCGACGCTGCTGAATACGAAGAGTGGGGACTTGATTACCCTGGAGCTACTCCAGCTGACAGCGAATCTGACTCCGATGAAACAGCGAGACCGCCCGCAACAAGACCAACAAATCAGCGACCTGCAACACCAGAACCTTCAGCACAGCCTCAAGAAACACAATCACCTTTGCCAACGGGAGGTCCTGTTCCTCAAGGAGTGGCAACATTCATGGATCAGGCTGCAGTTCATGTGATCGTGATTTATGGCAAAGACGATTACACAGTCATGCCAGGCTGGATTGTCGATGCCGAGAGTCGCATCATTATGACTTTCGATTTGCTCAAAGGTGCAAAACAAATCAAAGTCGCATACCCACAGGACAAGAATGTGCCTGAAGGCGAGATTTCACAGTCTCTTGCAGTTCAACTTGAGCACGAAAACAGCATGAGTTACGTGTACATTCAAGCTGAAGTGATGCCAGCTGCGGTTGCAAACCTGGGTCTTATGAAGCCCGCACCGACTCGACCTGTCGCTCAACGCCCAACGGATCAGCGCCCAACGGATCAACGCCCTTCAGTTGTTGTCAATAAGCCAACAGCTCCTGTTCCTCCAACCAACGGTGGTTTGAACGGTGGCGGTCAGACAAACGGCGGCTTTAACCAGGGTGGGGGATTCAATCAGGGTGGCGGGAACGTCAACAACGGCGGCGGGTTCAATGGCGGTCAGCAAGGTGGATTCCAACGACCTGCTCAGTCGAATCACCCACTTGTTGGAACCTGGTATCTGCAGGACACTGTGAACGGCGTTCAAATTCGAATTGGAGCCGCGTTTGATGCTCAAGGACAGTTTGCAATAGAAATGGTTACGCTCAACGGATACGGACAGCAAGGTCGAGAATCATCATACGGAACCTACTCAGTTCAAGGTAATACGCTAACGACAAATTCAAATGACGGTGTCGAACAATCACATTTCTGGTTCGAGAACGGAATGTTGTATGTCCAAATGAAGTCACTTGGAACAACACTTGTCTTCCAGCCTGCATCTTAATCGCAGCAAAAAACGAACTTCTGAAAGTCCCCATTCTTATCGAACGGGGACTTTTTGCATTTGAGGCATGGCATCTGATGGAATTTTAAAAAACACGAGAAACGAAGTGTCACAGCTGCGAATCTCAACTGTACGGGAAGGCATCACCCATTTCATCCAACGCGGAGCACTTCAATGCCTCACTCGATGCGCACTCACTATTTTCGTTCTTCAGTTCTGGTTTTCGCTTATGCACTCAACTTATTTGCTTACTCGCATGGCGTCACGCATGCAGCAACAGAGCGCCAGAAGCTGCACGTCAAACAAGCGAGACTTTACGATGCCAATGGGTTTCAACAACCATTGTTGTCCCGAACGTTTCTGATCCCCGCAGATTGGCAAGTTGCTGGTGGCGTCCAATGGAATTCTGGAACTGATCCGAATCAACCAGCCTTTTATGAAAGTTTCTCTGCTCTCAGCTCCGATGGACGCGTCAGCTTTGAAATGCTGCCTGCTTACTCGTGGGTTTGGGTCCTCGATCCCAACGTCAGGCAGTTCATGATCCAAACCGGCCAGGATTCACAGTTGGCACCGCCTCTTGATGCAACGGGAGTGGTTCAGCATTACATCATTCCCAACTATCGCCCGGGGGCAACAATCGTCCAAATTCAAAGTCGCCCTGATCTCGCAAATGCTTATCGCCAACAACTCGTCAAGTCGGGCTTACAAAATATCGAAGCGAGTGGGCTGCGAATTTCTCTCGATTTCGTGGAAGCGAAACTCAGTTACATGCTCAATGGCGAGCGATATTTTGAGTCCGTGTCTGTGCAGCTTTCACGAGTTGATACTCCCTCGGGTTTGCAACTGCATACGGCTTCAAATCTCTTCCTGTTTCGAGCCCCCGCAGTCGAATGGGAAAGCCAGCAGTTTGTGTATGCAACAGCATTGCGATCGATGCGTCAGAATCCGGCGTGGTTAAAAGCAATCGGTCAATTCAACCAAAATGTTGCTCGAATCCGTCAGGAAGGTGCAGTTCGTCGTCAGCAGATCATGAGCCAGATGTACGAACAGATGCGGTACTCGCAGCAACAAAGCTGGGAGTATCGGCAAGAGTCAGTCGACTACGTCGCCCGAGAGTTCAACGAATCGATTCGCGAAGTGGAAACTTACAGCGACCCCGCAACGGGTTTCGACGTCGAACTCCCTAATTCCTATGACTATGCTTTCTCGAATGGTCTGGGAGAATATATCGTGACAAATGACCCGTCCTATAATCCCACAGCCGAACTGTCTGGCAACTGGCATCCTTTACAGGCCGCACGTTAACTAAGTCTCATCCATTTTTTACACGATTGATAGGATTCAATGGCTTAAATTGGAGACGAAAAGTGACTCCCACACGACACACATTCCGCCAAAGTGCGTTTCAGAAAGAATCCTCAGTGCAAGTAACGGCTGAAACAATCCAGTTGCTCGACAATAGAGCAGTTTGCTCTACCGTTTGCCCGTGAAGAACGCTTTTCCCTGGTAAAAATGCTGTTCGCCACGAGGCAGAACCTGCAAACCAATTCGAAAGATGCTCTAGTAGAACGATTAAGCGGGAAATCCGCTTCGAAGATGTCGCTAAAATGCACGCGGAAGATGTTGGACTGGAACCGGAATGACTGATGCATACTGGAATACGAAGTTCACGAAAGGGTTTGAGATGATCGTAAAAGCGGGCAGTTGCGCGATTTAGAAGAGGGCCACTTGGTCATTGAATTTGCGGGCACATATGGAACGAGTGGTGCAGACCTTGAGACGGAATAAATATATTATGAGTGAGTCACGAAAATCGGGATCACCGTCTACGTCGCAACAATTCGCCACAAGAAAAACCACATCCTGAGATGCCGAGCATAAAAAGCGGTCATTCGAAAGCTCAACGTCTCAGTTTCCGTTGCGAGTTTCGACGTGAAACCCTTCTGTTCAGGTGCGTTCCAGGGGCTTTACTCCGCTGTGCAAAACCACGAAAATTTCTGACTTTTTAACGACACTTTCGCCATTCTCGCTGAACAGACTTGTTACGGGTTGTG
>NZ_JBLWTN010000033.1:0-62445 GCF_048270125.1 Thalassoglobus sp. | reverse complement strand
AAATCACCAATCACCTCAAATCTACTGAAAAACTAAAAGAAAGATGCTCTAGAGCATCTTTCGAATTGGTTTGCAGGTTTTGCCTCGTGGCGAACAGCGATTCTATTGATGAAACGCGTTCTTCACGGGCAAACGGTAGAGCAAACTGCTCTAGTTGCGACCGGTGATGATGCGGCTGATCTGTTTGAATTCATCCGTCCCAGCGACTTCGCACCATTCGAAGAGGACCATTTCCGTGGTCACCAGCTGGACGCCAGAGTCCGCCATGCGCTTAAGTCCGAATTCGTAGTCGGTTCGGTTTCTACTGGTGGCTGCATCCGCAACGACGAAGACTTCGAACCCGTTCGCCAACAGGTCAAATGCTGTTTGCAGAACACAAACATGTGCTTCGATCCCAGCAAGAACAACCTGATATGGTTGGTCAGGTGTCGTCCCTTGCTTTGCCCATTCAAGCGTTTCCGTGCAACTGAATCGCATTTTAGCAGGACGTTCAGCAATGAGGTCCGCGAGCACATCAACGGTTCCACCGAGCCCCTTGGGGTACTGCTCTGTCGCATCGACCGGGACTTCAAGAACGTTTGCACCACGAACAAGCTTGAGACAGTTTGAAATCACTGTCTCACGTTCTTTCATGGCTGCCAGCAGTTTCTCCTGCATGTCCACGATGAGCAGACGACTCGATGTCGCTGTGAGCAACTGAGAGCTTCGCATTTTGAGAAAAACCGTTCGGGGAGAAAATCAATCGGAGCAGGATTTCAAAATGTTTCGTTCCCAAGTTGGAGCTTGAGAACGAAACGTGAAAATGTCCTGCGGAACAGAACCGACTAAGCTTTGTCGAAGGCGTCAGTTGGCGGAGCCCCCATGCAGTGATAACCGGAGTCGACATGCAGGATCTCTCCGCTGATTCCACTGGCATTATCACTCAGCAGAAACGCAGATGCTTTCCCGACTTCTTCAGCAGTGATGTTCCGACGAAGTGGGGAGAATGTTTCGTAAAGTTGGAACATCTTTTTGATGTCTCCCACTCCACTGGCACTCACAGTTTTGACTGGGCCAGCACTGACTGCGTTCACCCGAACACCTTGCGGGCCGAGTTCGTGAGCAAGGTAGGTCACCGCACTTTCAAGGGCTGCTTTGCACAAGCCCATCAGGTTGTAGCCGGGAACCACGGTTTCACCGCCGAGGTAACTCAGTGTGAGAATACTTCCACCCTCGTTCAGGATCGGTCTTGCCCGACCTGCCATGGCGATCAAGCTGTAGGCGCTGATCTCCATGGAAAGTTTGAAGCCGTCGCGGCTGACGTCATAAACCGGGCCGGTGAGGTCTGCTGGTGGTGCGAACGCCACGCTATGCAGAACGAAGTCAATCTTGCCGAATTCTTCTTCAGTTTTCTTGAAGACGGCGTCGAGATCTTCATCTTTGGTGACATCACAAGGAATGACAAACTTGCCGCCAAGTGGTTCAACGAGTTTACGAACTTTCTTTTCATTCTTTGGGCGAGCAGCATCCTTGTCAGGAAGGTGAGTGAAACCGATTTCTGCACCTTCTTTGAAAAGCTGTTGTGTAATCGCCCAGGCGATGGAATGATCGTTCGCAATGCCAACGACCAGTCCTTTTTTTCCGTCAAACAATCCCATTGCAATTCTTTCGATGTATTCAGGTTCGGGCATGTGTTGAGATCTTCTCCGAAAACCGAAGTGTTGAAGTCTTTTCTCGGTGTTCTTCTCAACGTTTTTCTTAGTGATTGAGAAGTCAACCTGAGGTCTTCAGGTCAGATCTTAAGAGGAACTCATGCGTGAATCCGCAAAATAACTGAGTTTCTGCCGCGCTTCAATCAGAGAAGGAGACTTCGCTCAATATCCAGAAAAAAATCCGCAGTCGCCAAGCGACTGCGGATTCAGAATTTACGAAATTTTTGTCTATTTCGCTGGCTTGAGACCGAATTGAACGGAGTAAGCCCCTTTTTCAATCGGTTGGAGATAACTGAACGTCGGAGTCAGGTATTTCTCAATTTTCTCGAACGGTGGAAGAACTGAGAAGTCAAATTCCCCTTCGGTCGCAGCGTCGTATTCTCCCAAACGAAGTTTTTCGTAAGGATCACGCAACGTTGACTTTGGCGATTGATAGGAGAGCATCGAGACTTTCGCAGGAAGGTGTTTCTGCCCACGTTTGAATTCTGCGGAATCCTTCAGAGCGTCCCCGCCTGCTTTTCCTTCGACAACTTCCCAGAGCCGGTCCATTTTTGATGCGACAAAGATCTGACCATCCTTAATGGTGATCGCGATTTCAGCGTCATCTGGTGTGATCACGCTGTAGGCACGGTTTCCACGAATGTCGTGCTCTTGAACTTCTCCAGCCGACTCAACGGCGGCTTCGATCAATTTCCAGGCTTTGTCCTCATCCGTGACTCCAATTGAGACCGCGAATTGAACATCAACGTCTGCGCCTTCGAATTTTTGTTTGTAGTAACCCTGTATTTTCCCTGAGAGAACATCCGCAATATCTCGCTTGAGATGCAGGTTGTTCTGATTGGCCTGACGAGTGAGGTCGGTCACTTGGCGATCGAAGGCTCCCGGTCCCATGAAGCCGTCAACGACTGCTTCAATAGCTTCGTAGGCGCCTGAGACGTTCCAGTCTGTAGCAAAGAACTGCGTGACATCGGCGGGAACCCAAGCTGGGACACCTTCGATGGTTTCACGCAACTCAAACATTCTCAAGATCCCGGAAGCAGGTCGATCGACGTAAACCATCGACTTGGAGACGATGTTGAACTCGCCAGCATCCAGTTCCATGGTTGAGCCACTGGCTTTCAGTCGGTTCAAACCAAGAGTTGGCAGGTACAATGGGATGAGATTTACAAAAGGCTTTGCCTGTGGAACCAGTTCCAAAGCTGCAGTCGTCACTCCAATAGGATTGACGTACCAAATTGTGTCAGGAGTCGATCCATCAGTGGTAGCACATTGCTTCAGAATTGCAGAGTAGAACTCATCATTTGCAAATGTTTGTTCACTTTTTCCATCCCAGAGGTCAAGAACCGACTCAGCCAGCGATCGTGAAGAGGTCAACACAAATTGACCATCCTTCATGAAGTAGGTGATGTCGATTTCCGAGTAGTCAGGATGTTCGGTTTGAATGGTGTAGTAGTTGAGCTTCGCGCCAGCGTACTCTTCTGTCTGTTTTTCGAAGCCTGTTTCATCGCTAATCGCCTGATCAGAGAGTTCGACCAACCGATCCACGATGTCCTGATGATCTCCGTATTCAAGGAAGACGACTGCTCCGAGTGGTTGACCGATTGGGCGAACGATCGAAATTGTGGCATCGCCAGCCAGCAGGGCGGCGAGATCACTCAGCGGCATGCCGAGTTCTGATTCGATTTTTTCGAGCCCTTCGCTTGCCTCTTCTTGAAATTTCTCGAGAAGTTGGACGCGGAACTCTTCGAGTTCAGGACTATTGATGAGCTGCCCGTAGGAAGTGTTCTTAAAGGCTTCATAGGTCGCTGGGATGTCTGGTGTTGCTCCATAAAGCAGCACACCGGGTGGAAGCCGATGATCGGATCGGACATTGTCCTGAGCAAAGAGCTCCGCCGACAACAGTGCTGTCAGGCCCAACGCACAGACAATTGCCATTGAAGCCGATTGAATCGAAACACGCATTTCTAAAAGTCCTTAAGGGTTGATTGGTCAACAACTGAGAACGCTCTGCGAAGCATTACCCCAGGCCAACATTTAAAGGTTGCAGGTTCTCTGGCAGAAAACGACCGTTTTCGCGAATTAATTTGCCGTCGAACCAGATTTCTCCGCCTCCGTATTCCGGAGTTTGAATGAGCACGAGATCCCAGTGAACGCGGCTGCGATTCCCGTTGTCGGCGCTATCATAGGCATTCCCCGGAGTCAGGTGCATTGATCCGCCGATTTTTTCGTCAAAGAGTGTGTCCATCATCGGGTGCTTGACTCGATTATTGCAGCCCAGCGACCATTCACCGATGTAGCGTGCTCCGGGATCGGTATCAAGAATTTCATTCAGGCGTTCAGTTTGTCCGGTGCAGGTTGCGTCGATGATTTTGCCATCTTTGAATTCGAATCGAATATTCTCGAAGACAGTCCCCTGATATCGCGATCCGGCGTTGTACTGGATCACACCATTCAGGCTATCCCGAACGGGAGCAGTGAAAACTTCTCCATCGGGAATATTTCTTCCCCCAGAGCAGGGGATGACCGGGATATCCTTGATCGAAAATTTCAAATCTGTTCCTGGACTTTTGATGTGAACTTCATCGGTTGCCAGCATCAACTCTTTCAAAGGCTCTTGTGCCACTCCCATGGCTGCGTAGTCGGCAGTGCAGACATCGAAGAAGAAATCTTCGAATGCTGCGGTACTCATGCGGGCAGACTGGGCCATCGAGTGAGTTGGATAACGGAGGACGACCCATTTCGTTTTCGGGACCCGGATATCAATATGAACCGGCTGCCAGATCGATTCGGTCATCAAGTCCATCTGCTTACCCGGAACGTCTGCAAATTGATCGCTGTTGGCTGCTCCACGAATGCCAATATACGCATCCATTTGCCGCATGACATTCGCTTCAAGTTCGCCGACAAGCTGCAATGAGGCCTTGTCTCCGCTGGCGTAAAGTGAACGAAGGATTTCGTTGCTTTTCCAGGAGACGACGGGCAAACCGCCGACAGCGCGAACTTTCTCAACCAATTCACAAACAAGGTTCGACTCTGGTAAGTCGAAAGCCTCGATCAGAATTTTCTCACCGGCTTGCAGCTGACAACTATGTTGAATGAGGACATCTGCCAGGGCAGAAATTCGAGGATCTTTCACAGCCAACCTTTCTTGAAACGCCAGGACTCAACCTGTTGGCCGATCTGCGATCTCAGGGCGCCCTACAGCAGTGAGTCAATCAACATTCGCAACTTACGCAATTCCAGCGTTCGTTGGTCCTTGTCCATCTCGTCCGGGAAGAGTTCCACGGAGAGTGCCCGATCATAGCGGTGTTTGTCGAGTTGCGAAATCAACCGGGCGTAATCGACTTCACCCAGACCAACTTGAACTTGCAACTGCTTTTCAGTGGAGTCTCGCAGGAAGACGTGGCTGGTGTAGCCGGTGACGAGTTCGAGTGTCGTTTCAAACTTTTCTTCACCCAGGAAGTAGCTGGGGTCGAATCCCAAGCCAAGGCCATCCACGGATTGGCACAGTTCGACGGCAGTATGGGCATCTTCAGAAAGCCGCCCTCGCTCGGTTCGAATTGCAACACGAACACCCTCTTTGGATGCCGCGGCCACCAATGTTTTCAAACGGTCAATTTCCGAATTGAAAGGTGTCCCCACAACTTCTGAAGGGATATTGATCTGCGTCACACGCAATGCCTTGGCAAGTTTGCAAAGCTCGGTGAACGGCTTCAATTCGATTGCGTTCGCAAGTGTGAGTGCCACCGGTGTTAAGCGAGTTCGATCTCGCAGGTGGGCGTGAAACTCATCCGGGGAGCTTGTCACATAAGATGGTTTCAAGGCTCCGTTTTCATCCAGGTAGATCTCTACTTTGTCGTATTCGAGATCATTAATCAGCGTTAGAGCTTGCCAGAAATCCAATTCTGAAAAGCATCTTGTCGATGCAGCCACAAACACGCATTCACTCCCTTGCAACATACCTGTCCCACCAGATCCTATGACTCTGGACACATTCCAAAGCATCAATAGGAAATCACGCAAGCTGCGCGAGTGGTAGGGCTAACGTACTCTATTCCGGTTAGCGAAATACTGCAAGATCGTCAAAACCTACGTCTTGCATCAGTTGTTGGATTCTTCCAGATTCTCCGTATTTTACGGGACGGTATGCCGATAATCGATGTAAGGAGAACAAACAGTTCCTCCAAGTGGCAGATTTTGCCATGAAAGATATCTCAAGTCACGGTCCCGAAGCGTTTCAGGCAATTCATGCCAGAACGCTCGGAATCTGATCCAGGGGCGGGAGCCTCAACAAACTGAGGACGGCACACATGAAACGAATTCATCTCTTGGCGATGGCAGTCTGCCTCATCCCGGCAGTGACGGCAAACGCTCAAAGCCAACGGCAAATGCCACAGCAATTTCCACAACAGTTCCCACAACAAAACCAACAGTTGCAAAGCCAGCAACCGCAAATTCAACAAACCCGAGGCATTAAAGCCCAGGTTGAAAAAGTGAATGATGCAGTGGCAGATGCTTATGCACAGCAGCATGTGAATGCGAATTCCTACTCTGGACACGTTTATAGTGGTGGAGGAGGACAGTATTACGGCGGACATGGTGGAGCCGCCAACTATTATGGTGGTGCTTACTGCCAGCAGTACGGGTGCGATCTCAACTGCTACCCACGCCACAACTACACTTATGGATACCAACGCCCAAAACACTTGGTCTATCCACAGCAAAATGCGACCGGTGGAGCTGTTGTTTATCCGTACTACACACACAAAGGCCCCAGCGATTTCTTCCGTAAGTAGAAAATTGCGAAAGTCGTGAAACAAAAAAAGCCCACCAGTTGAAGTCAACCGGTGGGCTTTTTGTGTATTGATACGATGCAGTTTTCAAATCGTCGGATGCATCTCAAGTCCGGCAAGGAAATCGCCCACTTTCGCATCTTTCAAATTGGTTTGCAGGTTCTGCCTCGTGGCGAACAATATTTTTACAAGAGAAATGCGTTCTTCACAGGCAAACGGTAGAGCAGAGTGCTCTCTCCGTGCGCAGATCACGACTTCTTTGCCTCGGGGAATGGTTTCAGACCGAGAAGCATTTCAGTTCTTTCGGTGTACGGATTGGATGTGAAGGCTTGGTCGGTGTGCTCAGCGAGGTGACTTTCGACAAGAGTATAGACTGCTGGCCGGTCTTGGCTGGTGTCGATTTCAATGCACTTATTTTTGTTTTTGAAAAGCTCAACCGTCGGGAGCGTTTCCTCGTTGAAAGTGTCGAATCTCAGTTTCATGCTTTCAACATTGTCATCGCTTCTTCCTGAATACTTGGCACGCCCAAGAATTCGCTTTACGAGAACTTCATATGGGCAGTCGAAGTACAGCATTTTGGGAAGTTCAGTCTCCCGGCCAAAGATTTCGTACCAACCTTCCAGATTCGCGAGAGAGCGTGGGAAGCCATCAAGAAGAAAATTGTTCTTGCCGGTGGTTCTGGTCAATGTCTCCATCGCGTTTTTGAGGAGGCTCACCACGATTTCATTCGGGACCAACTTTCCTGATGTGATGTAATCTTCAATGGTCTCAGCGGTCTCTCCGCCCGCTTCACGTTCTTTGCGAAGGAGTTCACCAATGGACAAGTGAGTCCAACCAAGTTGAGCTTCAGCCAGTTCACACATCGTCCCTTTTCCAGTCCCGGGACCTCCAAGAACGAAAACAACATTGGGCTTCGGGCAGGGGAGACGTGGGTCGAAGTGGTGGACCACAACTTTCGGTGCCGGAGCAACTCCCTTTTTGTAGACATGCCATTTTCGATCGGTCGGAGGCATCTCATCATCAGAAGTGATGTCGTAGGCAAGATGGCCGTCCAGCCGGCAAATTCTCCAGGAGTTGTAGCTATTGGAGTAGGAAAGGGCAGGGCTTCTGGCACATTTCCCATCAGCTCGATCCCAAGCCATCTTCCCGTTCCAATAGCCCAAACTGGAAAGAGTCCCGGATTCCGACTCGGCAGGCGGTGCCGTTGATGGAACAAAGAGACCATCCACTTCAGGGAGGCCTGCCCCTGAAACTTCAACGAAGAATGTATTTGGTTTGAGCTCGTTTGTTTTGGCCATGATTTCTTTTATCAATCGGTGTTGACTGGATTTGCCTTCGACGTTGTAGATAATCCATGTCGACCAGACAACCACCGTCGCGCCAAAAGAACAGGTCAGGAACGAACTCGTTTTCTCTGCGAAAAAGTGTTTTCCTCTATCGTTTGTCGGTGAAGATCGCTCTCACAGCTGCATAGAGAGCCGGCCCCCAGCCAGAACACGAACATTATTTCCGAAATGCTTTTAGAGCATCTTGAGAATTGGTTTGCAGGTTCTGCCTCGTGGCGAACAGCATTTTTACCAGAAAAATGCGTTGTTCACGGGCAAACGGCAGAGCAAACTGCTCCTAGCCAGTGGCCCTGCGAATTCGGCACGTTGCGATTTGTCATAAACCCGGACTTTGGAGAGAGTTCGGAGTGCCCGAGAACTGGTCGGCCTTCGCAGCTCAAAACTCACTGTCCAGTTTTGACACTCGAGTTCTCCGGCTTTTACTCAGCAACCATTCCGGAAACTTGTGTGCGGGGGACTCCTCTCAGTCTTTCAGAGAGCAACTTCGGGTTGTAGGGGCAGTTCTAAAAATCTTCAGGAGAAATGATCACCAGCGCAGCGATCATTGCGATGATGACTAGAAAGAACATGCCAAACCCCGAGAGTAAACTTGTCCCCCCTCGTTTTTGCAGGAGTCGTCGAACAGTTTCGTCGTCGTCATGCTCGGAGCGAATTTTGTCAACCTCTTTTCGCGAGTGAGAAAGGTACCAGGTGTTGGCATACATCCCGATTACGATCGACGTGCCAAGTCCAATGACTCTGTCCAGGATTTCAGAAATGTCGGGCCGATTTAAGACCTTCAGCAGGATAATCTCTTGAAGAACTGTTTCCAGAATAATGAAACCGTAGAACAAAAATGTAATGAAATACATTTTGCGATACGGCAGCCAGATCCCGGAAAACAGAAATGCCACAAAATTGAAGCCAGTTTTCTGATCTCGGCCTTCGAGGACGGACTCCCATTGCTTGTAATAATAGGCCCACTTATTTCCTACGAATGCCCGCAAGTCTTTCTTGACGCTGGAGTCTTCTTGCGGTTCGGAGTCCTGAATACTCGCTGAGGTCGGTGCTGCAAATGGATTTTCGGAATCCGTTGAGAAATCATCAACCATCGATGCCCTTTCGTGAAGGCTGTGTTAGGTCCGTATTCCTTCAGTCCATCACATCATAAGCAGGGGCAAAGGCCAAAAGAAAGTAATAACGCAACGATCCACAGCCAGCGACAGAAAACGGGTAACACGCTGTCGCAACGCCGAGTCAATGTATTCAGCAAGCAACCGCAGCCACTTGCGGCATTCAGCAAAAGTGACTGAGAAACCGCTCTGAGAACTTTTGGAAATGAACTCCGCAATCTCTCTTTATGTTTGCACTCGATTGAATTGTGGTGTTTTATTGTGAAAGGGAGCATCGATGGCACAAGAGGAGCAGTGAACGTTCACTTTTCTTAAGCTCGGTTGTGGAGGCAGTCTTTGGGTCGAGGTTTAAGCGGGATCAGCTACACTCTGAGCTTGGTACTTGTTGGACTTGCCAACACGCTTTGCACTTTCTGTTCATAGAATCAGCCCGGAAACTATTGGAATGATTATCTTTCTCACTGTTTGAGAAAGCATGTTCAGGTTTCAGGATCAGTTCTCATCATTTCATCACTGGCATAAACTTTACTTGACCCCAATCCTTCAAAACTCACCGCGAGTCCTCTCTGTCATCCCCCCGATGACTCAGCTGAACACTCCCTATCCGTCCACTGCATACCTGACCGGGTTTCTGCGATCTCGTGGAGTCGATGCTGTTCAGGAAGACCTGGCACTGGCATTAGTACTGAACCTGTTGTCATCGACAGGTTTGCAAAATGTTTATCAGCAGGTCAAGGAGAATCCAAAGCCATCTCGTCTCGTCAGAAAATTCTGCGAACAGTTCGACAATTATTTAGCCACGATTGATCGTGTCATCGCATTCCTTCAAGGTCGTGACCCCACGTTGGCGCACCGAATTAACAGTCGCATGTTCCTCCCCGAAGGTGCCCGGTTTGACTCGCTGGAGGTCTATGAAGACGAGGATGATGGTGGTGATCCGTTAGGATGGGCGTTTGGAGCGTTAGGTGTTCAGGATCGGGCCAGACATTTTGCGACTCTGTATCTCAGCGACCTTGCCGACGTCTTGCGTGAAGGAATTGACCCACGGTTCGAGTTTGTTCGGTATGCCGAATCACTGGCAGCCAGTCAGCCGACCTTCGATCCTCTGGCTGATGCATTGTCCGAACCAATGAATCTCGTTGACCGGAACTTGCGAGACCTGACGCTGGCTGCCATTTCTCGACATCTCCCAAATCTCGTGCTTGTGTCAGTTCCGTTTCCCGGAAACGTCTATGCAGCATTCCGAATCGCTCAGGCAATTAAATCTGAACACCCCGATGTCATCACCGTCCTGGGTGGCGGATTTGTGAATACGGAATTGCGAGAGATTACTGAAACTCGCTTGTTCGACTATTTCGATTACATCACGCTGGATGATGGAGAACGTCCTCTCCTGGCGCTGCTGGAACACCTTCGTGGTGAACGACCACGAGGCCAGCTGGTGCGAACATTTGTACGAGAATCTGTGCGAGAAACGGAATCGACAACGAGTAACTCTTGTGAAGTTCAATACATCAACCATCCGGAACCAAATGTGCCTTTTGCGGAAGTCGGCACTCCGACTTGGGATGGCCTGCCGGTCGATCAGTATCTGTCGACCTTGGACATGCTCAATCCGATGCACCGGTTATGGTCGGATGGTCGCTGGAATAAATTGACGATTGCTCACGGCTGCTACTGGAAGAAGTGCAGCTTTTGCGATGTGACACTGGACTACATCGGTCGCTATGACGGAGTTGCAGCGACCACCCTGGTGGATCGTATTGAAGCAATTATTCAAGAAACCGGACAGACAGGTTTTCACTTTGTAGACGAAGCCGCACCACCAAAAGCACTCAAAGCGATGGCGGAAGAGCTGCTGCGTCGCAACGTGACCGTCTCCTGGTGGGGGAACATTCGCTTCGAAAAATCATTCACTCCCGAACTGTGTGAACTATTGGCAGACAGTGGCTGCATCGCGATTTCCGGAGGGTTGGAAGTTGCCTCAGATCGACTGTTAAAGCTGATGAAGAAGGGAGTCTCGGTTGATCAGGTCGCACGTGTGACGCGGGCTTTCACCGATGTCGGCATTCTGGTGCACGCTTACCTGATGTATGGGTTTCCAACACAGACTGTGCAAGACACCGTCGATGCTTTGGAATACGTCCGCCAGCTGTTTGAGGAAGGCTGCATTCAGTCCGGTTTCTTCCATCGTTTCACCTGTACGGTTCACTCACCAGTCGGAAAGAATCCGGAAGAGTACGGCATTCAACTCATCCCATTGCCTGAGGTCTCCTTCGCAAAGAATGACATTGATTTCATCGACCCCACAGGTGTCAATCACGATTCCCTCGGCGTCGGACTCAATAAAGCGCTGTACAATTTCATGCATGGAGTCGGCCTGGAAGCCGACATCCGCAGCTGGTTCGAGAGCAGAGTCCCGCGATCGAGAGTCAATCGAGACTTCATTGCCCAAGCGCTCAACCAAAATAAGTCAAATCGAAGATGAAAAGAGCAGACCAGATCCGTCCGACAGATCAGCGAGCCGGATCAAATCATTAAAGAACAAACAAAAGAAATTGGCAGCGCGAGCCAGTGAACTGCACGGCCGAAGACGAAGAAACGCAAGATACGCTTCAAAGAGAGCTCAAAAATTAGCCCGACCAGGATTTGAACCTGGACTAAAAGAATCAGAATCTTTCGTGCTACCGTTACACCATCGGGCTGTGAATCGGTTGGGGTATAATATCGACAATGTGAATCGCTGCAACCGACTGGTTCGTGCAACTGAAATTTTGCCGGACACTTGAAGTGTCCGGCAAATTTCTAGAGCATCTTTCGAATTGGTTTGCAGGTTCTGCCTCGTGGCGAACAGCATTTTTACTTGAGAAATGCGTTCTTCACGGGCACACGGTAGAGCAAACTGCTCTAGCTGAACGCTTCAGATTAAAAACCGCGAAGCTCTTTGATGTCTGCCATGTTTCTCAGACGGTAGTCGATGTTGGTGTAATCGAGGAGCGAGCACAGGGCACGGACTGCGACGCCCATTCCATCGGGACCGCTGAAACCGCCGAACTGGCCGCCACCTTTGAGGTGTGGTTCGAGTTCGAGGAAGACACCTGGGCCGCCGAGTTTTTTCATGCGTTCATCCAGGGCAGGGATGTGGTCGCGGAAATCTCGGAGGATCGCTTCGTGGCCGCTGTCACCAACATCGGCAGGGACGAAGTTTTTGAGGCGTTCTTCGTCGACGTAGCCGAGCCATTCCATCGCGGGGTCAATTTCATAATCTTTGATGTGAATCCAACCAATGTGTGGTCGCATCAGTTCGTATTCTTCAAAACATTGAACAGGGCTCATGTTCTGGGAGGAAAGGTTTCCGCCATCGTAGATCACGACAAGGTTTTCACGGTTGATTTTGGTAGCCAGTTCGGCCAGCATTTTTCCGTTTTGCCCGATGAGGTTTGCTTCGACCTCAAGGCCATAAACAATTCCGTGTTTGGCGAATTCGTCAGTAATTTTGGCGACCAGCTCAACAGCCTGATCGACATACCCATCGGGAGCTTCGCCCTTAGGTTGGTAGAAGGAGAAGCCGCGAATCAATTTTGCATCGAGAGCAAGAGCCGCTCGGATGGTGTTTGCGACTTCGGTCTCCATGTATTCGTCGAAAGGAACGAACTTGTTGTGCGAGCCATCTTCTTGATCGAGAAGTTTGATCTTGCCGATTCGCGAGCCGATGCTGGCGACAGACATTCCGTATTCCGCGTGAATATCTTTAAGTTGCGAAAGTTCTTCGTCGCTAAGTTCGACGACATGTTTCACTTCGCCAGAGCCAGTCACATCGACAAAACGTGGGCTGTAGTATTTGAGGCCGAGGGCAGCGAGCGAGGCCATTTGCTCGACAGCGGTCTTGCGATTGGCCGCTTCATCAGCGAACGCACTCAAAATGACTTCAGGATTGGCAGACATTGATCCGTTTCTTTCTCTCAGTTTTTTGATGTATCAGCTTTGACGAAATCTGTCCAAGTTATCGAAAACCGTGTGAATCACAACGATTTCAACAATAACGGCTTCAACAGTATTGTCGGGGCTGCTTAGAGAACGGATTGTTGAATGGATCGCCGTACACTTCAAGTGTACGGCAAAACTCTTGTCTCTGATGAGAATCAAAAGGTGATTACGCGGCGTTGCGAATCTCGCCGTTGTCGTTGACATCCTCGAAACTGACAGAGATCCGTTTGGAGACGCCAGCCTGTTCCATGGTCACGCCATAGAGGATGTTCGCGGCGGTCATTGTCCGTTTGCGGTGTGTAATGACCACGAATTGTGTCATTTCGACAAACTCTTTGACAACGGCGACATATCGATCGACGTTCGCTTCATCAAGAGCGGCATCGACTTCGTCCAGCACGCAATACGGGCTTGGTTTGCTTTTGAACATGGCAAAAAGCAAGCCGACGGCGGTCATGGTTTTCTCTCCCCCAGATAGAAGAGAGATCGACCGAAGTTCTTTTCCGGGGGGACGTGCGACGATATCGATGCCACATTCGAGGACATCATTGGGGTCTTCGAGGATGATATCGGCGTCACCTCCGCCGAATAACTTGCGGAAGAGTTCCTGGAAGTGAGTGCGGATCGTTTCGAAAGTTTCGATAAAGATTCGTTCGCTCTCTCCGTTGATTGTTCTGATGATATCTTCCAGTGCTGCCTTCGCTTCCTGGAGGTCAAGCAACTGGTGGTTCATGTGATTGTAGCGATTTTCAAGCTCTTCGAGACTCTCGAGCGCTTCCGTGTTCACGTGCCCCATTGACTTGATTTTTCTTCGTAATCGATCAACGCGGGATTCGAGCTCTTCGCGAATTTCTTCAAAGGAGGGAAGGATGATGTCGTCGATTGAATCTTCTGATCCATCGGACAACTCTGACTCGTTTTCAGAACTTGCACCCGCTTCAAGCTCATGAGCATCAGCTTCAGTCGCCGTCTCGTTCTCGGACTCTTCGAGCGAGTCGCCTTCAGTGTTCAGTTTTGCTGCGACATCTTCGCCATACCGTTCTTCAAGGTAGATTCGATAAGCAGAGACTCCGCTGGAGACGAGTTTGTCTAACGGGATTTGAAACTCTTCAAAAATTCTGTCAGCGGTGCCAGTCAGTTGATGCCGCAGGTTTTGGATGGCAATTTCAAGTTCATGCTGCTGATCCTGAAAGACTCGACGCTGTTTGTGTTCGGCATCTTCCTGCTTTGAAAGAGCTTTTCTCAATGCTCTCAGTGAGTCTCGTTCAAGGAAGAACTGCCGAGTTTCCTTCACTGTTGTTTCGAGTGCGATGGCGTGGGTCGCAATGTTTTGTTCGGCGTTCAAAATCGTCATGCGACCACGTCGCAGCGACTGCTCAGCTTGTTGCGATTGCTGTTGCGCTTCTTCGGATTGCCGTAAGGTCTGGCGATGCTCTTTCTCGAGGTGTGCCTGTCGGTCCCTCAAACTGGAGAGGCGTTCTTCGTGCTTCGCCATTTCCAGTTGTTGAGATTTCATTTCCTGTGCGAGCTTCTGAATTTCCTTCTCGGCACCTTGGATTTCGGATTCAATTTCTTGAATCGACTGCTTCAGCTTTTGTTCTTCTTCAATAAATTGATTGAGTTCATTTTGCAGCTCGGCAATTTCCTGCTCGGCTTCCTGGGATTTGGTGCTGAGTTGATCGAGTTGTTGTTGCTTTTGATTCCGTTCTGCAGAAAGGCGCTGTCCTTCCTTTTCTTCACCTGCGAGCAATGCTGAACATTCGGAGAGAGAGCTTGCTTTCTCCTCGAGTTCACGCCGGGCTGAGGCGAGTTCGGTTTGCTTTGATTCAATCGAACTCCCCAGAACGGACTGCCGCTCCAGCAACGCTTCGATGTTGCGATCATGTTGATGAATATTGTTTCGCAACTGGCGAAGTTCACTTTTTCGCGAGACGATCGACGATTCGTGCGGCACGGTCCCGACGAACAATTCCCCGGCTGGCGAAAGGACTTCTCCTTGCAATGTGACGAAGCGAATTTTTTGTTCAGCTGAGTGCGACGCGATCAATCTCCGCGCATCGTCAAGCGTTTCGACAATCCAGGTATCGCTTAAAACCGCAGCTGCAATGCCGGGCGACCGTTCTGAATCTGCAATTAAACGATCGGCACGTCCAAAGACCCCGGGCTGACCTGTCAATTCGACTTCCACTGCCGATGAGCCTGAAGTACGCGCCTCTGAACTTAGAGGTGTTGCACTCTGGGGCAGGGCAGGGGAGGGGGGATGCGACTGTGACGGCTTTGTCTTCACACCCACAAAGCCGACTCGGCCGTCAATGGGAGCTGCTCCTCGGTCGAGGTAATCGAGAAGAGATTCCAAATCTGAAGTCGCAATATACTGTGCCCGCTCTGCCAAAGCTGCGTCAATGATCGGCGCCAGTTCCATCGGAACATCGATGAGGTCACGAACGAGACCGAGCATCCGATTCCAGGGGGGGAAGTGCGAGGTCTTTGATCGCTTCAGAATTTCCTGAACTCCAATCGCGATTCCTTCCTGGCGCTGTTCAAGCTCATCGAGTACCGCCAAGCGAGCGGCTTCCGCACTGCGGCGTTCTTTCAGCTCACTGAGCTGATTTCCGGCGAGTGTTTTTTGATCGGAAAGCGTGGCGCGATTCGACTGCAGATTTTCGATTGCTTGTTGAACGGCACGGTAGGCGACCTCAGCTTCTTCGACAAGTTTCTGGCGTTCCCGTTTGCCAGTATTCGCTCTTTCCAGAAGTTCGTCAGATCGTTGGATTTCGTGTTGAAGATCTGACGACCGTTTAGAATAGGCCTCTGCTTGTGATCTTAGAACAGCCGAGCGTTCGATCGCTGTCGACTTGTTTCTTTCGATCACTTTCAATTGTGAATTCGATTCCGCGATCGTTGAGCGCCATATTGAAATGCGTTCGCGAATCTGGCTCGTTTGGATTTCTTTCTGCTCCAGTTCCTCGCGTACAGTTTCGTATTCTTTGGCGAAATCGTGGAGTTGTTGCTGGGCGAGATGGTACTCGGATTCGACACCATGGACCTGATGTTTCAGGCTGGCGCGCTGAGTCCGCAGTCGGTCAAGTTCAACGGTGATCTCTTGAAGTCGTGTCGACTGATGGTGCATTGTCGATTCATGCGTAGCCATGGCCTGACGATTACTGGCGATGGTTCTTTCATGGTCGATCAACTTGTCATCAAATTCAGAGATGGATTGATCTGTTTCGTGTCGCTGTTGTTCGATCTTGGCGACACGTTCCAGAATGTCCGCTTCCTGTTGCTTGAGCAGGTCCAGTCGGTCGTGCTTTTCGTCGAGCTTTTGCGAGAGGTGCCTGAAATCGTCTGCGGCAAGTCCGGTCCAGAGTGCTTTCAACTCGGTGGAAACTTCTCGAAAGCGAGCCGCTTTCGTCGCCTGAGATCGCGTCGAATTCAGCTGCGATTCGACTTCGTCAACGATGTCGGTCAGTCGCAACAGGTTTTGTGCGACCCGTTCCAGCCTTCGCTCGGCATCGATTCGCCGTGCTTTGAACTTACTGATTCCGGCAGCTTCCTCGAAAACAAGACGTCGAGTCGTCGGATTGGCCTGCAGAATTTGATCGACGCGGCCCTGTTCGATGATGCTGTAAGCTGCGGTTCCGGCCCCTGTTCCCATAAAGACATCACGGATATCCTTGAGACGAACGGCAGATCCGTTGAGAAGATATTCTGAATCTCCACTTTGATACAGGCGGCGACCGATAGAGACCTCTGCTGAATCGATCGGAAGGAGTCCCTGTGTGTTGTCGAAGGCAAGCGTCGCTTCTGCAAACCCGCTGGCGCGTCGTCCCGATGATCCGTTGAAGATCACATCGGACATATCTTTCCCGCGAAGACTCTTCGCAGACTGATCCCCCAAGATCCATTTGAGGGCATCAACAACGTTACTTTTCCCACTTCCATTTGGCCCAACGACGCACGTGATCCCCGGCGAAAATTCGAACAGTGTCCGATCCGCAAAACTCTTGAATCCGAACAGTTCCAGGGACTTTAACATCGACAGAAATCGGGAATTGGGGGTTGGGAATCAGGTTGAGTGAGTGCCACACTTTCAATGTGGACCGCTGGACTTTCAGCGGTTCTGGGTTCGTCGCCATCGGGGCAACGAACCCGTCACGAGCTTCTACAGCACTTCGAAACTGTTGGGCCCTCCGGCGGCAGCTTTGTCAGCCTTGCCTGTTGGTAGTGTTGAAGTGGGGAGGATCGGCTTGTTGGGGAGCTCTTCGAACAGGTTCGGCATCAGTCCGTCGTTTCCAATTGGAACAGTGCTTGAATCGCCGCTTGAATTATTGCCCATGTCTTCTGGAATCCGATGGTAAACGCGACCAGGTTTCGGAAGTTTGTCGATGGCGATTTCGCCAGGCAGGTTGTGCTGCTGTTCGGCCTGCACGAGCATTTGAACAATGTCGGCATAGGTTGCTCCCAACTCGGTCGCACCTTTAATCACATCGACAACACGAGCCGAGACTTCAAGTGTTTGTGTCTCTTCGCCAGCGGCAATTCGTTTGATGACAATTCCATTGGCGGAAGGGTTTCCCTGGACCAGAATCTTGGAACTGGCTCGAACGAACATCGGTAACTGAAATTTCTGGTTTTGGTTAAACAGAACAACTTCCGCTTTCTTGTTCCGCGTGATATGGATGAACGGTTCAGTCTCTGAGTCGATCAAGTGAAGGGAATAGTCACCCTTCATGTCGATTCGATTCAGGTTTGGATCGTTTGGAGACATCGTCGAAAGGGCACGAAACGCACCATACCGAGTTTCCAAACTTTCATGGTCCATCAATTCGCGAAGTGCTTCAGCTGAATCAGAATTCGGCAGAGCTGCAAGGGCTGCCAGTGCAAAAATTCGGAACGCTGGTTCCTGTGCTGCCGATTCTTTGAGAATCGCGACGCCATCTCCGTTTCCGAGGTAGGCAAGTGCTTCTGCAGCTCGGAATCTCGCTTCGGGTGATTTTGATGCGAGTCCGATTTTCAAAATCGGAATGCCATCCGGTCCGGTTGCTTCGAGTTGCAAAGCTGCTTTCTGAGACGTCGGACCAAACTGAATCGCGTCTTCGAGTTGTTGCATTCGCATATGTTTTTCGACCGGTGTTTCAGTCAATGCCATGTGGCGAATACATTGTAAGTAGCGAGGGTAGTTGTCTCGATACCGTTCGTGAACGATGAGTTCCAGATGAGCGTTACTTTTCGCCTCACACAACTTCCGTTGAATTCCGCTACGGTCGTAATCGTAGAAACGGTGTCCAATTCGGTCGGCGATCGTGGTAGACATCCGGACCGTTCGGTAATCATTTCGAATCGCAACTGTCAAAACTCGATCATCGCCGGTGTATCGGCCTCCACCTGGAATGACGCCTCTTTTCAGTCCTGTTGTCGATTTCGAATCTGTGCTCGTCAAGCTGTTGACGAGGATGGGGCCGACTGCAATGCCGATGTTACTTCCCTCGCGAACCTGTCCTTCGAGAAGGGCATGCTCACTCAACAGGCAGGGCATCAACCATCCACCTGCGAGACTCTTGGCCTGACTTCCATCTGGAAGCGTGACTTCAATATCCATCTTGTCTCCCTTCCGAACAATCGGAGGGATGTAAGCGGTCACAACCACCAGACAGGTATCGGGTGAACGCAACATGGTGTTTGGGTCTTTGATTTGCTCAAGTCGTAAATCATCAAGGAGCCGTTTTCGGAGAGGCGAGGCAGGGGGGTCTTCGCCAGTTCCTTCGAGGCTGTGTACGAAACCTACACCCTGGACTTTGATGTACCCCAAAGTCGATTCGGCGATCTTGATGTAATCACCAATCAGGCGGGAGTGACCTTCTTCTCCTCGAATTGCAGAGCGCACCTTCTGCCGCATGACTTCATCTTTGTCGAACCACTTCCTCAAATTGAGTTCATGACAGCCGCTGAACACGCTACCCAAAGCAAACGAGGCTGCGGTCGCTTTTAAAAATGCCCGTCGCGATTGCGACGCATCTTGTGAGTTGACCTTGGAATCATCGTGATTCTTGGATGCGGGGCGTTTTGCCTGCATGAAAACACCATTTCGACCGACGGCATCGTGACGTCAATCGTCTTTTGAGATTGAGATGAGGGGATTGGTGGGGGAGGAACCGTCCAGAACTGAACGGCCTGTTGAACTGATCCAAAACCTGACCAAGCGATTCGCCTCATTTGAGTAATGAGAGCTTCTGGCCAAATTTCGGGGGCGTTCGAATGTATTATTGGATGAGATGAGAGAGGAGCAGCAGAATACGGCAGGTTCGAATTTTCGGTCAAGACCGCTCCAGTGCCGGAATGACATCAATCCACTCCGATATCGCAGGTCTCAGTGCGGAGAAATCGGCCTCAAAAGCGACAGTCAGTCTCTCCCTTTGAAGTCGAAAACAAGACTGAGAGAGATCTCGGATTGAGGCAGCAGAGGGGATTTGCGGGAGAATCTGCAATTCGGTTGGCAATATCCCAATGAAAAACGTTAGAATTGACGAAAGTTCCCATACCGTTGCATTGGTTCAAGACGATACAGTTTCACACAAACTGGCAAAGGAAGAAATGATGTTAAGCCTTGAAGGGAAAGGGAAAGCGCAAACTTGCGATGGAATGACGAGGCGCGATTTCATGCAGGTCGGCTCTCTGGGAGCGATGGGACTTTCTCTTCCGCACTACCTGCAGGCCAAAGAAGCAGGGAAAATCCGTCCCGGCAACGATAATAAAGCCTGTATCATGATTTTTAATCTGGGGGCTCCCAGCCATATCGACCTGTTCGATATGAAGCCGGAAGCTGCCGCTGAAGTGCGAGGGCCGTTCAAGCCAATTTCGACCGTAGCGGACGGTGTGCAGATTTCAGAGATTCTTCCTGAACATGCAAAAATTGCCGATAAATTCTCACTTGTGCGTTCCTGTCACCACACTGGAGCTGCTGTTCACGATGCTGGATGGCAAATGCTACAAACTGGACGTCAGTTCACCGGTGGCGTCAATACGCCTCATGCTGGTGCGGTTGTCAGTTATTTACGTGGTCGAAAAACCGACTTACCGCCATTTGTGGTTCTGCCGGAACTGATGGGCAGGGGAGGGGGGAACCTTCCGAACGGTCAGGCTGGTGGATTCCTGGGAAAAGCGAACGATCCGTTTGCTTTGAATGCCGATCCATCGGAGAAGAATTTCAAGGTTCCTGATTTGCTTCCACCTCCCGAAGTCGGAACAGTTCGACTCGAACGACGTCGGAAAATGCGGGACATCGTCGATTCGACCGTGAAAAACTTCGAAGCGACCGAAAGTGCGGATCTCCTCAACAGCAACTTCAGCGCCGCATTTCGCATGATGACCAGTTCTCAGGCGCGTGACGCATTCGATCTCACCAAAGAGTCAGCCAAGGTGCGTCAACGATACGGCATGAATCGATTTGGCCAGAGCTGTCTGCTTGCTCGTCGGTTAGTCGAAGCTGGCGTTCGCTTTGTCACTATCAATACCTTCCTGACAGTCTTCAACGAAGTGACTTGGGACATACATGGCTCGAAGCCGTTTACATCCATTGCAGGGATGAAGGATATCGTTTGCCCGATGTACGATCAGGCCTACGCGTCACTCATTCAGGACCTGAGCGACCGGGGAATGCTCGACGACACGCTCGTTTGCAATATTGCGGAATTCGGACGAACTCCGAAAGTGAACCCCGCTGGCGGCCGAGACCATTGGCCGCAGTGCTTCACATCCTACTTCGCTGGTGGTGGAGTGCAGGGGGGGCAAGTTGTCGGAGCGAGTGATCCTGTCGGCGGAGTTCCAGCGGATCGCCCCGTCGACCCCGGGAACATTGTGGCGACCATTTTCCATAGCATGGGGTTTGACTTGGAAACTCATCTGCCGGGGCCAGCCGGTCGACCGTTCCCACTGGTCGATTTCGGCAAGAAAGAAATACACGAATTGTTTTGACTCGTTGAAGCCAAGCCAGAACAAGAGATCGAAAATTCAGTGAATGATTGCGATTTCAGGAGCGTTGTCAGCGGTTCTCAAACAATTCTGCAAATTGAGGTAAGTACGTGTCTGAGAGTGACAAGATCGACGAATATGAACTGATCAACTGTATTGCTACAGGATCGGCAACACAGATTTGGGAAGTCAAAAAGAGCGGAAGTGCGCAACCGCTGGCGATGAAGCTGCTGCTCGAAGAAGCACTTCTTGATCCTGAACAGAAGAAGTCGCTCAAGCATGAAGCGACCATCGGTAAATCGATGGAGCACCCTTCGATCATTCAGATCTACGACCTGAAAATCACGAAGAAGCTCGGCTACTACACAATGGAGTTCTTCCGGTCTGGAAACCTGAAGTCTCTGATTCGCAATGACCATGCCCAGGCACAGGGACGCGTTAAGAAAGTCATGGAGGCGCTCTCGCAAGCGCTGGGTTACTTTCACGACAAAGGCTGGGTCCATCGTGATGTCAAACCGGACAATGTGCTCTTGAACAAAGGGGGAGAAGTTCGGCTCATTGACTTTTCACTAAGTAGTAAGCCATCAAACGCCATTTTACGGGCGATGACAAAGAAGAGTCGAATTGTCATCCAGGGAACGCGGACGTACCTCGCTCCAGAATTGATTCGTCGTGAGGCGCTCACACCTTCTGCAGATATCTACAGCTTGGGTGTTTTGCTCTATGAAGCACTCACGGGAAATCCTCCATTTCGAACAGCCAATCCAAACGACTTGTTGATGATGCACGTTCGAGACAAGCCGGTGAGACCTTCCGAAATTGATGACAACATCTCTCCCGATGCAGACGATCTGGTGTTAAGACTTCTTGCCAAGCAGGTGAAAGAACGTCCCGCTTCAATGCAGGAAGTCTTCGCTGCTGTTCGCGGGATTACTTTCTTCAAAGAAGATCCTGTCAAAGTGCAGCGAGAGCGTAAGGAAGCTCTCGAAATGTCTGATGCGCAAGCTGCTGAGGATCGACTCGACAGTCGTCGAGATGCCAGTCGTGATCGCAGCAAAGATGGCGAATCGAAACCAGCACCAAAGCCAAAACCAAAGCCGATTCCGGTCGCAGAGAAAAAGCCTCAGCCACCGCCGCCTCAACAACAACAGCCCATGCCAGGGTATCCACCACAGCCAGGCATGCCACAACCGGGAATGCCTCATCCAGGGATGCCCATGCCGGGTTACCCCGGAACGATGCCCGGTCAAATGCCACCCGGTTATCCGATGGCTCCCGGGATGATGCCAGGTTACCCCGGAGGAATGCCAGGGTTTCCTCAACAGCCCGGTATGATGCCGGGCCAGATGCCCCCTGGCTATCCGCCACAACCAGGAATGCCTCCCGGTTATCCACAACCTGGGATGCCGTATCCCGGAGCACCTCAACCGGGGGGAATGCCTCCGCAACCCGGACCGCCAGCTGCGCAGCAAGGAGCTCAGCCTCCACAACCTGGAGCACCTGCTCCAACACCAGGCGCACCGCAGCAGCAATCGCCGCCGACAGCACCGCCAACCGCGCCGCAGCAAACTCAGAGGCCACAACCCTCTGCCCCGTCTGCTCCGCCAGCTGAGCAACAAAAGCCGAAAGAGGATATCCCTTTAGCGACCTTTGATGACCTCGAAATTGAATAGAACCAGTCCGAAAACCTCTGGAATCGTCGCTTTCCTCAACGTTTGAGAGAGCAATTTCAAGTTTCAGGACCAGCTCTAATCAATTCCCCTAAAGTTCCATACAGAAATCCATCACGACAAATAACGATTCTATTACTATGTCCGCACCACTTCCGCTCCCTTTCGAACGTCCTATTTTTGATCTGGAAAAGCAGTTAGAAAGTCTGGAGTCTCAACCGAATCCTACGGCTTCCACGCGAGAGTCGATCCGGAACATTCGAACCGAACTTACGAAACTGAAAAGAGAAACATACGAGCAACTTGACGCTTGGCAAATTGTGCAAGTGGCTCGGCACGATGAACGCCCCAAGGCGCTGGATTACATCGAATTGGTCTTTGATGAATTCGTGGAACTCCACGGAGATAAATCCTTCGGAGATGATCGAGCCATCCTGACCGGATTCGCAAAAATCGGCGACCGTAAAGTGATGCTGATCGCGCAGCAGAAAGGACGGAATCTCAAAGAGCGTCTTGAGCACAATTATGGAATGGCTCATCCCGAGGGCTACCGAAAGGCTCTTGGGAAAATGCAGATGGCAGCTAAGTACAACCTGCCGATCGTGTGTCTCATCGACACCGCCGGAGCATATCCCGGAATCGAAGCGGAAGAACGCGGACAGGCGTATCAGATTGCTTTGAACCTGCGCGAGATGTCCAAGATCAACACCCCCATCGTTTGCGTGGTAATCGGGGAAGGGGGGAGTGGAGGCGCACTCGGAATCGGGATTGGAGACCACATCTCCATGCTCCGTTTCGCTTACTACTCGGTGATTAGTCCAGAAGGATGTGCAGGCATTCTCTGGAAGCACGCCAAGTTCGCTGACAAGGCCGCGCTCGCACTGAAGTTTACGAGTTCGGACCTGCTCAAAATGGGCATCGTCGACGAAGTCATCGATGAGCCACTCGGCGGAGCTCATCGCAATCACCGCCAGATGGCGACTTTCATGACAGCCTCGCTGAACAGTGCTCTCAAGCAGCTTTCTGAGATCCCGAAAGACGAGCTCATCAACCGCCGCTACGACAAGTTCCGCAAGATCGGAGTCTTCGAAGAAACGGTGCAAGCAGCCCCGTTGGAATCGGAAGCATAACCGGTTCGGGACCGGATCCGGGATAGTCGCTCTCGGACACGTTCTTAGAACGAACCGAGAGCAGAACTCTCCGCTCGCATTTAAGCAGCACAACCCTCAATATAGGTTTGGCTGCCTATTTGCCGTACCCGAATCGAACATAACGGACATTATCGGACGTTGGGGTCTGGTCCTTTTACGAGGGAATGTGAATTCCCTGGGGATGTCGCAGATCACAAATACGGTTTCAGGGTCGTATTTCGAACCTGCGTCATCGCCTCTTTCTGTCTCTTCAAGCCTGCCTCAACTGACGGTCTTCTTTCGAGTCTGGTCTGTATTGAGGATGGCTTCGAAACGTTCGTGCTTCCCCTTCCTGTATCCTCTATCCGTAAGCGGCGTTCAGGCCTGCATCGTAGGGTTCAGAGCTGCCTCTGTTCGGACTGATTGACCACGGGAACGACAAGCGTTGATGATGATCTATCGAATCGATCCGCTGCGCGGATTGCTCACCGCCTTGAGTCGATCTTGAATCTCTGGTGCGAGCTTCCAGATCGGGATGTTTGCCAGTTCTGCCTGGCGGTAAATTCTTTGTTCGAGTGTGCTTTGTCCCGTTGTCTGCCGATCCGGATCTGGCAGCGAGCGGATGTCTGCGTTCCAGTCTTTCAGGACTCCCAGATAAATCTCATCTGGGAGTGCTCCTAAAAATTGACTGATCTGAGTTTCGAAGTTTTGTTGTTGCACAGGATCTCTGCTGTAAACAGCTGCCACTTGCTTGGTGTATGAAGCGATCTCTGCTTTGAGATTCGGCTGTGGTGGCGTTGTGGGGGGCTGAACGGGAAGTCCCGGATCAACAGGTTTTGGAGTTGTTGGAACATTCAGGAAACTGGAGAGACGGCTCAACAGGATTTGCGAGCCTTGATTGCGAAACGGCTGCAAGAGCGTTTCAAATTCTGAGCGTTCCTGAGGGCTTGCGCTTTTTAAATTTTCGACCAGACGACTGGCGAGTTCGTTTTGCGTTTGCGGATTGGATTCGCTTTGAATCGCAGAAATGAGAAGCTGCTGGGTTTGCTGGCTGACGAGATTTTTAAGTTCAGCGACTGGGTCAAAACCAGGCTGACTGGGATTAGGAGTGGCCCCATGGTCGATCGTTCCGGAATCACCCAGAGAGATATTTGTTCCGGGGAGATGATCATGCCCGTGATGAGCGTGCTCGCCAGCGTAGTGATTGGCCAGATCGTCGTCATCCAAAAGATGGATATACTTTTCAAGCGCTTCAACGAGATTTGGAGGGAGGACTTCTAAGTAGGAATGACCAGTTTTCACAATTCGGGCAGCTGCAATTCCGCTGCGAGATTTTCTCAACGCTTCACGGGCATCCTCGGAAACGGTCACGATTGCGAACGTCATGATCAGGCACAAAATGACCCCTTTGACGAATCCCAAAACCGCTCCGAGGTGGCTGTCAAACTCTTTGAGTTTCACGCGCACCAGATACTCAGAAATCCGTCCTGCGATCACGTATGCGATCAGTGTGAAGAAAATATAGGCGCCAAACAGAATGACCCAGGTATTGAGTGGCTCTTCGAGAGTGACATATGGGCCAGCGAATTGAGAAATTCCATCCGCAAATGCAAAGCAGAGTACAATCCCGGCGATGCCGGCAAGTTGTAAAACCATCCCGCGTGCGGCACCGCGCACGGCAAAATAAATGAGGATGGCCAATACCAATATGTCATACCACATGATCTCTTCACTCCGTTACCAGAAGATCTGTAAACGGGAGTCTATGTAGGGCAGGCAGTTCAGGTAAAGCCCGGATCTCAGAGAGTTGATCCAGTGTCAAAAGAGGGGGTTCGCGAAAGACAAGAAGAAAAGCGGCTTCAGGTTGTTCGCAAGATTCGAGACAATATTCAAGCCAGTGAGAGAGTCATCGAGGAAAGCAAAAATAGCCGGGCACTTCTCATGTGCCCGGCTAAAATTTTCTCGACTGAGTGAGGCTTTCTTGAGCAAGTTACACTTGGGTCTTCAGTCTCCCATTTAGCCTCCGGTGAGTCACTGGAGGCCACAAGCATTGAAAACGCTCTCAATTAAGTGAGACCATCTAAACCGAGGAATCGCTCGGCATCGAGAGCGGACATACATCCGGTCCCGGCAGCTGTCACGGCTTGACGATAATGGTCGTCAGCGACATCCCCAGCGGCGAAGACACCTTCCACACTGGTGTTCGTCCGGAACGGGACAGTCCATTTGACATAACCCTTTTCGTTCATGTCGAGATGGCCTTTGAGGAATTCTGTATTCGGAGTATGTCCGATGGCAGCGAAATAGCCCGCAGCTTCGAGCTCTTCAGTTTTGCTCTCGTCTTCTGTGCTGCGAATTCTGACAGCGGTGACCCCTGCCTCGTCGGTCCCTAGAATTTCATCAATGGTGGAATTCCACTTGATATCGATTTTTGGGTTGTCGATGGCACGTTGCGCCATCACTTTACTCGCACGAAATTCATCGCGTCGGTGGACGATATAGACCTTCGAGCCGAACTTGGCCAGGTAATCCGCTTCTTCCATGGCGCTGTCTCCTCCGCCCACAACAACCAATGGTTGATCGCGAAATCTTGGGAGTGCCCCATCGCAGACCGCACAGGCTGAGACCCCTGCGTTTTTATATTGCTTTTCCGAATCGAGCCCGAGGTAATTGGCACGTGCCCCAGTGGCAACGATGACTGAGAGTGTTTCGAATTCCAGACCGCTTGTTGTTTTCAGCTTGAATGGTCGCTGAGAGAAATCGACTTCGATAACGTCTTCGGTAATTGTCCGCGTTCCAAAGTTGATCGCCTGTTGACGCATCAACTCCATCAATTCAGGTCCACTCACCCCTGCCTTTTGATGTTCGCTGAGCATGTATTGACGTTCAGCAGAAATCGAAGAGGAGAGATAACCACCTAAGTCTCCATGTGGGAAACCTGGAAAGTTTTCGACTTCGGTGGTGATGGCAAGTTGCCCTTGTGGAGGACGTCCAAGATCCCAGTTCTCCTGGGTGTTTTCACCCTCAATACAAAGGGGTTCCAGGCTTGCACGAGCAGCATAAATTCCGGCGGTCCATCCAGCGGGGCCTGAGCCAATAATGACAACCTGTTCTGGCATTCTGTTTTTCTCCGTTTCAGAAACTCGTCAACGTTGAATTGACGCTTGAATTGATGCTTAAATCACAAAAGTCTTTGGCTGATCCTGAATCATTCGCGATGTCGGGGTCGGTCTCTGTAAAATACCGCACACGGCAAAGATTTGCGCCCATACTAGTCGTTGACAGGAAACTGACAACGCAATGCCTGTCGCAAATCCAATTTTGGCTTCGCGTTCTGCCCCGTGGCCAGCAGCCTCAGAGGTCGGGAAAACCCGGGCGATCAGAGAAGGATCGGCGGTCGTAAGCGAGTTGCTCGATGCGTCGCTGGCGTTGGCATACTCTGGCGGCTTACTCTGCCGCTTACTCTGAGGAGTGACCAACGTGAATCACCGACGGCGAGCTTTCATGACGTTGCTCGAAGCGATTCTGGAGACTCGCTTGCGGAAGGTAACGCTGGAGGACATCAGAGTTTGCTTGAACGACTGCCAGACTTTCTTCAGGAACCTCTTTGATGAATGCCAGAAATTCGCTGAGAGCGATTGTTTCTCGAATCACAGAAAGTCGTTGTTCACGTTGATGGACAGACTCTTCGGGCGATGGGTGCTCGACATCAAAAACAAGGGCTTCGAGTTGCTCTTTGAGTCGTCGTTGAGTTGCCAGAATGGGGACTTCCCCTTTGACAGTTGAGGCGGACCACGCAAGACTGATTTTGGTTGCAAGAGCCGCGAAGTTGTGTGGGTCGACATTCACTCTTTGAAATGACTTTGCAACTTCTGAATCTTCCAGCCAGGCATCCCCTTGTCTTTGCGGATCAATGGCGGAGCGGTAACGTCCACGCAGGTGCGCGATGTACTGCTTTACATTCATTGTCGAGCCGTTTTGGTCACCAAGATCGGCACGAGCAAATTCAGGAACTTGTTGAAGTGGAAGTTGGTCAACAATGGCTTTGAAATCTTTCAGGTCCTGCTGAGTCACAGGTGATTTCCAGTCAATGCTGGAGATTTCGACCTTTGTCACTGGCTGCTGTACTGGATTCGTTGCTCCCCCCTGCTCTGCGGAACCACAGCCAACGAGCAGAATGAGTGCAAGTCCAAGTTGAGTTTTCTGCAACAAAGCCATCGTCTTCTCCTGGGAGCCAACCTGCAAAAAAAGCGGGAAGACAGGCTCCCCGCTTTTTTCCAGTCCGGCAGTAGTTTGCGTGAACAAGTCTCAATTCAAAATGAGCGGAATCGGACTTGTCAGAATTCAGAGTCTCGTAAAATTAAATTTCGAAAATCGTCTGATCGCGAATCGTGTTCAGATTGCGAGTCAAAAATACACTCAGAACATGTACATCATTTTCAAAAGGTTTCTAAAGCAGTTTGCTCTACCGTGTGCCCGTGAAGAACGCATTTCTTAATAAAAATGCTGTTCGCCACGAGGCAGAACCTGCAAACCAATTCGAAAGATACTCTAGAAGGTCCAGTCAACTGCAAAGTTCAACTGATGCATCCACCAGGATGTTCGGTTGGATTGGACTTCAGGAAACAGTGGGAAGCCTTGCCATTTGATCGATTCCGCAGGACGGGCCACTTCTCCCAGCCAGAAGAATGTGTAACCGAATCGGAATGAAGTGTCTTCGAAGATCGAGGCATTTCGGATCAAAGGCAAGTTACGGAAGGCTGCGACTTCAGCAAAGATCGATTGTTGGAATGAAGGAGAGACATGTGTGCTGCTCTTCTTGTCTAAAAATTCGGACTGAACAGTTGGGTCCAGCATTCGTGGATTCCCGATGTTCTCGAATCGTGCTTCGTGCAACGGATCACCGATGTTGTCACCCCAGATTGAGATGTTCTCCTGGTTTGCATTCAATCCGAAGATCGTTTCCGCCCAGACTTTGAATGCCGCGTCACTATCACCAAGATCGAATCGGAGTCCAACTTCAGGTCCAGCGACGTGGCTGCGGACTTCGCTGTTCAGTCTTGCTTCGTAAAGTGCATGAGCCGGGCTGATGGCTCCATCTGGCCGATAGGTCTCTTCGTCGATGTCGTATGTGAGACCAGAATCGATTCCACGGAAACGGAAGTTCTCATCAAGGTAGGTGTAACGTGCTCCCCAGAGAGGACGAACTTTCACACCTTTGCTTTTGTAAATGGGTTGTGTGTAAAGGCTAATGCTCGTCCCAGCTGCCCGTGTCGTCTGTTCCATCTCAAAGAGGATGTCGTATTTTGCTGTTCGTCCCGGACCGAAGGTCGATGCGAGTTGAGCAATCGGTTCCCCTGTGTAGTAAGGGATGACTCCACGGATCAGCAGGTTCTGACCACCAGCTGCCAAGCTCATTGCCTGTGTGACAGGAACTCCGTTGATTTCGTCTGAACCCGACTTGAAGCGAGCTGAATCATCAAAGGCCCACCATCCAGTCAGCTGGAGACCCGTTCCATCTTCGTTTTCAAATCCCCAGCGAATCTGTGTCCCGAGGGTTCTTCCCAGGTTCGACATCTGGTTGGTGTTGCGAATAGGATAAAGGTATCCCAAAACCTGATCGAACTGTGCATTCCCGCCATCTACTGAAGGAATCGGGAAGATTCGGTCATCAACAGTCATCCAGCCAGGGGTTGGAGTTCCAAAGATGTTTGGATCTGGAGCTTCCATATTGGCGAAGTCGATTGGGACTCCCAATGGGAACATTGTGTCAAAATCGGCACGTGTTGCGTATGGAGATCCGATGGTCGAGTTTCCGGGATTGCGAAACGCGATGGACATCAACTCTACCGAGCCGAAATACTTTCGCTTTCGGTAGACGATGTCTCGGAACCACACTCCGTCCTTGTTGTAGTGTTGGTCCATCGCAACGTTGGGTGCGTTGAACGGGCTAATCTGTGGCCAAGGCTGATACTCAGCAGGAGTCCCCGGTGGGTAAATTTGTTGTGGATGATTTGTGGCATACGGAGATTGGTGGGGACCAGGTCCGTATTGCCCTTGCATAGGAACCATGGGTGCACCAGGAGGCACACTTCCCGGGTAGCCGCCGGGTTGTTGGCCAGATGTTTCCGCTTGAACAGCGACAAGTACGAGTATACTTGCAACTGTTATCATCCAGGGCTGAATCCGCATCAGTATGTCCTTGACAGGTTGGCCGACATGCTGTTCAGAGATTGAACATGCCGACGAGCCAGGAATTCACCATTATTTATCGAGACTCCCCTGCCCTTGCTTTTGCATTTTGAGAATACAATCGCGCAGACCGGCAAGACCTTGATGCTCTTATCGGACCGCTGATTTGTAAAACTGTACCGATTATGATGCTCATGTGGATTTTTACGGATGAAGCAGTTATTCCGGCAATTCCAGCCGGTTTTGCTTGTTCGTATGAGTAGAAATCGGCCGTAGAATTCTGAATAAACTCAATCGAGTTGCTGCCACCCGATAATTTCAGCCAGGAAGACATAGCAGCGAGAACCCTCCCGAGTTCCACTTTTTTTGCGATCATTCTCCCCGGAATGTGTTCACGTTCAATATTTTTGCCCCATGAGTCACCGGAGCAAAATGGGATACTGAAGACCTGGAGCATCTTTCGAATCGGTTTCCACGTTCTGCTTCGTGGCGAACAGCATTTTTACTGGAGAAATGCGTTCATCACGGGCAAACGGTGGAGCAAACTGCACTAAGTGAAACATACTGCTAAAAACAAACGGTCAAAGCAGACACAGAGGGATGGAGCGGACAAGACCAGTCTGGTGGTCAGATTCGATGGCTGACTTATGCGAGTTCCTCGATGCACAAAGTTCCCCATGGGTAGTTGCGTCATCGGCAGACAGCTAAGATGCAATCCCCTTGGATTGCCCGACGTGAATGACAAGTATTTTCGCAAACGATAAAGATTGCGTTGAACGATGACTGATCAAGTGACAACTTCTACGACTTCGCCCACAAATGAGAGTCCTTCTACTGGATTGCAGTATGAGAAGTTCCTCGATTGTGTGCATTGCGGACTCTGTACTTCTGCCTGTCCGACGTATTTGGAGACAGGGAATGAGAACGATGGTCCGCGCGGGCGGATCTACTTAATGCGAGCTGTCACTGATGGACGGCTTGAACTTACGGAATCTGTGACGCGGCACCTTGATCTCTGTCTGGATTGCCGCAGCTGTGAAACGGCCTGCCCTTCTGGGGTTGAGTATGGTCGTCTCATTGAGCCGTTTCGTGTCAAAATGCACGAAGGAGCGGATGGCAAACCTGTGAAGCAGGACTGGTTTCATCGCTGGATCATGTATGGGATCTTCCCATACGCCAATCGAATTCGCTGGGCATTGCTCCCTGCTCGCATCATGCAAGCTTTGAAACTGGATCGACTGATGGACGCGACAGGCGTCGTGAAGCTGCTTCCACAGAAGCTGCAACGGATGCAGCGACTTCTCCCGGAACTACAGCCGCGCGAAGCGGATTTGCCGGCGTTCCTGCCTGCAATTGGGAAGAAACGCGCCAGCGTGGCGATGTTCACCGGGTGTGTTGCCGATGCAATGTTCCATCATGTGAACTGGGCAACAGCTCGAGTGCTGCAACAGAACGGCTGCGATGTTCACATTCCGAGATCACAATCCTGTTGTGGAGCGATCCACTATCACTCCGGCCAGGGCGACCCTGCCTTGGGCATGGCGTCCCAGAACCAGGAGGCGTTTGATATTCAAGGTGTCGACTCAGTCATTGTCAACGTGGCTGGCTGCGGATCGATGCTCAAGGATTACGGCCATATTGCTCAGGAGTTGGGTGCGGAAAGTTCAACATCGACTCAGCTGAGCCAGTTCGCTTCCAAGGTCAAAGATGTTTCGGAGTTTCTAGCGGAACTTGGTCCCCTCACGCCGCAACATCGAGTCCCAATGAAAGTGACCTATCACGATGCGTGCCATCTTTGTCATGCACAGCAAATTCGGTCTCAACCGAGACAGCTACTCAATATGATTCCCGATCTTGAAGTCGTTCCATTAGCGGAATCCGAAATCTGTTGCGGAGCCGCCGGGTCCTACAACTTAACCGAGCCCGAGATGGCGGATCGTCTCGGGAAGCGAAAGACGGACCATATTCTCGACACCGGTGCTCAGGCAGTCATTATGGGGAATGCCGGGTGTTCTCTGCAGATTCAATCAACACTCAAGAATCAGGATCGTCCCGATGTCAAAGTTTTGCATCCGATGGAGATACTCGATATGAGTTACCGTGGCGTTGGTCTGGCTCAACGTACTTCTTAAGGAAATTCTTCGCTGAATGCATTTTCAATTCTTGTCCTTTCCGTGAAGGTCACTTCCAAGACTGCATTGTCTGCTTTCTACGAGGCAGACACTCATTGAACCACGATTTGTGTTTCGTTCTCATGGTTGCCACAATAGTCCTTCCTTGATTCTTGAAGTGGAATACTGTCGCTGTGGAACCATACCCTCTGAGATTTCTGAAGAACCTGAATCGTGGCCGGGAAGTGATTACGGTCCTGATCAATTACGGATTCGGAGACCTTCTGGAACGGCTCGGGCTGCTGAAGTATTTAAAGTGGGGTCGTCGTATGATCTCACTGAAAAAACATGAAGAGTTTGAAGAGTTCACCTCGGCGCAGCGAATTCGTCTGGCGCTCCAGGAATTAGGCCCGTCGTTCGTCAAGTTCGGCCAAATTCTTAGTACTCGGCCCGATCTGATCCCTACTGAGATCATCGAGGAACTCTGCTTGCTGCAAGAGAATGTTCCCGTTTTCGCGACCGAAAAAGTCCACGAAACGATTCAGAAAGAGTTCAGGAAACCGGCACAGGACGTCTTTGTCTCTTTTGAAGACGAGCCCTTAGCAGCTGGGTCATTGGGGCAAGTGCATCTTGCCCGGAACGAGAAAGGCAAACAATTAGCTGTGAAGATTCGTCGACCTGGAGTTGTACAAGAGGTCGAGCGTGATGTTGCACTCATGCTTGAAATCGCGCAGCTTATCGAGCGACACATCCCTGAATATCGCATTTTCGATCCAGTGGGCCTGGTCAATCACTTCACACGCACAATCCGGCGGGAAATGAGTTTTCAACGAGAAGCCCGCGCGATGCAGGAGTTTTCGCGACTGTTCGAAGACGACCCTCGATTGTGTGTCCCGATTGTCGATGAAGAACGTTCGACCGATGCTGTCCTGACGATGGAGTTTATGGAAGGTCTACATGTCGATGACCTTGATGCAATTCAGGACTCAGCTCTCAATCCCAAAACGATTGCACGACAAGGAGCACAGATTTTTCTGAAGCAGGCGTTCGACTTCGGAATGTTTCATGGAGACCCGCACCCCGGGAACATTCGAGTAAAGCGAGACGGCTCTATCGTTTTGCTCGATTACGGCATGATTGGATTTCTGGAAGAAGAGAAACGTGAGTTGCTCGTGGACCTGTTTTTGTCCATTGCGCGGCATGATGTCGATAGTACCATTCGAACGATTCTGGCTCTTGGTCAGCCGACCCTGCCAGTCGACCGCCCTGCACTTCGTGCCGATGCCAGAGATTTTATCGACGCCTACTATGGCGTTGATCTCGGAAAACTGAACATCAGACAACTCCTCAACGACTTTGTTTCGATCCTTTCAAACCATGGATTACGTTGTCCCGGTGATATGATGTTGCTGATCCGGGCAATCATCACGTTAGAGGGGATAGGCCGCCAGTTGGATCCAAAATTCAACCTGGCTGAGGTGATTGCGCCTGCGATCGAAAAGCTTGTCAAACAACGCTACGATCCGAAACGAATTGCTGAGAAGGCGATATCAGATATTAAACAGCTGTTCCGAACCGCACATGATCTGCCGCTACACTTAGGGCGAACACTTCAGAAAGCGAGTCAGGACGAATTGAAAGTTCAGTTTGAACATAAAGGTCTCGACCGACTCATCCATGAATTTGACAGATCGAGCAATCGGATTGTCGTGGGGCTGGTTGTGTCGTCGCTGCTGGTTTCGACGGCGCTTATTATTCGAACGACAATGACTGAATCGCTCTTCATCGCAATTCCGCTCTTCATGATGTCCGGGTTTCTCGGACTCTGGCTCGTGTGGGGAATTCTGAGAAGCGGCCGGCTATAAAACACTTCCACTGCTTACCATGTCCGTGAAGGTCACTTTCAGGGCTTCATTGACTGATCGCGTCGAACAGCCATCCAAAGAATGCTACAAGCATCTATCGAATTGATTTGCAGGTTCTGCCTCGTGGTGAACAGTATTTTTACTAGCGAAATGCGTTCTTCACGGGCACACGGTAGAGCAAACTGCTCTAAAATCGAAATTACTCTGAGTGCCGTTGGATCTCTTTTTCGTGCTCGGTCAGTTTGTCGGTGGTCTCATTCAGATTTTCGAGATGCAGATTAAATCGCCGACTTGCTTCCTGACATTTATTCAAGCCGTCTTCCCAGACACGACCGGAGGTCTCTTCCGAAGAGAGTCGCGACAATTCAAGAATAATGGGGGAGAGCTCCTCTTTTATTTGCTTCAGCAACTCAATGGCTTGCAACTCGGACTCTTTTGCTAGCTTGTGAACTTCTTCGCGGTCTTCAAAACGTTGCTGCGGTGTTAGTTGCAAACGCTTCGCAACAGCCCGGTTCATTTTTTCCACTTGCTCCATATCAACAAGTCGACCGAAGGGACTGATCGCGGACTTTGCCTGTTCTGTTTGCTCTAAAGCGGCACTGAGTCCAATCTTTGCTCTTTCAAAATCTGGTTGAATTTCTAATGCCTTTCGAAACTGCAAAATCGCTTGGCTATGGTTTTTCATTTCCAAAAGCACATTCCCCAAGTTTGTATATGCTTCGACAAAATTTGGCTGCAATCGAATCGCTTCTTTGTAAGCTGAAACCGCCATCGAGTTTTGATGAAGCCCCCGTTGGGCAATTCCAAGGTTGTAGTAAGCTTCGGGACAGCGGCGGTCTTTCGAGAGTGCCAACCTCAGAGTCTTAACTGCTGCTGCGTATTCCTTCTTTTTATTCTGCACTGCCCCGACGTTAACGAGAGCTCCAGTATTTCTGGGATCAAGAGCTTGAACCCTCTGATAGAGTTGGATTGACCGGTCATAGTCCTTGGTCAGAAAGCAAAGCCCAGCGAGTGTCTCATGGGCGAGCACATGTTGAGAGTCCGCCTGGATTGTTTGTTCAAGACATTGAACCGCATCGGCGAATCGTTTTTCCTGAATACACTTTTTTGCTTCAGCGTACATTTCATCGGGCATTGGCATCGTCTCGTCCTCACTGGGATTGACTGTGAAGCCCGCTTGACTACGACCAACTTCCTGTCTGAATTTTACAGGTGCCGACTGTGATCAGCCCAACACAACATAACAGCGAACGCCGATGTGATGCAAAGCCAGTTCTTGAATTCAACGCGAATTATTGCAGCGCGTGTAACAGCCTTGTGAAAAACGTTCCCCAAAATAGAAGATTCGACCGTTCACGTGGCGAGAGGCTTAAGAATCCACCTGAAGAGTCGCTGGTGGCTTCTGATCAGAGCATCTCTCGAATTGGTGACAGGTTCTGCCTCGCGGCGAACAGCAATTTTATTGATGAAACGCGTTCTTCACGGGCACACGGTAGAGCAAACTGCTCTAATTTTTAATGCATGTCCTGCCCGCGAAAGCGACTTTCATGATTTCTTTAACGGTAATTTGAACAATGTAATCGCTCTCACCAAGCCCGCACACCATCTCGAAACAGCAATGATTACGGACGATTTCAGCAAAATTGTTAGCGTTTCTTAGCCAACTCTGCTGGATTCGGGGGATCTTCACCGTTCATTTTCGACAATGCATTCTGGGCTGCCCGTTGTTCAGCAATTTTTTTACTCGGTCCCCAGGCAGGAGTGAAGTTATCAGACCCGACAATCACGGCAATTTGAAACGACTTGGAATGGTCCGGTCCTTCCTCATCGAGAACTTCGTAAACAGGAGTTTCACCAGACAGCTTTTGAATTCGCTGCTGGAGGATACTCTTGTAATTGACGCCGACTTCCGAGTCCGCAGCTTGCGTGATCTCCTGGTCAATAATTCGCTGGATGAACGATTTGGCTGCATCGAATCCTCGATCGAGATAAATACCGCCGATGATCGCTTCGAAAACTGTTGCGAGAACAGAATTTGGAATGTGCGAACTCATGGTGATCCCTTTTCCGAGGATCAGATAATCATGCAACCTCCATTGCCTGACAATTCGAGCACATGTTGCACGGCTGACAACGACAGACTTGATTCGAGTCAGTTCGCCTTCCGATGCTTCTGGGAATCTCTGGAACAATGATTCACAAACGGCAGCGCCGAGGATCGCATCGCCGAGGAACTCTAAACGCTCATTGGATTCCAACCGAACACGGGACGCAGAGGCGTGTGTGAGACTGAGAATGAGGATATCCTGATCCTTGAATTCATACCCAAGGATTGCCTGACATTCCTGAATCTGTTCTGGAGTGAGCCCGTCAGGTAATGAAGTTTGAGACATCGTCGTGGGACTTATTGGAATGAAGAGAGTAGAGTTCGGGAATGTGTCACCTTAATGATAGCAACATTGGATAATCAACCGAAAAACAGGGATGCTGGGAACAGGTTCTCAGACTCAAGCTGAGTTGGGAAGAATCATTTCAGACTTCCAGTAACTCTTCAGTTGCTCGACAAGTGCGACGAAGTTTTCAAGGTCGACCGGTTTGACAAGATACCCTTGAACGTCGAGTTCATCGAATTCGTGAATCCCGTCTTGCCCAAGCTCGCCTGTCATAATCACTACGGCAGTTTTTTTCAGATGGTCGTCATTCCGAACAAGTTCCAGAATTTGTTTGCCGCTAAGACGAGGAAGATTCAGATCGAGCAAAACCAGATCAGGACGGGGTGCCAGAGAGAATCGTTGCTCTCGAAATAAGAACTGCCGGGCATCTTCGCCATCGGTCATCCAAGTCAATCGGTGTTTGACTTCACTTCGCTTGAGAGCACCAATCGCAAACTTTGCAGCGACGAGACTATCCTCGACAAGGAGGATTTCCATCGGGCGTCCAATTGCTTCTTGGAACACGGGTTGCTCCTCAGGTTGATGTCGCAGTCAGGCGAATTCGTTCAAGTCCCTATTCTTCGATTCTGCTGTCACGGGAAATTTGATCCATCAGCCGTTGCCAGATGTCTCACTGTTGTTTTCCTGAGAACACCTCACGTGACTTCAGCAACCACAATACTTCGAAATCATTGTCACTTGCCGGGAGTAAGGTCGTTCATCAGGTTTGGTTTGAGTACGTTAGCTTAACTCGTCGAAAATCGAATCCCATTCCTGCTCGCTGGCAGGTGTCGGGACAAAAGCTTCGTTCTCCGGAACCGTTTTAATTTCACGTGCTGCAAAAGCATCGTAACCTTCGAACTGATATTCCTGCAACAATTGATTGATTCTCATCTCAATTTTTGTCAGCTCCCCACCCTGCTCGGGAGTCACGAATGTGAAGGCGCGACCGTCGCTGTCGGAGGACATGCGGCCTGTTCTCCCGACGCGATGGATGTAGTCATCAGAACCTTCTGGAATGTCGTAGTTGATGATGTGTGAGATTCCCGAAATGTCGATCCCGCGTCCGACGATGTCGGTCGCGATGACAAGTCTGGCTCGTCCATCTCGCAGGCGACGAATTACTTGATCACGTTTTCGTTGTTGCAAATCACCATGAATTGCTTCGACATCCGAAAGATATTTTTGAATTTTGGTGTAGATGTCGTGCGCGCTCCGTTTTGTACGACAGAACACGATCGCTTGCGACGGGCGCTCTTGAATGAGAAGTTTGATCAGCAGTTGGAATTTGTTTTTCCGTTCGACAGTGCAATAGAACTGTTCAATTGTGTCGACGACGACATGATCATCCGACAGGTCAATCCGTCTTGGCTCTCGCATGTACCGATTGGCAAGTTGCTGAACTTGATCGGGTAACGTTGCAGAGAGCAGCAGTGTTTGACGATCCTCATTACATGAACGAAGAATCCGCTCGATGTCTTTCCTGAAACCGATGTCGAGCATCCGGTCCGCTTCGTCGAGGACCATTGTGCTGATCTGGTCGAGTTTAAGAACTTTGCGTTGGATCAGATCGATCACTCGGCCGGGAGTTCCAATCACAACTTGTGGGTATCGTTCCAGCGATTTGATTTGCGGCCCTAATGGACGTCCCCCGACAGTCAGAACAACTTCACAGGGCGACCCGCCAGCCAGGTAGCGAAATTCTTGCGCGACCTGTTCACTCAACTCTCGAGTTGGAGCCAGAACAAGTGCCTGAATGTGCTGACTCTTCGGGTTCAGATTCTGCAAAATCGGGAGCGCGAAAGCTGCGGTCTTTCCCGTTCCGGTCCGTGCCTGACCGATGCAGTCGACACCGGTTAAAGCGACTGGAATCAATTCCTGTTGGATCGGCGTAGGGGCCGTAAATCCAAGAGACTTAACTGTGTTCAAAAGTTCACTGTTTAAGTTCAGAGACTCAAACGTGGGGAGGGTTTCCGTTGCGGGCATCAGGTGTGTTACGGAGGTTGAATCGATTTTCAGAGATGCACCAGTCATGTCTTTAGCGATTGGTGTCTGAAATGCTGATTTCATTTGGTTTTACAAAAGATTGTAGCGTCCTTGGTGTTTTTTCGCTACGCCCAGTCAATCTGAACCCTATGTTTAAGAGGCAGGAGACTGTTCTTACAGACTAATAATTGGGCTTCCCCTTAAAGCACGATCTACGAAAAATGTCGGAGACAACGACAGAAGATGACGACCTGCAACAAGTGCAGGAACGTCTCATGAAAATGCTGGAATCGGTCCGTTTGGACCCTGATGCGCCAGAGGAACGCCCTCAAACTAATCTTCAACAGCGAGTGCGTCAAAGTTATTCAGCTTCCAGAACTTGCCCCGGTTGTGATTCAACAGAACCATGGGGAGGCAGCTCGTGGTGCCCGAAATGTGGCTATTACCCCAAGTTCGGGAAAAAAGTCGTCGATCTCGGTGACGAAGAGGAAAGTGCAGAGGAAGTTAAACTCGACACAAAAACAATGTTGCAGATGGTCCCTCGCTGGGCCTACGTCCTCATAGGAGGACTCATCGCCCTGCTGGTGGAAAGTGTGGCAGTCCGCGTCGCTTTTCCTTCCGTGCAAGACCGCTCCCCTATTGCCATCTTCCAGATCTTCATCGGTGTGAATGTGTTGGGACTCGCGCACATGCGAGCCTACATGATTGCTTCAGAGCTTAACGAAGACATTAACTTCATCTCGATATTCTGGTCGCCAACGGTAATCTGGAAAACGATTTTTGAACGGATGCCTGAAGTCCGCAAAACCGTGATGGCTGGGAGTTGGGGTCTGGCAGCTGTGCTCTACGCCGTCCTGTTTGTGGGGCTCGACTATGGGAATTTGTTCCACCCGGACTACTTCAAACGGAATTCCTCTTTCAATCCATTGAAGTGGGTCGTCTTTGTCGCTGGCAACATGGCCTCTGCTCAGTCAGAGAACGCAGGTGCAGACGGGAATCCGGACACATCGAGTGCAATGGCCGATCTGATTAGTACAGCCGCGGAAAGTGCACCATCAGGTTCAGCTGGGCCGGTCTCAGACGATATTGAAGATGTTCTGGTCAACTTCGCTGGCGAATCTGGACTCAATAATGATGGAGATTCTGCAGGTCAGGGAGTAACAGCTGATCCTCAATCAGACACACAGACGGATTCTGAAAATCCATCAGCAGGTGACAAGCTGCCGTCGACGGGGCCTGTCGTAGTCCACACAACTGTACCAGTCGACAAATCCAAACGGTTCCAAAAAGACTACATCATCATCGGTTTTTTCACGAACTCCGCCGGCGATCTTCGCTCGCTTCTGCTCGCAGAAGAAACTGAGAAGGACAACCGCATCCGGCTCGTCGGAAAGTACCAGATCAATACCCAGGATCGAAGTTTCGTCAAGGAATTGCGGAAGCAACTCGAAAGCTTCCGCATACGTCGACCTGTGATGCAGTCACAATACATCGCCAAGTGGACCGCTCCGATGATCGTTTGCAAGATCGCGCATGACGGGACCACTCCAGACGGACGAATCATCAACGGTCAACTCGTCAGCTTCTTCGACGAATCCAAGGTGTTGGAACTCAACAGTAAAAAAGAGTGACGTAAGTTGAGATTCCTGCCAGTGACTTCAAGCCGATTCTCGCCTCCCACGGCTCGCCCCGGTCTCCAAATGTTCTACTGTGAGCTGCATGGAAGAACGTCGCGACGGGGACGTATTTGATTGATATGCCGAGTGGGCTGACCGGGAGAATTGGGTAGGCAGGTCCGGGAGAACTATTCCTGACTCTTCGAGTAAACCGATACTATTCTTGAACACTACAAGCAGTCTCAAAACCTATTGAATTGCGACCTTTCTCTGTACCGGAGAAGCGAACCGCAAGTTTTTGAGTCCAGTTCTAGAGCATCTTTCGAGTTGGTGTACAGGTTCTGCCTCGTGCGAGCAGTAATTTTATGGATCAAACGCGTTCTTCCCGGCACATGGTAGAGCAAACTGCTCTGGATGCTGGTGGTAAAACCTGTTGTCGTTCGGCAACACAGCCGGGAAAAACGGCCGAACCACCCTGCCCTGCGGTAATCCCATTCAGTTCTTTCCGGGGCTGGATGCTCCTCCACCGAGTGAGCTGCCTGGGGTTCCTTTTGGTACTGCATTGAATTAATCTGTAATGTCGATCAGCTGCTCGCGATTTCTTCTTTCCTTTGGGAACATTACTGCAGAGTCATACGGAGTATGAGCATGACAGTTCGGTCAACTAAATCGAGAAACAAGCACCAACGCTCCCTCAAATCGGAACAAATGTCCCGTCGTGAGTTCGGAGCTCTGACCGCTGCATTGGGAGCCTTCTCCTCACCCTTGGCGATGGCACAGCAAGCCTCTCCGTCCGCTTCTGGAAAAGCGAAGCGGGTCATCATGATTTTTAATTGTGGTGCTCCCAGTCATATCGACCTTTGGGACCCGAAACCGGACGCAGACCCTGCCATCCGTGGAGAGTTTCAAACGATCGGGACCTCTGTCCCCGGGATACAGGTGACAGAGATGTTGCCTCGAATGGCGCAGCGAATGGATAAGCTGGCGATTGTGCGAAGCGTCCATCACAAACATTCTGCCCACAATTCAGGGATGTATTGGTCGATTGCAGGACGTCCCTATCGGCTGGACTCGACTCTCATCACCCCCAGCCCGGCGGACCTGCCTGGATTTGGAACATTGATCGGATGGCTGGCTCAACAAGATGGATACAACTCAGCGGTCCCGCCGTATGTCATTACTCCGAAGCCGCATTGCGACAGCTTTGTTTATTTGACGCCCGGACAGTTCGGTGGTTGCCTTGGGGTCAAATATGATCCGTTCGTCCTCAACGACGATCCAAACGCCAAAAATTTCCAGGTCCGTGACTTGAATCTGAACAGCGCGATCACACAAGCACGCTTCAAGGATCGGCTCGATATCCTGCGTCAGTTTGGTGATCACCAGCAGTCAGTGGTTTCCTCAACTGCAGAAACCCGAGACACCTTTCATGAAACAGCTGTGAATGTGATTTCACGCGGGGATGCAGGTCGAGCTTTCGATTTGACTCAGGAATCGGACGAAGTCCGAGATCGATACGGCCGACACAGTTGGGGGCAATCACATCTTCTCGCTCGGCGCCTGATCGAATCCGGGACCCGATTCGTTTCAACAGTCAACGGTCCCAGCATCACCTGGGATACACACAAAGACAACTTCAACAGCATGAAGACTCGGCTCGTCCCTCCAATGGAACAGGCTTACGCCGCCTTGCTGGACGACCTGGAAGAACGTGGACTGCTGGATGAAACCCTCGTCATCTGGATGGGAGACTTTGGACGAACTCCCAAAATCAATACCGATGCCGGTCGAGACCATTGGCCCAGTTGCTATTCGGTTGTGCTGGCTGGTGGAGGAATCCGCGGTGGCCAGGTGATTGGTTCGTCTGACAAAATCGGAGCCCATCCAGAAACACGCCCTGTCTCCCCCGCAGACATCCACGCTACTGTTTACCGTGCACTTGGGTATGACTCTCAGTCAATCACCTTCCAGTCTCACGACGGTCGCCCCATTCCACTCTGTGAAGGTGAGTCGATCAGCGAGCTGCTCATCTGAACAACCGGTTTCGTCAGACAAACAGTGCTGGTCGAACAGTACTTATCTGGAGCATCTTTCGAATTGGTTTGCAGGTTCTGCCTCGTGGCGAACAGTAGAACCAGTCCGAAAACCTCTGGAATAGCCGCTTTCCTCAACGTTTGAGAGAGCAATTTCAAGTTTCAGGATCAGTTCTAATTCATTTCATTGATGAAAAAGCGTGCTGCGAAAACTTTTCGTCAGTACAGACGTAGAAAGAGCCTGATTCTTCGTCGTTCGAAAGACAAAGAGTCAGGCTCGAGTTGTGCAGGAACAGCTTCTCTTCAGTCCTTATTCACTGGACTGGTTATTTCGCATGGCTGCTTCAAGCTTTTTGATGTCGGCAGGCGACATTTGCGGGCGGTTGATATTGAGCGTCAGCTTATTGAGCTTGGCGGTCAACGGGAATGGCGGCAGGTAGTCGGCATCGTTGACCCCAGTCAGGGTGTCGGAGCCGATGTCGAAGCTTTCATCCCATTGAAGAATCATGGGAATCGTCTTTTCCATTTTTTGAGTCGCAACGACTTTGCCATCGACCTTGAGAGTACCTGTTCCGGGACGTGCCAGTCCACTCATGCTGTTGAACATGAGAGTCCCTGCTCCGAGGCCTTCATACTTGAAATCGAACTCAAGAGTATGTTGTCCCGGGCTGAGTGCTTCTTTCCCTTCCCACTTAATTCGTTGTAAGTCGAGTAAGTTCCAAAGGAAGACTGGCTTGCCTTTGAGAAGGTAGAAACCGTAGCCACAGAAACGACCTCCCGAAGTGAGGATCATTCCTTCGGCTCCCTCTTCAGGCACAGTGATGTCAGCCGTGATCGTGTAAGAACTATTCAGGATGGAAGGCGAATCACCTTGCGGCAGACCAGTCATCGGGAGTGTGTAAACAAACTCCGTGCGACCGGCAGTGATGTTTGGCCGGGGAGCCACAAGTCGGGCTGCGACTGAAGCGTCCATCGGGAAGACCTGGTATTTTTTCGCTTCGGCGATAAACAATTTCTTCATCTCCTTCAGCTTGTCGGCATTCTCATCTGCGATGTTCCGAGATTGGCTGAAGTCCTCGTTGAGGTTATAAAGTTCGAGCACCTGATTGTTGAGCGGGTCAGGATTTGCCGATCCGAACGCTTCCCACGGTGCGCGATTGACTTTCGTGCTAAGCAACCAGCCTTCATGGTAGAGCGCCCATTGCCCCATCATCTCGAAGTACTGAGTCTTATGCTGCGAAGGTGCTTTCTCGTTCTTTTTGTCGAATGTGTAAACAAGGCTTGTTCCCTCAATCGGTTTCTGAGGAATGCCGTCTACGGTTTCAGGCGGGTCAATGCCTGCCGCTTCGAGAATGGTTGGGACGATATCGATCACGTGACAGAACTGCTCACGCAATCCCCCCTTGTCCTTGATTCGGGCTGGCCAGGAGATCGCCATATTTTGACGGATGCCACCAAGTTTCGAAGCGTTCTGTTTGAACCAGGTAAACGGCGTGTCGAATGCCCACGACCAGCCTGCTGACATATGGTTGTAGGTATGTTCGGTTCCCCATGTGTCATACCATTTCATTTGCTCTTCGACCGGCATCATGTTGACACCGTTGAAGAACGCAACTTCGTTAGGTGTTCCGAGAGGACCACCTTCGGCACTGGTGCCGTTGTCGCCATTAATGTAAATGATCAGTGTGTTCTCAAGCTTGCCCATGTCCTCAATAGACTGGATCACTCGACCGATTTCGTGGTCGTTGTAAGCAGCATATGCAGCAAAGACTTCGACCTGTTTGATGAAGAGTTTCTGTTCTTCAGCAGTCAGTTGGTCCCAGGGTTTCAGCACTTCGTCAGGCCATGGGGCCAGTTCTGTGTCAGCTGGAATCACGCCGAGCTTCTTTTGGTTTTCAAAAATTGTCTCACGAAGCTTGTTGTACCCATCATCGAAGAGGTGCATGTTGTGGATTTTTTCGACCCACTCTTTGGTCGGATGGTGAGGGGCATGAGTCGCGCCAGGAGCGTATTTAACGAAGAATGGTTTGTCGGGCATCGTCTGGTTCATGCGATTCAGATAATCAATTGCATCGTCGGCCATGCCGGTGACAAGATTCCAGCCAGGCTTCCCCTTGAATGGGAAGATCTGAGTCGTATTACGGAACAAATTCGGTTGCCACTGATTCGCATCCCCACCCACAAATCCGTAGAAATACTCGAATCCAAGACCTGTCGGCCACTGGTCGAACGGGCCAACTTGGCTGGCGGCAAACGCCGGAGTGTTGTGATCCTTTCCGAACCATGAAGTGGCGTAACCGTTATCAAGCAAAGTTCGCCCGATCGTTGCCTTGTCTTTAGGAATGATACTGTTGTAACCGGGGAATCCAGTCGACTGTTCGGAAATGACCCCGAACCCGACCGAGTGATGGTTTCGACCGGTGATGAGCGCGGCACGTGTCGGCGAACAGAGCGCGGTCGAGTGAATGTTGTTATACCGCAAACCGTTGTTCGCAACGCGATCCATTGCAGGAGTTGGAATGACTCCGCCAAAGGTGCTTGGCACTCCGAATCCGGAATCATCTGTAATGATCAACAGCACGTTTGGTGCGTCTTGAGGTGGAACGATTCGAGGTGCCCACCATGGCTTCGAATTCAGAGCATCCGGTTTGATGACACCGCCGAATTTTGGATCTGGCGCGGGAAGTTGTTTTCCATCGATTGTCGTCGTGGCAGCGGGTGATCCTGAGGGGGGTGGTGTCGCTTGCTGAGCAAGAGTATTGCTCCCGGTCGCTGCCACAAATATCAACGTGAGGAGAGAGGAACCAAAAACTCTGAGAGCGAATTTGGATGGTCGAATCATGGTGTAGTCCTTTAGTAAATCCAGAATGGCCTGTACGTGCTGCCTCGTAGCAAGCTGTTTAAGAAGCCATGAAAGTGATCTTCACGAGAAACGACATCATTGAAAATGCTCAACTCCTTCGTGTTTTTCGTGATCGCGAAGAACGTCTTCCATCAGAGGGAAAGGCTGAACGCTACGAGACAGACCGCGTCCACGATTTTCCAAAAACCTCGAAATTAATTCTCGTTCGAGGAGTTGCTCTCTGAGGAATTGTCGTCTTTGGATTGATCCCCGCTCGCTGGTTGCTTCAGTCGAGTGAGCTGCCAGGTCTCAGTCTTTTCCGGGCCGAAGTGCAGCAGGATCGGTGCTTCGTTTTTGGTCAGGTTATAGATCCCGGTGTCGAAAACGTCGGAGTAATTCGTGCCTTCGAAAAATGCGACTCGCTGCGTTTTTTTGTCAACGGAACCTTGTAAAATCTGCGTTTGGTTTGACTGATCGTTCGTGTCGTTTCCACGAATGATGCCTGCCTTATTGACCGCGATTTGCAACGTGATTTCAGATTTCTGTGAATTAGGGGGGCTCAACGCGAAGACGCCAAGTGGCATCCATTCTTCATCCTTGGAAACTTGAGCTTCGACTCCGACCATCGCCAGCTTTTTGGCCTGTTCATAGTACTCGTTGGTCGTGGCGGTCTCCTGCCCATTCACATAGACATTGTTGTTTTCGTAGACGATTGTGTTCCCATAGTCGTAATACACGGGAGTCGCATCTTCGTAAGCCATCCAGGCTCCGACGGAACCCCACGTCGCCCAGCGCCATGCTGAATTTGCTGCCCAGCCAGCTGCGTACCAGGCCCCGGGATGTGCTCCGTACCAGCCAGCTCCGTAGTAGCCCCAGTGATTGAAGTTTGTGCGAACGGCTGCACCTGCGGCGTATCGGCCAGCGGGAGTCATTGCACCGTAGACGACTCCTGCCCCGTATCGACCTGAGTAAGCTCGCCCCGCAGCGTATCCACCATTGGGACCACGAACAGTTGCGCCTGCTGCGGCGTTTCCGCGAGGACCGACAGCGGCGCTTTCCCGGGCATCAACACCGTTGGCGCCGTTGAAACCGCGTGTCGCAGCAGCTCCTCCGTTAGGGCCAACAGCCGCACCGCGATACGCCGTATTACCACCTGGTCCAGTCACACTTCCACCAGCAGCGACTCCCCCGTTGGGGCCTCTTACCGCTCCCTGCTGCACGTTTCCACCATTTGCTCCGTCTGCTCCGCGTACGGCAGCTGATCCACCGTTTGGCCCCACTGCTCCGCCGCGATAGACTGTATTGCCTTGTGGACCTGTGACGCTTGCCCCGGCAGCGACTCCGCCACGAGGACCCTGAGCCGCCCCGTGATTGAAATCAAAGTCGTTGGGACGAGAGTAATTATTCGAGTGAGTCGTATTATTGAGATGGTTCGCGCCGCCATCCGAGGGGAGGCCAAGAAAACTGTTCAGCTGTGAACGGTTAACAGAACCAAACGATCCAGAGCCAAGTCCATTATGGCCTGAGGCCCCTGCCCCACCACCAAATCCTGGAAGACCTCCACCGCCGGGGCGATCACTTCCGAAGCCTCCGCCACTTCCAAAGCCTCCGCTATTCATTCGGCCACCGCTGCCTAATCCTGCACCACGGTCACCACCGCCAAAGCCTCCAGCACCACCACCAAAATGATCACCGCCGAAGTTGCCACCACCTCCACCGAAGTGAGATCCACCACCGAAGTTGCCCCCGCCGAAACCACTTCCGCCGAGATGAGATCCACCACCGAAGCTGCCTCCGCCGAGATGAGCCCCACCACCAAAACCGCCGCCTCCGCCGAAACCACCTCCACCCAGATGAGCACCGCCGCCAAAGCCACCCCCACCACCTAGGTGAGCACCACCTCCAAAACCGCCTCCGCCGAAACCTCGTCCCCAACAGGTCTCTGCGGGAAGAGAAACTGAGAGAACCACCATGAGCACGATGCGCGAAGTTTGTCGAACCATCGGTTGGACTTTCTTTAAGATTAAAGAACGATTTTGAAATCTGTGATTTTACTTAACTGGAACGCTGCGTCTGATGACCACTTCGTCCGCCTCGGGAAGTGAAAAGCCTCCACGAGTTCTGTCGGTTGACCTCCAGGTGAAGGCATTGTCGTCGATCCGGATGTAATAGTTGACAGCCGAAGTGACGCTTCCATCTCCAGCGACCCCCTGCATCGCCCCTGTCCAGCCCCCCTCCGTTGGAAGCCAGGCACCGGTAGCACTTCCACCATCGGAGCTGAACTCCCACGACTGGACGTGACCTGCATCCGGATTCCAGCCGATGATCTGCAAACCCTCGCTTGTCGACCCGTCTAAATGAGTCGCAGAATGGCGTCGTTCGAGGAATGTCTTGTTCGCAATCCAGCGGCAAGTCGATTCAAGCTTGACTCCATTTTCTTCCGCCACCCAAGAACCAACGAGCCAATCAAGATCCTTGAGAGAATGGTAAGCAGCCGGTGCCTGAATCTCGCTATCACGAACCGAAGCCATCTTCCACTTGCCAGCGACCTTCACGTGAATGGCTCGATATTGAGCCATTCCTGTTGAACCGGGAGTCGCGGGTTCTACCGACGTACGCCCATCTTCAATAGCAGCATCATCGCTTAGTATTTTTACGGAAGCGATCGCAATGCTGATCTTCGCCTTGGGATTCGCTTTAAAGAATCCGACGTACGCTTTCTCGATCGCTTCTCGACCGGTCAGCGTGCCACCATTTCTCGTTTCATCAATGTATTCACCATCCTCAGTCCAGAATCCCGCGACCGCTTTAGCATCATGTTTGTTGAAAGCGTCTGCAAACAATTTTGATTGTTGACGGATCGCAGCGACCTCAGGGTCTCGAGGGTTCGCAGAGTCCGCCTTAGCAGACTCCTGTGCAATTGCGTGGTGCGAGGAAACGCAGCCCAAGAGGAAAATCGAAACGGAAAGCAGCAGAATCTTCATATCGATATCCAACAATAATAAGTGAGGACAGGCTTCGCCCACTGCGATTTGACAACGGATGAAAAGTGTTCGAAGAGAGTGAGTCGTAAGAGTTTTTCACGTCCATTCGAAATGGAAGTGCATTGAAGTGCTTGGATGTGAGTTGAATTATATCGCGAGAATCGGCGATCCACAATGAAATCGAACCACGAGCTTTGGTGGAGCATCCGCTCATTGGTAGTCACTGAAAATGCCCCGCCCCTCACAATGACAAGGAACACAAACAGGACTTCACTATCACAATTTAGAGCTGGTGATCGCGTTCTGCCTCGTGGCGAAAGACACCATCTTGATGAATGGAACACGTTCGACGAGCACTGCAAAGTACGCATTCAGGGTGTGTATTTTTTGATTGAGCACCGTTGGGTACGTTTCGAGTACCGTCGAAAGATCACTCGAATCGCAATCCGGTCTTGCATTTTTTATTGAGCAATCGCCCGCTAATTCGGACACGCATAGCCTGCCCTAACTTCTGGCTTGGTACCTTGCTCAGTCTTTGACGAGACGTATGAGAAACGGGATTTTGGCACCGGAACTTTGTCGCGTAAACATCCCCTGCCAGATCTTGGGATCTTTTCCGACGAGTACGAATTCGTAGTCACCTTCGCCGTCCTGATTCATCGAAGATGGAACTTTGTCGATTTTCATTTTTGTTTTTTCTTCGTCACCGTTCCAACTGCCGATGACCACAGGAACACCTTGGTTTGGAGAATTCCAAACTTTCCCATCAGGCGTGGCCCGGAATCGGGGGCCCCATTTCAACTTGCCAGTCTTTCCATCATCCCCCTTTGTGCCGATTTGCCAAATGATGCCCACGATTTTGTCTTCTGCAAATGACGGCGCGCAACTTGTCGCCAATGTGCCCAGCATCAAAGTGAAAGTTAGCAATTGCCCTTTGTAGTGCATTGTATCTCCTGGTTTATTTCCAGTAACGATCGACATCTGAAGGTGACTCTAGGATATTCTTTGAGAGTCGCTGAGGAAAAATGCGACAGCCCGCTTTGCAACGTATCAAAAAAATTCAAGAGGCGTCAAGGAGTTCAAAAAATGATTCATTCACGACCGCATCAACAGATTGAGCCATTCACCTTAAGGAACTGATCTTCCTTGCTTCAGGCTTATCTTTCTATTCCAGGCCAGCCTGATTGCGTCGACTGTCTACCTCAGGAATGGTAAATGTTGGAAATCGTTAGCTCGAGAAGATGACTTCGATGACAGCATCTCGAAAGGATTTCCAAGGCCACGCACGTTCAACGATTTTAGAGTCGCACAGGAGAGCTTCGTGGTCGATCCGAACAATTGGACAATCCAGCTGATCACTCATTTGGCTAATGTCAAAACAGACTGGGTCGTGGAGCCCGGCACCTGCTCTGGCAAATGGAATGTACCGAGGGAACAGTAAACTCTCTGTGGAATATTGGCTTTGGGAAATCGAATTGATAAGCCCCTCAAGCCCTTCGCCTGGAGGGTTTGCGAATAGCTGGAAAACTTTGAGATCCACCTCTAACCAGCGAAAGGAAAGTACAAGAGCTTCGTACAAGCACGGGAGCGGACCGCCCCCGATAGCATTGTAGAGTGAGCCAAGAGTTTCCAGTGGTGTTGAAATGCTTGCAGGTTGCCAAACTGGAATCGTGTTCCATGTCTCCCAGTCCTCAGCTGTTTGATCTACAACGAGTTCGGGATAGTTTGATTCCAATAGAAGCATGTCGTCAAGTTTTGCGAATGAATCGACAAACTGTTGGATGAGTTTTCTGTCCGACATGTCATGACCATTTTGGGTAACGACGTCACTTCTCGATTTCTCTTTGTGACACAAAACTGAAACCAGTGCCGACAGCTGTTCGATTAGATTTCGTCACAATCCAATCATCGAGCGCTACGTTTTCTGGCCGATCTCTACAGATTTCAGTATAACCGCTGGCAACCTTTACGAAGCATCTCTGAATGAGGAACACCGATGAAGAACGAAGAACTTGTCTCCAGACGAAGTCTATTGAAGTCCACTCTGCTGGGGGCCTCGAGCGTCGCAACTGGTACGCTGTTGCAGACTTCGATCGGTGCGGCACCTTCAGAAACAATTGCGAAGCAAGTTCCAGTGAAATTGAGAAGCCCTGACTATCCTCGATTTCGCGGACCGTTTCCAATTCTCTCAACTCCTTTTACCAACTCTGGTGACGTGGACTTCGAGGTGCTTGCCCGCGAGGCACGGTTTGCCGATTGGTGTGAGAGCCCCGGCATGATCTGGCCGCAGTCGAATGATAGTGTCGATCTGTTAACCCAAAACGAAAAACTCGAAGGGATGGAAGTACTCGCCAAGACGAGTCGAAACCTGAAAACGACAGCCCTTTGCCTCGGTGTACAGGGTGAGGATACCGACGACATGCTCGTCTATGCCAAACATGCCAGGAAGCTCTCACCCACAGCGATCATCTCTCGACCACCCGACACCGGCAAGACACAAGAGGACTTGCGACAATACTGGCGAGCACTCGCCTCTGTCATCACCGAGCAGCCAGTGATGATCCAGACAACCGCCCGCCGCGGTGGAGTCTCCCCTTCTACTGAATTGCTAATCGAACTGGCTGAAGAGTTCCCCAATTTCGGATACGTTAAGGAAGAATCGAATCCGGTCATCCCTCGCGTGCGCAAGTTACTCGAATCACCGTCGATTCGTAGTGTGTTCAGCGCCAGAGGGGCCTATGGATGGCTCTATGAGTCGCGCCTCGGAACCGAAGGGCTTGTGACGGAACGTCTCGCCTACGCCGACATCCTCGCAAAAATCTGGAAGCTGATGAGAAGCGGTGACGATCCCGCTATGCTCAAGGATATGTACAGCAAGCTGACGCTGATGTTCAATCTTTCGCAAACCCACCCCGGCAATTTACGTGGCTATAGTCTTTACCTGTTAAAAATGCGTGGTGTCTTCAGCACGATGGTTTCGAGGCAATATGGTCCAAATGGGACTACTCCCGCTCAACCGATCATTCAAGACCTGACACTCTCGAATGAGGAAATCGCCGAAATCGAATGGAGATTCGAGTCGCTGAAACCGTTCCTGAAGCCGGGCAAGTTCACAGGATAAACTTTCTCGCTTCATTCTTGAGGAGACTCTGACCTGTAGAGAGCATTTCAATTTAGCGACGGGTGGCAAGCTCAGATGGTGGCGGACGGATAACACGCTCAGACTGAAGCGGCGGGTGGCACGCTCAGACTGGAGCGAAGCGGACGGATGGGCGTGGCGAATTTCGCGTTGACTCTCATTCTTCCACCATTGGTAAGGTTCTATCCATTTGAAGCGGGACGCCTTCTTCTCCTGCGTACCAGCGGGGTGGGTGGCACGCTCAGACTGGAGCGAAGCGCAAGGATGGGCGTGGCGAATTTCGCGTTGACTCTCATTCTTCCACCATTGGTAAATGTTCTATCCATTTGAAGCGGGACGCCTTCTTCTCCTGCGTACCAGCGGGGTGGGTGGCACGCTCAGACTGGAGCGAAGCGCAAGGATGGGCGTGGCGAATTTCGTATTGACTCTCATTCTTCCACCATTGGTAATGTTCTATCCATTTGAAGCGGGACGCCTTCTTCTCCTGCATACCAGCGAGCACTCGACCATTTTCAATCAACTGCTGTCTCAGCTAGCAAGGTGGGTGGACTTCGTCGATCGGTGTTAATGGTGGGATTCGCAACTTAATTAAGAAAGAAATCATATCTTTTGAACAAGGTATGACGAGGACGTAACCCACCAGATCGCTGTTCAATTTTCTCCCCCCTGCGCCTCTGGTATGGAAACAAATTCAAACAATCCGGGAAAGCCGTTATGGTACCCCGCTGATCGTATCGCCGACGCTGCTTGAGAAAGTACGTCTTGCCGTTATTTGAGTCGTGAACTCTCATTTTATTCGAGACCTTGTCGATGATTGAGTCTCTACTTCATACTCGCCACGCCCATCACTCCACTCCGTTCCGTTCTGGGTCGTGCCACACAATCCAACCGAACAAGTCAGTCGAGCCCGTCGGTTCTACTATAAAATGCTGTTCGCCACGAGGCAGAACCTGCAAACCAATTCGAAAGATGCTCTAAAAGCTGTCGATGACAGTGCCTTCTATTGAACATCGACAGGGAATGGTAGAACATCTTGTGCTTACAGCACCCAACCGTCTCGGTCGGGCCACCCAGCGCAAGATGTCGATTTGCAGTAAATTAAAGTAGACAGAGTTTGCTGATCGCATTCCTGGAATTCAGAAACCTTGGGGCTATTTCAATGTCAGCAAAGAAGAAGTCAAGTTTACCCGGGGTTAGCCTTGAGATAGCAGTCGCCAGGATTCAGAAAATGATGGCCCCGAACTCAGAGGTTCTTCATGATGAAATACTTCTGGACCGGATTGGAAACAATCGGCAATGCGATGTTGTGATCCGTGGGGAGTATGCTGGCTGGCCAATACTTGGAATCATTGAATGCAAAGATCATTCAAGAAAAAAAGGGCCGGATGAAATTGAAGCCTTTGCCAAGAAGACTGAGCACTTGAGAGCCAACTTCAGATTATTTTTTTCGAGAAAGGGGTTTACACAACAAGCGCTGAGATTGGCTGAGCATGAAAATATCGGATGCTTGTCCTTACTTCCCGATGATCCTGATCAAGCAGGCTTCAGCATCGGTCAAATGTTCTATGGTGTCGTGGATCTATGGCGAAACACCTCTTTACAAATTCATTTTGCTCCCGAGACTATACACAACACACCTTTCAAGTTTGATAGCGAGTCTGTGCTCTGGCAAGGCAAGCCTGTGTTCAACTGGTTTCTACGTGAGTTGTTCACAACTCATAAGGATGCTGAACCTTCTGAACCAGGAAAGGCATTTGTTTTGACAGTCAAGTTTGATCAACCAACAGATTTTGAAATTGACGGCAAGAGCTTCAGACTTACAGCCATTTCTTGCATCTCTCAAAGAAGTAAGACATACAAAAAAAAATGGGTATCCTGGAGTGGAGACGCTTTTTATGATTGGCATAAGAAACGCTTCACTGTTCCCCCGAAGGGGCTAATCGTTGGAAGTTCGATTGAATCTGACGTGAGAGAATGGGACGACTATGAAGGAGAGCTTCCAGATATGTCTAACGAAAATAATCCTGGATTTCTGAATGTAATAGTTCATTATAAACAGGCTTGGGACAGTTCATTAAATCAGAATACGCCTGATTTAAGTAGTTTTATTCTATAAATCCTGGTTCAGTAATAGGCGGGCTGGCCCGACTGACTTGTCGGTTGGGGCGATTGAGCGACAAGATGAACTCACCATGAGCTTTCTTTTCAAGTCGACTTTTAATGAGAGAAAGATCCCCCCCGGATGGGCCAGTGAAGTGTTAATGACAACGAAAAACAGATTCTCTGTGTCACTTTTCCGTGCTTCAAACGACGGCAGAGCTTGCAACTCGACCTGGATTAGAGCAGTTTGCTCTACCATGTACCCGTGAAGAACGCATTTCTCTACTAAAAAATGCTGTTCGCCACGAGGCAGAACCTGCAAACCAATTCGAAAGATGCTCTGGTGCGAGCAAATTTCATCGAGCCGCCTGGTTGTCACTCTTCGCTGTTCTCAGGTGACTCTTCAACGGTTTGGAGGAGTTCGTGCGTATGAGGAAAAGGCTCCAGATGGACCAGAACATCTCTCAAGTTTGAAAACTCCAGTAAGAGCCTGTCTTTCACTTGGTGCCCGATGCGATGCCCCGTAGCAACGGAGAGGTGCTGATCGACCTCGATGTGGATGTCGGCAAAGAACTCCAGCCCCGACTTTCGTACCCAGAGCGTTTCCACATCCTCCACGCCCTCAACCGACATCGCCACTTCTCGGATGTGATCTACAAACTCGGAATTGGCCTGCACGTCCATCAGTTCGCTGGCGCTGGAACGAAAGAGTTGTGTGCCGGACCAGACGATGGCGGCAACAACAACGAGAGAGGCAACCTTGTCGGCCCAGATATATTGAGGCCCACCGAGAAGAATGACAGCGAGCCCCGTCAGGACCGCAAGAGAGCAGAACGCGTCGCTACGGTGATCCCAAGCATTGGCGATGATCGAGGATGATCCCGTTCGAATTCCGACTCGCACATTATACTGGTACAGCCCCTCCTTGATGAGAACATTGGCTCCTGCAATCCAGAGCGTCCAGACTGGCGGGATTTCGTGTTGCGCGTTGATCCGTTGAATCGCTTCCCAACCGACGAACACCGCGGAGACGATGATGAGCAACGCTACATTTGAGGCAGCGATCCCTTCTGCTCGTGTGTGTCCATATGGGTGTTCGGCGTCAGCTGGACGTTGAGCGACGCGGAGAGCAAACAGGACCACGATGGTCGCCACCACGTCACCAATCGAGTTGACTGCATCCGCAATCAGCGAAAATGAGTTGCCGAAGATGCCACCGATCAGTTTCACGACTCCCAGCAACAGGTTCACGACAAGCCCCAGAAAGGCAGCTTGCGTCACTTCGGCGTAAGTGCGTGATATCTCAGTCCGGTCTAACAAGGCGTCAATTCTCTCAACAGGCAAAAGTTTCAGACGATGGAACGAATCGCTTGGCCCATTGTAGCGTTCAACGATCGTTTCCGCGTGAATCAAATGCCATTGATGCAATGACTGGCAAGAACATGATTTGACACCTCATCACATATTGCCTCGCAGCTTGTCTTTTCCAGTAGAACAGACCACTGTCCTATCATGCTGTCCCGTAAAATGAAGGAACAATGACGAGGTCGCCCGGTGATGAATTCAAGCACGCTGCACTAGAGCAGTTTGCTCTACCGTTTGCCCGTGAAGAACGCATTTTTCTAGAACTGATCCTGAAACATGAAATTGCTCTCTCAAACGTTGAGGAAAGCGGCTATTCCAGAGGTTTTCGGACTGGTTCTAGTAAAAATGCTGTTCGCCACGAGGCAGAACCTGCAAACCAATTCGAAAGATGCTCTATGAAGCAGGTCAGGCTCAGAGTGCCACTGCTGGCTTGTCCAGCAGTGCCAATGGACGTTTAATTTGGGCAGGGTGGTGGCCTTGTTTAGTAATCGTAGGTTGGGTCAACGTTACCCACATTTACAATCATGAATTGTAATGATTTCAGCGCGTACCTTTCACGTGATGCTCACCAACGAAAGCACGACACTTCGTAACTCGATAGTCAGTAATGAAATAGAATGATTGTATGAAAGAGCTTGAGTGGCGAATCTATGAAATGTCTTCCTCGTCAAGAGGCAGAAGTTCGCTAACCGCATATCCTATGCCGTGAAGTTGCCTCTGGAATATCAAAAAACGCAGGGAAACAGGCGAGATTTCGAGCAAAGATGTGGGGAACGTTCAGGTGAAGCGAATGATGAAATGTGATCCCATGCAATCGTCAAGGAGTGAAATCGTATTCTTGCGTTGATCGCAGCAGAGATTCGCGTAACCCAACATTTGGAGTACTTGAAATCATTGCGATTTATCGTCGGTCGAATTCCGACAAGTCATTTTCTTTACGGTTGTCACAAACCGTCTGGCATCGATCTTGCCTACGTAGCTCGGAAGGAACTACAACAATGAAGCAATTCACGATGTGCGGGTTGAATTGCAACATTTCGAGTGAATGACCATCGTCCTCAGCTTTGTTGGGTTACGTGAATCTCCAATTGAAACAGAGTTGCCAGAAACAATCCCAACGGTTTCCAGCAACCAAAGCAAACTCTCATTCGCTTCACCCAACCTACGATTACTCATTTCGGTTGATGATCCACCGTCCGCCATTTCAGCGAGCCAAGATCAAGCTCGAATTGGTCCGTGTTGGGGGAGAGTGTTGCGTTGTCGTCATCCCCAGAGACCTGAACGTCTCCCGCCTCAACAGTAATGACGTTTCTAGATGCATCAAACTTTGCACAATGACGATGCAACCAACTCGGCATGTCTCCGTCCGTCTCGACCTTTTCGAAACACCAAGTATCCAGTTCGAGTCGATAGACAGGAGTGACCCCAATCTCTCTTTGATCGACATATCCGAGACAGCCGATGACGTAGATCGCATTCTCAACAAGCGTCGCCGTGTGGAAGTCCGTTGGCGGAAAATTCTCCTTCGGATACCCGTAAATCTGAAATCCTCCCGTTCCATCATGGACGACAACATCGTTGTAGATGCAGAAATCAGGATCGTAATAATCTTCGTGCTCTCCCCCGATTTGGACAAATCGACCATCCGACAACGGGGTCAAGGTAGCTCCAAAACGGTCGTAGCACCAGACAGGACCTGGGTTTGAAAAGGGATCATCATCCTTAAAGCGTTTGCGTGCCACGTAAGCATTACAGCCAATCCTGATCATGTCGTTCCAGAACGGATTGCCTATAACTTCCGGGTTGCTGCTCCCGAAACGAGGTGACTTGTGGGACCAATACTCCTTCTTTGTGCACTGGAACTTTGTCGTGCTCCCTATACCTATATAGTCACGTTGGATTTCGGTTGGAGCCAGACTCAGGTTATCTCCAACATCGAGAAACAATTGTAGGCATTCCACACTTTGGACCTGAGTAATCAGTGGCTCGACAGATGGATTCTGTCCATGCTCTTCGAGAATGTCCCGAGGGTTCGTCGAAAGCTTCCATTCGTCTTCGGACATAATGCCTCGAAGTTCCTCTGGCATTGGTACTTGCATGCTCTCAAGCAGATCCCAATCGTAATGGACTTGCTTGAGCGGATACCTAGGGTGATATCCACGGTCGACGCCATGTGTGATGAGAAATTGGACAGCTTCGACAAAATCATGATCAACAGCATGTCCAAGAGCTGTTGAATTGAAACAATCGGTCAACTCAGGGTCGGCTCCATATTCCAGCAGCAGCTGGACCTTATCAAGATCCTTTGCAGCGATCGCAACCATCAGTGCTGTCTGCTCTAGTCGTCCCGGTGCGTTTACGTTCGTGCCGGTCGCCAAAATCTTTCTGAGACTCTCCAACGGAGCATTCTCTACAGCTCGATGGAACTGTAAGACGTCGTCGCTCAAATTAGTTTCCTTCTCCGACATCACTCTCAACTCCAGATCACTTCAAGCTAGCCGATTAGACTTGTTCCTTTTCGGATTCAGACCCGAGTCTGAAAGAATTGTTCAGGGTAATAAGTGAAGTAGGTCAGGCTCTTTTCGCCTGACGCAACGTGAAAGTTGTCCGTCGACGTTGGCTGAGAAGCCGAGTCTCTAGGGGCAATCTGCTTGCGTCTCGTTAAGGGTTCAAATATCAAAAAATATAGATTCTCCCCAGCCACTTTTCCGGTCGGGATGGACTCGGCAATTCATTTGACTCAAGGATTGATCGCTGAGAATTGCACAGCCCTTCACCCGTATCAGAATATGCATTCGCTTCGGCGAATTCACAGCGTTCGAAAAACATCAACCTGTTTCGAATTGACAGCTGTTTATATGTCGTTCAGGATACTAAAAGTGTCCTACGGAATTCAATTCTGTAGGATGACATGTTCTCTGCAATGAAGTGCAAATGAACCTCCCCAGTCACCGGAGCCTGCTGAGACCGATGCTTTTCACTCAACGCAAGCGAATCAAACTGTTTTCACTACTCGCTACGACGGCGGTTGCAGCGGCGATCTTCGCCTTCGTTCAATTCAAGCATCGAGAAGCCAATGCTCAACGAGCGATCAACCGGGCAGCGTTCTATCAGCGTGTCGTTAAAAAGCAGGCGAATGTCACCGGCTCTCCGTTAGCAAAGGTCGTTGCGATTGATAGCGGAGAACCAGTCGAGGGGACTATTATCGGGATGACTTTGATCGGACCAGACGGCGGTGATGGTGGTTTTTATTGTTTTGTCACGCAAGAGTCAGGCTTGGCTCCTCTTCACCGCCCCCTGACTCCGGGACAATACCAATACCATCTAGAGCCAGATCCTGATTCACGGTTTGCCGTCACGGAGTGGCGCCGTAACCAGCCCTATATTATCGTTGCCAGCGACGGCACGACCACGGTGCCGACTCTGCAGTTGGAAGTCGCCACCGGCGGATAACATCCGTTGCACACAGTGGCGCAATTTTAACGGTTTTGAAGTTAATGTTGCTCTTCGCGACCCGGTGAACGGTGATGTCTTGTAAGGGTAATCCCGTTGGGGCGCGATGCCATTGCGAAACGCACCAGACTGGAGGTCCAATCTGGTGCGTTGCGATGGCTATTCCGAGCATCCTACTCACATGGCAGTTTTTTTCATGAACGGCCGGTGTGAGGAGAGTTCTAAAGCATCTTTCGAATTGGTTTGCAGGATCTGCCTCGTGGCGGAAAGCATTTTTATTAGAACCAGTCCGAAAACCTCTGGAATAGATGCTTTCCTCAACGTTTGAGTGAGCAATTTCAAGTTTCAGGATCAGTTCTAGAAAAATGCGTTCTTCACGGGCACACGGTAGAGCAAACTGCTCTAATCGTTTTGGGCTTTCAGGCAGGCCAATGTGTGGAAGCCACGGAAGTAGGCTCTTCCGTTGGCAACGGTGGGGGTGGCGTAGGACTCGTCGCCGAGGGGACTTTTTCCGTAGAATTTGTATTCGGGTTTGGCATCAATAACGGCGATCTCTCCATCTTCTGCGATGCAGTAAATCTTTCCATCGATCATGACTGGCGAACCGGAATAGGTTCCGCCGACACGCTCGCGCCAGACGTTCTTAGAAAAGTCTCCACTGAGGTCGACGCAACAGACAATGCCGTCATCGTTCCATAGGTAGATGTGTCCTTCGTGAACGATCGGAGTTGGAACGTAAGGCAGGTTTTGTTTGCGCTCACTTTTCACAGCCCCCTGCTCTGCCGGGTCGACTCCGACAAGGTTCGAGCCCCGTCCACCTGAGCCACAAGTGGCGAAGAGCAACCCATTCCCATAAACCGGTGAGGCGACTGTTCGTTTTGGGAGTTCACCGGATTGCCAGAGTGACTTGCCGGTTTGTGGGTCGAGTCCTGTGAGTCCCAAAGCTCCGCACAAGCAGACCAGTTGGTCCTCACCATTCACGTTGATGATGATCGGAGTGGCGTACGATGCTTTGCGAAAGTTCCGCTCGGAAGTCCAAACATGCTCTCCAGTTTTGGCATCCAGGGCGACGACTTTGCTCGGTCCTGCTTGATCCGAGGGGACAATCACTTTTCCGTCGTACACAATTGGTGAAACACCTTGACCATGGGAACTGGTGAACGTTCCCAGGTCTTGTGACCATTGACGTTCGCCCTTGAAATTGTAGGCCAGCAACACGTAATGCTGCTCATCCGCGAAGGCCACATACACAAAACCATCTCCCACGGCTGGAGTTCCCGAGGCGTAGCTGTTTTTGCGATGCAGTTGATTCGCTTCGAGTTTGATCGAATCTTTCCAGATCTGTTCTCCAGTGGTCGCGTTGAAGCAGTGCAGTGTTCGATTTCCGTTCGCTTCGCCGCTGGCCAGAAACAAGAAATTATCCACAACAGTCGGTGAGGAATGCCCTTTGCCTGGAAGTTCGATCACCCATTCATACTGATCCTTCGACCACTGAGTCGGAAGACCTTGCAGGTCACTTTTGCCCTCTCCGTTCGGTCCTCGGAATCGCGTCCAGTCCTGAGCAGATGCCACACTCGTGAGCGCCCCCAGACAGAGAAGTATGACAATGGCTGAAAGTTTTTGAATTGGTTTCATCTGATCCCTCGATGGACTTCCTCGCACCGCGCGTGATTCCGTCCGTAATGATTGAATTTGGACTTCGTTAATCCCATCAGCATCTACAAATTCTCATTATTCTGCAATGATCTCGGCGCATAAAAAAACCGCGACTGATTCCTCAGTCGCGGCTTTTCGGAGTGCAGATCGAATGATCTCAACATGTCAGGTGCCACAGCGAGTGTGGTCAGCAGGAATTTTACTCACCGTAGAACTTGGTCAACTCGTCAGCAGTGAGTGCTTCTTCGACCGATTCGCTGGTGACTCGGGCTCGGAAACGAGCGTTTCCGGATGTCTGGGAAGTCACTCTGACGCGGTAGACAGCCACTTTCCCTGGGCCGAGTTCTGGAATCGTTCGGAACACAATGTTTTGCTGTTCAGCGATGTGCTGTGTTGGTCCAGTCGCTCCTACGAAGCTGACTCCGGTTGCCATCTCGCAAGCGAGTCCAACATCTTTGGCAGCGGCTGAGCCTTCGTTCTTCAAGCGGACTTCGTAAATGGCTTCTGTGCCGGTTTCGACAGGATCGTCGAGGTCGACGACTTCCACTGAGAGGGAGGACGTTCCTTCAATTCGTGTGGTGAACTCAGCATCTGCCAGACTTCCGTGCTCTGAAGTTGCACGAACCAGGTGTTTGTGTTCGCCGAGTGTCTTGGCAGAGAGCGTGACGTTGAGTTCGCTTTTCTCACCCTTTTCAAGGCGTCCGACGAACCAGGTCAGCAGTCGTGTTGATTTATCAAACTGAACACCTTTGTCTGCACTGATGAACTCGAATCCAGTCGGGACTTTGTGCATCAGCTGAACATTGCTCGTGGCAGCAGCTCCGTCGTTGGCAACTGTGAGAGTGAAGACTCCCTGACGTCCCAGATAACGAAGACCAGGGCCGTCGATCGTGGCATTCAAACTTGGAGCGATGACAGAAACTTCAGCGACGGTTCTTTGAATCAACCCTGCGTCGGCACTCGCCTGTACTTGAATTTGATGTTCCCCGCCGGTGACTGCAGCCATTGCAAGTCGGATACTCCGAGATTCTCCCGGGTTCAATGACCCGATCTCCATGAGTAAACGTTTTCCGCGAGCATGCTCAAGTCCGTCGGGAATGACAGCTTCGATTTGGACGTTCGAGGTAATTCCATTTCCCGGATTGGTGACCACGACAGTATGTGGAGCACTTTCACCGATCATGACTTGCTGTGGACCTTGCACTTTCACAGCCAGCAAAGGTTCTGCCACTGTGAAGACATTATTTGCTGTCCCAGTGAAGCGGACGTTGGCTCGTGTGGCGATATTTCCTCGTTCTAAAGGAAGCATCTTGATTCTGATGACCCGCTCTTCACCTGCTTTGAGAGCTGCGAATTGCCAGCCTAAGAAGGTTTCGCTCTTTGAAGGCTTTGGACTGGCATCGAGTAGTCGCACGTTGTTTGGGAAGTATGCTTCGACTTCAACGCCCGAGGCATCGGTTTCCCCAGAGTTTTTCACGACAAGATCACATTGGCATTCCTGTCCAACATTGATCGCTCCCTGCTGCTTCCACTCAATTGTGACAGTCGGAGTTTGTGGTCCGGAGGCTTCGATCGTTGAGACGGTTGGAACCGGTTCCGCGAGAGGAGCTTTGGTAAATCGTTGGCTGAAAGTGACATTTCCTCGATTTGCAGGAGCTGTCTCACTTGCTTTTGCACTCATCGCTGGTGAAGTGGTCTCAACAGCGATCGGTGTTGTCAGTGAAGTTCTCTGGCCAGGAACTGCATCATTCGGATTAGCGGTATTCGGGTTTGCAACAGGCACGCGCGGAGCAACAGGAGCGAATTTTGATTGAGTCGCGACTGGCGAGACGCCGGGGAATGGTCGAGCTCCTCGGCCTTCAGCCCGGACTTGTTCAATTTGTGAGCCAGCGACTTCTGTGTCCTCTTCGAAAGCAGCTTGAACCACACCTTGTGGTCCAAATGTTGCATTCGAATTCTGAGGTGTAATGATAGGTTTGAGCCGTGATCGGGATTCACTCGTTTCGGCTTTGCTCGTTTCAGTATTACTACCGAATAGTTCCGAATAGTAATTCGGAGTCTGAGCTGCCGGAGAAATGGTGACCGGTTGCGGAGCTTGCTTCAGCCCGGCAGAACGCTGGCTTTGCGTTTGCTCTTGTGTCTTATTTTGTCCGGAACTGAAATACTGAAGGCTTGTTCCAGCTGGTTTCGGCTGGACAGCAGAGGGACCAAACACGTCTTGAGCAGCGACGCTGTTCAAGCTGAGACCAACGATTGTTAGAAAGCACGCACTCCGTCGCATGTGATTCTCCCTGCCGCAGTGAGGTTTGAGTCAAACAAAACCCCGGTTCGACTGACTTGTGATAACTCACGAGGCATTCAAATCCGTTTGAACGCGATTCAGTCAATGATTCTGATTCGTAAATTTCCGGAACAACTTTTCCGTCCAAGTTCCAGCTATCTTCGTTTTCGACTCTTGGGAGGACGTTACATGAGAAGAACTTTACGAAAATAACGATTATTCCGATTGTTCTTCTAGAAAATGCTGCGTTGCATCAAAAAACGCTCATGATAAAACCGGTTCATGAGCGAAAGCCCATCTTTTGCCGCCTCGAATCTGTGCGAAAAAGAGGATTTCTCTGTTTTTTGTGCCTGTGAAAATTTGTGCATGTGAAGAAACGGTTCTTTCAGCAAGAGTGCTGAACTTCAAGAGGCTGAACGCATATTTCCAGCCGAATTTGGTACCGAACCGGCCAGAAAACTTGTGGAATCGTCGCTTTTCTCACTGACGTCTACAGAGTTTGAGAGAACGAAATCAGACTTCAGAATCTGTTTCGGAGCCATTCTCAATACGATGCTCGCGTTCTGCCTCGTGGCGAACAGTATTTTTCCTAGACAAATGCGTTCTTCACGGGCAAACGGTAGAGCATCCATGAGGAAGTTTCTGTCAAGTCGGGAGTGAGACGATTGCGGGATTTTCCAGGCATCCATCCGG
>NZ_JBLWTN010000032.1:0-63316 GCF_048270125.1 Thalassoglobus sp. | reverse complement strand
TGAGAACCAAAGAATCATCATAACCCCAATTCGCATCAAGACTTCTTTCAAATCCAGAAATACGGTTAACGGCGTTGCGTGCCACCCGCCCGCTTTTGATTCGACGAATAACAGTCGAGGGAGTGACACCAAGAGACTTGGCAACTTGAGCAACAGTTAGCACTTGACTGCTCCTGTTGATTGAACAATTGAGCAGCCACGCTTCGAGAGGACTTCACCGAGCAACTCAAGTGGAACCTTCGTTGCTTCTAGGTCGCCTTCGTCGTACCGGCGAACGAACACTCGAATAGCATTTGCTGCTGTGTTCGCGTCGTCCGGTTGTTGTTGATTTTCAGAAACAGTCGACTTGACCATTTTTAACACCTCCTAATAGCACTGGAGGTGTCCAACTTTTGTCTAGTTTTTTCTTGAGATTTAGCCCGTCTTTTGCTCTTTTCCGTGGTGTTTTACTGGAGAATATATTTTCAAAGAATCTTTTGAGTGTTTCGTTCTGTCTAAATTGGACAGCCCGAACAGCCAGTTTCGCACATGTTCACAGACCGCTTTCACTCTTTTCGGGTCAATCTCCTCGCGGTAGACGCCTGCCATTGAGTTGTCGACATGCCCCATGACGAGGTCGACCGCTTGTTGGTCGTTGGCATTACTGGCGACAGTCTCAAAGGTGTGACGGAGCGCGTAGAAGTTGAGACCAGGTTGACTGATTCCGAGAGCCTTCATCGATTGACTGAACCGTTTAGCGATCCGGTCCACGTTCGTCCCGGCTGGTGTTGTGCGGACGAGCTGGTAACCGCGGCGAGTGCGAAAGAACGTCTCTTTGTGTGCGGGGTCAAGCCTCTCGAGCGCAGACAGGGTTTCAGGCCACAACCAGGCCAGTCTATCAACTGCCGTTTTAGGACGTGGAAAACTCAAGTAACCATTCGCGGCGTTTATCACCGCGGGAAGCGTCGCGCAGTCGGTGTTTCCGAATCCGCAATTGATCGCCAGAAGAATCATTGCCCCGAGAGAACTGTCAGAGACCTTGAGTAAGGAGAGAATCTGCTCTTCCGAGAACATCCGCTTTGCTTTTGACTGCCTCTCTCGTCGCTTGATTGTCTTCGATGGCTCCTTGAACATCGGGCCAAAATTGACCGGCCTCTCGATGAACCGCATGTCGTAAGCGTACTTGAAGATCGACCGTGACCATCTGACATAATTTCCGATTGAGACCGGATTGCGTCCCTTAGAGAGATGTATTCGTAATCGCTGGAAGTCCTCCGGGTCCAGTAGTTCAACTGGCGTCCGAGGCTTCAGGATCGGGACAATCAGTTCAACCGTGTCGGTGTAGCACTTGAGTGTCCGCGGGGAGAGTTCGCCGACTTCGACCATCTCTGATTTTGCAACGCAGAATTTTTCGCAGAGTTCGAGGACTGTAATCCCCTCCCCTCGCTTGGGGACTCTGCCCGCCTGAAGTTCGTCACGAGAATCCAGGTACGATTCCAGAGCAGAATCAGGATCGTCCCAGACCCCGAAGAAGTGAGTCTTGCCCTTAATCTTCTTCGCCCACTGCCCGTTTCGATGGGCGTAGAGTGGAAAATCCGCACTTGGTTTAGTAGGCTTCTTGGGCGTAGACATAGTTCACCGGGCGTCGTTGGTGGCGTCGTGATGGATTTAGTAACCAAGACGCTACCAACGAAACCCGTTATGTGTCAAGCATTTAGCCCCTGTAGCTCAATTGGTAGAGCAACTGACTCTTAATCAGTAGGTTCAAGGTTCGAGTCCTTGCGGGGGCATTTGCAAATTTTCTCTCAAGAAAGATCGGCAGTAAGATGTAAATCTTGCGATGCTTTTCGCTCTAAAGTGAGATCGGATTTTGCCAAATTTTGACTTCCCACTAAAGTGACTCGAGAGAGATTCTGAAGAGGCCCGGGTAAGTGGTCTGAACAAAATTGGTTAAAAATATGCGCTCAGCAAGGGCCACCTAAATGCTGTTCAATTCGTTTTCATTCTTGATTTTTTTTGTGTGCGTTCTTCTGCTGCACTACCTGCCCCTCCCATGGAGGGTCAAGAAGTTTAATCTCTTGTGGGCCAGCTACCTTTTCTACGCAGCTTGGAATCCTCCATTTGTTGCACTTCTTTGGCTTTCCACCATTGTGGATTGGTATTCAGCCAAAGTAATAGGCTTCTCTCAATCTCAAGCAATTCGTCGAGCTGCTCTATTGGTCAGCCTCAGCGTGAATCTTGGGCTCCTCTGCTTCTTCAAATATGGAAATTTCTTACTTGAAAATTTTGCTGCACTCACAGCCGCACTTGGAATCGAATATGTTCCCCCGGAATTGAATGTCATCCTTCCGATTGGGATCTCATTTTATACTTTCCAGACCCTCTCCTACACGCTGGACATCTACCGAGGAAACGCAAAGCCTTGGAGTTCCTTCCTGGACTTTGCACTTTATGTCACCTTCTTCCCTCAATTAGTCGCGGGACCAATTGTTCGAGCTGTTGACTTCCTTCCTCAATGTCTAACAGTAAGGAAGGCGTCAGGGAAGGAGTTTGGATGGGGTCTGAACTTACTTTTGCTTGGCCTGTTTCAGAAAGTCGTGGTTGCGGATGGATTACTGGCCCCTATCGTCGAACAGGTCTATGATGCGGCTACTGTTAATTTCGTGTCTGCATGGATTGGAACGTTTGCTTTCACAGGGCAGATTTTCTGCGATTTCGCGGGGTATTCGACATGCGCTATCGGTGTTGCGATGTGTCTTGGGTTCGGTCTTCCTGATAACTTTCGCTTTCCCTATGCAGCCATCGGATTTTCAGACTTTTGGCGTCGTTGGCACATCTCTCTTTCAACTTGGCTCCGTGATTACCTCTACATTCCATTAGGAGGAAACCGCATCAGCCCAACTCGTACTCAGATAAACTTAATGCTGACCATGTTGATAGGTGGACTTTGGCATGGAGCGGCTTGGACGTTTGTAGTTTGGGGCGGGCTTCACGGCTGTTTTCTTATGCTCGAACGCAGACTGCAAAATACTTCCATTTCTGGATGGATGGTCTGGAAAACAATCGCAGGCCGTATCTTACTTGCGATCGCAACCTTCTTGTTGGTATGCATTACATGGACCTTTTTTCGTGCCGAATCACTTAGACAAGCCTTGGACATGGTCCAAAGTATGATCGTCCCAGGCCTTACCTCCACTCTTCACAGCAACGGAGTGGTCGGGAAGTGGGATATTTTTGTCACACTTTCCACCACCGCAGCGATGCTACTTATTCATTGGACTTTACGAAACACCACTCTGGAAGAAGCCGTCGACCGACTACCATCCTTTGTGTGGGTGGGAATCAATGCTGCCATGCTTACCGCGATTGTCATGATGCCTGGAGAGGACCGTGCCTTTATCTATTTCCAATTCTAATTTCCCCCACCATCGCTCCCCAAATAAGAACTGGTTACTGATTTGGGGAACGACGCTAGCGGTTGCAGTAGGTATCGTTTCAGGAGCTGAAGTGTATTGGCGTTCTCAGGGGCATCGCCCTTCAATCCCCGAGAGCGCTGTATTCTGGAGTTGCCATAGATCGCAGGTCTCCGATAACACCTCTAAGCAGGTCGTTCTCCTAGGGGCCTCAAGGATTCAGCTTGGTTTTTCCACAGACGCTTTTCGAGAACGATACCCTGACCATAAGTTGACTCAATTAGCGATTGGTGGCAGAGCCTCATCGGTTGCAGTACTCCGAGACCTTGCTAACGAAGAAAGCTTTCGAGGCATTGTAATCTCCTCAATTGTTGCGCCTTGGTTTGAGGAAGGCTTATGGGATACCCAGCAAGAGTACGTGAAGTACTATCGCCACGCCCATAGATTCCATAAAAAAAATGACAGTCTAATTGTTTCGTATCTGCAAAGTCATCTCGTAGCTCTCGGCCCACAATTTCGTTTTGATAAAGTACTACGCAGCCTGCTTGCCGGAGACCCGCTTCCAAAACCAAACTACTTAATTTCTCGGTATGATCGTTCAATGCTTGCTGATTATTCCTTATTGGACATTGAGGCTCACCGGAGGTTTCGAATTGAAAGAGCGCAAGCTTCGAGCCATCACAAACCTCCAATTCCTGAGATATGGATGGAAGACGTCAAAAAAGTCGAAGAGTGGGTTCAACAAATCGCAAGTCGAGGAGGACGAGTTGTCTTCGTTCGCTTTCCAACATCTGGTGAACACTGGGTACTGGACAATTCACAATATCCCAAATCTGAGTATTGGGATCGTATGGCGGCGTTTACATCAGCGGAAACCATTCACTTTACTGACGTCCCGGCATTGACACAGTTTGAGTTGCCCGACACGTCTCATCTCGATTATCGCGATGCGCCTGCTTTCACGAACCGGCTCTTGGATGAGCTTGAAAAACGTGGAATTCTCCCTGTTCAGTAGCTGTCAATGAAAATTTACTTTCAGCCTCTTGGTGAGTTTCGTTGCATCAGGGATTTTGGGGTGGGCGGTTTTGAATCGATGAGTTGTTGACGGCTTCCGATTCTGCTTTTGGCTCTGGCCCCGGTTCTGGCTCTGGTGAGGTGGATGGGCGGGAGAAGAATTGGTCGACTTGGGTTCGGAGAGCTGGGCGCAGGACGACGATCACGTGATCGCCGCTTTCGATTTGAAATCTTCCTTGAGGCATGATGATTTCTTGGTCACGGGCTATCAAAGCGACCACAACACCCGCTGGGAATTGGAGTTCTCTGAGTGTGCGGCCTGCTGCGCGGCAACCGGGCTCGACATAGTAGTCGACGATATCTCCATCGATGTCGCGCAACGAACTGATCTCAAGCGTCACAGGCGTCGGGTGTTGCTCAGGGTCTTCAAGCTTTAGCAATCGAGCTGCGGGAGGTAACGTCCAGCCCTGAATGAGCGCCGAGACGAGTACAACCACAAAGACGGTGTCAAACATCACCGATGCGCCTGGCAGACCCGCGAGCATCGGGAATGTCGCTAGAGTAATTGGAACGGCCCCTTTCAATCCGACCCACGACAAAAAGAGTAATTCGTGGAAGGAGAACCGAAACCAAGAGGCACACAGAAACACGGCAACAGGGCGAGCGACAAGAATCAGAACCGCAGCAATCAGCAATGTCACTCCCGCGACATCCATTAATCGGCTGGGGAAACTCAATAAACCGAGTGTCATGAACATCAAAATCTGGCAAATCCATGCCGCAGCATCGTGAAATAACAGGATGCCTCGATGGAACACAGGACGTCGATTGCCGATCACGATTCCGGTCAGATAGACCGCCAGAAATCCACTTCCGTCCAGGACGGCTGCCAACCCAAAGGAAAGCAATGCCAGAGCAGTCGCCATCACCGGATATAATCCGGCTGCGCCGAGTTGAATGTACTTGAGCCCCCAAACTCCTCCATACCCGACAAGTATCCCAGCAACCGATCCGACAACCAGTTGAGTCAGGAACAAACCGAGCAAAGCTGGCCCAGGTGCAACAGCACCTGTCAACAATTGAATCAAACCGACGGTCAGGAAAATTGCCATCGGGTCATTCGATCCACTCTCAACCTCCAGTGTTTCTGCCAATCGCTTACGGATGCAGACGCCCCCGGATCGAAGGACTGAAAAAACCGCAGAGGCGTCCGTCGAACCAACAATACTCCCCAGCAAAAGCCCTTCAAGAATTGAGATTTTGAGTATCCACGATGCCGCCAATCCAGTGATCACGGCGGTAATCAGGACTCCGAGACTTGCAAGGACCGCGGCCGGTTTCCAGACGGACCGAATTGATTTGAGTGAGGTGCGAAGACCACCATCGAAGAGAATCAGACACAAGGCGATTGTGCCGATCGCATTGGCCAACGAGTAGTCCTCGAAGTCGATTCCCCCCACTCCCTCCGAGCCAGCCAGCATCCCGACAAGCAGGAACAGGAGCAGCACGGGGACACCGATACGAGTGGACAACTTGTTCGATGCGATGCCCAGCAGGAGGAGAATCCCGGAGGCTAAAATGAGAGTTGCAATATCCGGCATCAGGACTCAATTCCGTTTTGGAGCGGGGGCACAGCAAGCACGTCTCGATCAGAGCTTCGCAATACGCCCTCTGTCACGCTTCCCATCAGTACTCGAGCAACCTTCGATCGGCCGCACGTTCCAACTACGATCAATTCCGCCGACAACTCGATGGCTGTCTCACGGATCGTTTCAGCGATGTCGGCAGTGTCCGGTTTTAGAATCGTTGACAGACCCTCAATGTTGATTCCTTCAATGAACGACGCGAGCTCTTCGCTTGCCCGTTTCCGTTCTCCTGCGATATAAGAATGCTTCTCTTCAACGCTTAACGACGCCCGACTCATCAGCGCCGTCCCAGGAGCACTAAACACATGAAGAAGTGAAATATTGAGCTGATCGAGTAAGCCGATTGATTTGGCAGCAAGGATCATTGTTTTTGAATACGCGGAAAGGTCTGTCGCTACGACAGCTCGACGATACGATCCGGCTGGGACACCGTTGGCTGTCAAAACGGGACGACCTGCAGTACGGATCGTTCGCTCAGCTGTTGTTCCAACCAGGATATTTTTGAGAATCTGCCGACGGTGCGGCCCGATGACGATTAAGTCAGCATTCAGGTCGTTTGCCGTTTTCGTGATTCCCGAAAACGGGTTGTCGAGAACAACACGGAACTCGCAGTTTAAGCCGTCAATTTCCTGGAGAGTACTCGTCAACTTCTCAAGCAATTGGGTTGAAACATCCCGCTCGGCCAGCACGATCTCCTTTGCCTGATCGTTATCAACAACGTGAACCAGATAGAGCTTGGAATCGAAATCACGCGCCAGCAACTTCGCGCGTTGGATTGCACGATCCGAGCGTTCCGAAAAATCGGTTGCGACTACTATGGTCTTCATGACTCTACTTACCGGCGTCAATCTATGGAGAGAGGACTTGAATAATTTCGTGTATCCGTGCTCGGGGAGAGTGCTTTTCATGTGGAAAATTGCACAGATCCACGATTTAGACCCCGAACACCAATTCGAAAAATTCTATTGTATCCGAATCCGTTTGTAAGGGATTCGGAAACGTCGTAACATAACGAATCGGGTTTTAATTTGCTCACGAAATTTGCATAAACATCGAAAATCGACACTCCGCTCTGAGGCTGCGAACAGATTGAAACGGTTTGCAATCTTCGCTAATCTAGAGCCCGTCGAGAGTCATAACAAATCTGTGTGAGAAACACCGCCTTGAATTGACCATTCAAGCTGTGAAGATTGATGTTATCTTTACTGCTTTTCCGGGTGAACTCTTCCATAGCTCGGTAATCCGCTCCATTTAGGTCCTACTGTCAGGTTGGTCGCAACGTGCGCAAAGAAAACATTCATCTGCGCCAGTCACAGCCCTCCTGCATCCAAAAGTTCTGAAGTTAATGAGGAAAGAAATCATGAGTCGTGCGACCGTAATGTAACTTGAAGAGTTTTCTCTACCGTTTTCTCAACCGCCTGCCCATGTAGAATATGTTTAGAACCAGTCCGAAAACCTCTGGAATCGTCGCTTTCCTCAACGTTTGAGAGAGCAATTTCAAGTTTCAGGACCAGCTCTAACCAGTGAAATTGCTGTTCGCCACGAGGCAGAGCCCGAACATCAATCCGAAAATGCTTTCGAGAGGAAATTGACAGTGCAGAACGGCACAAACAAGAATAGCCTGATTGACATTCTCGACGATCGCAGACAGGATTTCCCAGCCGAGACTGTCGGGCGACTCATGAGGTCAGAGTTCGTTGCGGTCCGCCCGGAATGTACTGTCGACGAAGCTTTGGCCTACATCCGCAAGCACGGTCGCAAAGCTCAAACCCTCAACACAATCTATGTTGTTGATTCTCTCGGCACCCTGGTTGGCGCGGTGCGCTTGAAAGATCTCGTTCTCGCCTCTCCGGAACAACAGGTTTCGGAGGTTCTGGACCCTGACTTTATTTCGCTCACAGTGGACGAGGACCAGGAAGTCGCAGTCAAGAAAATCCGAGAGCATGATGCACTGGTGCTGCCAGTCTTGGACGATTCGGGAACCTTAGTCGGAATCATAACTGCTCGCGACGTGATGGGGATTGCAGAATATGAGTCGCTGGAGGACTTTCAGAAGTTCAGTTCGATTCAAAACGCAATTAACAACCCGTTGACAGCCCGCATCGTTCATTTGTACCGGCAGCGGATCGTCTGGCTGTCTGCGTTGGTCATCATGAATGTCTTTTCAGGTTTCGCCATCTCGCAATTCGAAGATCTCATCACGTCGATGGTTTCTCTTGTCTTCTTTCTGCCGTTGCTGATCGACAGCGGAGGCAACGCGGGTGCGCAGTCAGCCACTTTGATGATTCGATCGTTGGCGATTGGTGACGTTCACATGCGAGACTGGTTAACTTTGGTGAGCAAAGAATTTATGGTCTCGCTTCTGTTAGGAGTCACAATGGCAGCGGGAGTTGCGATAGTCGCCAGCATCCGAGCACCGGAGATCATTGCGGTGGTCACAATCACAATGGTCTGTACGGTGGTGCTGAGCAGCCTGATTGGCCTGTTGCTCCCCTTCATACTCACGAAACTCAGACTCGATCCTGCCACGGCAAGCGCGCCGCTGATTACCTCCATTGCAGACATCTCCGGCGTATTGATTTACTTCTCCCTTGCGTCATGGTTCTTTAATTTGTGAACCACCCTCAAACATCAACTTTGGAGAAATTTTCCGGAACCCGCGATGGTCTATCATGGAGAAGCAGTCGTTTCCACCTCCCTCTTCGGAAGCTGTTCTAAAATTCTCCGATGATTTCTCCACCGTTGCGAGTTCCCAATGCTCTCCAGGTTGCTCGGTCGAGGTTTTCACTAAGAGAACGGACCGATCCGTCAAACAAAAGAACGTTCACCATTCCCACGTGATAGCTGCGTGATGTAATCATCGCGTAACTTGGGCTGCCCGCTGATCCATTGAGACCTTCCTGCCATGAATTGTAATTGGTCTCTTCGTAGTCAACGCCTCCGGTTGAGAAGCGGACTTTTGAATTTGGCGGGAGAGCGGTCGTCACTCCGGTGTGATGCACGCGACCATCGGGCCACTCTGTATGCCCGGTATTCTTGAACTGGCCTCCCGAAGCAACAATCGCTTCCGCCTCAGCAATTGAGTCAGGGACAGTCGTTTGTGATGGCCCACCGTTGCGTTGATACGGTGTCCAAGCTTTCACCTCGGCAGCTAACATGGTGTTCGTCGAACCGTCAACTGCATCACGAAAAGAGAGTCTCGCATTCGGAAAAAAAAGTCCATCTCCTCCTCGCCCAGTTGTTGGATCAAAGACGAACCACGTTCCATAATTAAATCCATACGATGTTGGGTAGAGCGTCACTTTTCCTCCACCAGGATCTCGGGCGACGTCACTCTTCGGGTCGCTGGGGCAGGCGAAGACAGGAATTTTGACGCCGCTGATTGCTGTTTGGAAATCCCAGGCGGTCGTCAAATCAACTCCATTGTAAAGACTTCCCTGTTCGAGATATGGAAGAATTCGACCATGGACACCCCACGACCCATTGCTGCCGGTTGATGTGACTGACAAATTCACAGCTGCCCCCGGTGGCAAGTATCTGTTGGCATCAATGTAGTTATGCAGAGCAAGTCCCAACTGCTTAAGATGATTCTTACACTGCGTTCGTCTGGCAGCTTCTCGAGCCTGCTGCACTGCGGGAAGCAAAAGAGCAACTAAAATCGCGATAATAGCAATCACGACGAGCAGTTCGATCAGAGTGAAGCCTCGTCGTTTCGGTCTTTGGGGCACAAACATTTCAGAAGAATATTTCATTTTTGGGTAAACTGGGACTGACAAAATCATTTCGTCTGGATTGATATCCAGCGACGTCGGAGATGCAGGCCAACAAGGCTTTGGAAGACCAAGTCACCAACAACTCGTAAAGTGGAGAACTGGTGACGCAAAATGTGTTCCTTAACCATATTCCAAGTCAAATGCAGGGTAAGACGCAGCGAATTGACTGAATCTTTGTAAACCTTCACAGCAGGTGGCGACAGAACCGCCACCTCGTGGCGAAAACATCGCCACAAATATGACGCACTTACGTTAGCTCGAGCACAAGAGCTGAACGGTTGCTTTCACCGGGAATTGATATGCGATGGCCAATCCGAAATCAGATTTTAGTCCCGTTTCTGTTCATTCAGATCGCGACAATTCTTGCGGTGGCATTATCATCTGGATGGTTTGCGATTCGCCAGGTTGACGACGAAGTGGCAACACGCCTGGAGAACGTGATGGAGACACTTGAAAAAGCGTCTTACCCGCTGACCAGCAACATCTTGGAACAGCTCAACAATCTGACCGGAGCAGAGTTTGTCGTCTATAATTTCAATGGTCAGCAGACAGCTTCCACTCTAAAAGATTTTGCCCTCACCACAGAAGAGCTACAGTCAATTCCATCTCCGGAACAGAACTTTCAGTTTCTTCGAAGTCAGGGAACCCTGCCCTTCGCGGGGGAACAATTTCTGGCTGGAAAAGCGACGTTGCAATCAAATCGTGGAACCGTTCTTGTTCTGTATCCCAAAAGTGCATTAGAGGCCGCTCGCTGGGAAGCGATTGTGAATCCGGCACTGGTTGGCGGATCGTTGCTCCTGCTCACACCACTTGCGTCGTTTTGGATCTCTAAGCGGCTTGCGAGAAGAATTCAAGACGTCCAACAACACGTTTCCCGGATCGCCGGTGGTGACTTAACTCCTATGCCGATTCTCAAATCGCGGGACGAGCTTCGTGAATTGTCACAAAGCGTGAACCGCATGACAGTTGTTCTCGACCAGTCAATGAAGCGGATACAAGAGAGCGAGCGATCCGCAATGCTGACACAGCTCGTGGGTGGTTTGGCACATCAATTGCGGAATTCGCTCACCGGGGCGAGAGTCTCAATACAACTCCATCAGCGACATTGTTCCACAGGCGAAGAAGAGGCGATTGAAGTCGCTTTGAAACAACTCACCTTAACTGAAGAGCAGATCAAAGCTCTTTTAAGACTCTCGCGAGGCGAGTCAGAAGTTGCCCGCTCCGGTGATGTCGCGGTCATCCTTGACGATGCGATCTCATTAGTCCGTCCACTATGCATTCACCAGAAAATCGATCTCATTTACAATCGGGAGAACTTTGATTGTCTTGTTGAAGATCAGGATGCAATTCGGGGAGCGCTGTTAAATTTATTGATGAACGCCATTGAAGCAACGCCGAGAAACGGTGAGGTCTTCGTACAAACTCATTCTACCGGTGATCAAATCACTATCGATGTTGTCGACGATGGTCCGGGTGTGTCGAGTGATCATCTCGATAAAGTTTTCACACCGTTCTTTACGACGAAACCAGAAGGAGCAGGTTTGGGACTGGCACTGGCACGTCAGGCAGCCGAAGATTGCAATGGGACATTAACAATCATTCAACAAGAAAAATCAACATTCCGTCTGAGTCTCCCTCAGCTTAAGGATCGCCCCGCATCTGCGGAATTGGCGAACAACAATCAGACTTCCGCATCCAGCTGAACCGGGCTAAACATCGGCACCACAAAGTCACTTTAAGCAATGAAATCATGAGCAGCATTCTGATCGTTGACGACGAACCTTCCATTTGCTGGGCTTTAGAGAAAGCACTCAGCGAAGATGGGCACGAAGTCAACACTACAGCAACAGCAGAAGACGCGCTCCAGCTGATCACGGAATCTGTGCCTGATGTCGTGGTGATGGACGTTCGCTTGCCCGGTATGGACGGTTTGACGGCCCTGAAAGAATTGCAGCGTCAAATCGGGAAGACTCCAGTCATCATCATTACTGCTTTTGGAGATCTTGACACCGCAGTTCAGGCCATCAATCGAGGGGCCTTCGAGTATCTCACCAAGCCGTTTGATCTTGATCAAGCAATCAACGTGATTCAGAAAGCGATTGCAGCAGGAGGTTCCGTTACGTCAGCTGACAAAACGACATCAGAGGAATCTCTTGAAAACCATCTCTTGATCGGCTCTTCTCCCGCGATGCAGGCGATCTATCGAGACATTGCCATCGTGGCAGAGCGGGATGTTCCAGTGTTGATTACCGGCGAAAGTGGGACAGGCAAAGAACTCGTCGCCGCAGCGATTCATCGATACAGCAAACGGGCAAACGGTCCGTTCGTGCCGGTCTGCATCCCTGCGATGAGTGAATCAGTTCTGGAAAGTGAACTGTTTGGTCATACGCGCGGTGCCTTTACCGGGGCGACCGAAAAACGGAGTGGCCTGATTAAAGCTGCTGACGGTGGAACCGCATTTTTCGACGAAATCGGCGACATCACGATTCCAACGCAGGTCAAGCTGTTGCGAGTGATCGAATCGAGGGCAGTCACTCCCGTGGGGGGCGACGACCCTCTCATATCCGATTTCCGATTACTGGCTGCCACAAATCGTGATCTGGACTCGATGGTCGCTGATGGAACATTCCGCAAGGATCTCTACTTTCGGCTCAATGTCTATCAGATCATGATCCCACCACTTCGCGAACGTCCTGAAGACATCCCATTGCTTGCAGACCATTTCATGAAACGTATCGATCCGGCAGGTAAGGTCTACCTCGGGAAAGCTGCGTCGAAAGAACTCCTTTCACGTCCCTGGTTGGGGAATGTCAGAGAACTTCGCAACACCATCGAACATGCCGTAATCGTAACCCGTTCAGGAGAGATCTCTGCAGATGCCTTCGCCGCTCCGATGTCGATCACAGACTCCATAAGCAAACCATCGACATCTCTGGGCCAGTCGGTCCGTAACTGGATTCAATCCCAAATCGACGACCACACTTCGGACGGAGAAATTGCGAACCTCTTTGATCGATTCCAGTCCGAAAGCGAATCCGTACTCATCTCGGAGGCCCTTTCGCTAACGCACGGGAATCGTCAAGAGGCTGCAAAAATTCTGGGAATCCATCGCCAAACACTTCGCGAAAAAATCCGGAGGTATCAACTGAATGTCTCCGAACTCCCATAATCCCAGATGAATATCTCCCTTCAGAGTCTTTCCACGACACCAAAGCCAAGCCTGCTCTATAATCACTGCATCGGGCGAGTCGTCGATGAAGTCAAAATGTGAACTTCACAGACGCAGCATGCATTGAAAATACTCTATGAGGCCAGGTGCTCTTTGAAGAACGCGATGGTCCGCTTCCATGCCAGCTCAGCTGCAGCTTCGTCGTAACGTGGAGTTGTGTCGTTGTGAAAACCGTGATTCACACCGGGGTAAACGTACGCCGTAAACGACTTGCCATTTTCTTTCATCGCAGCCTCAAAGGCAGCAGCTCCGGCGAGAATACGGGCGTCGTTTTCTGCATTTTGAATTAACAAAGGAGCTTTGATTTTGGAAACATCCGCGAGGTCAGGTTGTCTTCCATAAAACGGAACGCCAGCGTCGAGGATATCTGGAATTCGCACAGCAAGCTGATTCACGACCCCACCGCCGTAACAGAAACCGACTGCTCCGACTTTTCCGGTAGAAAGTTGATGCGTATCGAGAAATTTGGCTGCTGCGATGAAGTCTTGAGTCATCTTCTCACCGTCTCGCTTAGCCTGCATCGCACGCCCCTCGTCATCGTTGCCCGGATACCCACCCAGCGGAGTCAGCGCATCAGGAGCTAATGCGAGGAATCCCTGAACTGCAAGTCGACGTGCGACATCTTCGATATAGGGATTCAGACCTCGGTTCTCATGGATCACCAACACAGCCGGAAACTTATCCCCCTTCGCCGGACGAGCCAGCAGCCCTTTCATCTCTCCTGCTCCATCGGGAGAATCGTAAGTAATCATCTCACTCTGAATCCGTGGATCATTCGGTTTGACTTGTTCTGCCCAAGCATAATTGGGGCTCATGCTTGACATCAAAGTTTCCACAGTCAGGCCACCCACAGCAAACGTCGCGAGACGTTTCATGTATTCACGACGATCAAGTCGCCCGTGGCAATAGTCATCGTACAGACCCAGAACTTGTGGATCGAAATCACTTGCTTTTTTACGGTTCATCAGAGTCTCCTTGTTTAAGAACTGATCCTGAAACCTGAACTGACTCTCTCAAACACAGAGAAAGTTGATCATTCTAACGAATCGTTTCCGGACTGGTTCTTGAGAAGTTACTACAAAAAACTGAATCGTTGTTCGTCGATTTCAGGTCGATCTCAAAGTGCCAGATTCGAGCATCTTCAATGCTTTTTTTTGTGACCGTGAAGTTCTTCAAAGCCCCCTATTGATCGAAGTACAGATCTCGGATTCTGTCCTCTTCCTTGAGTGTTTGTGAGCATGGATGGTGAAAATCCATGAATATCGACCGGCCCCACATCTCGCAGAGGATCAACGAGGGTGTCGTACTCGTCGATGATTTTCAAATTTTCGTTCAAAACGACAACTGCGACTTCAACAATGCGGTCTTTGTTTCCGACACCAGTCGTTTCAACATCAATAACAGCGTCCTCTGCCCCATAGCGTGGCCCTTTCTTAAACTTTTTTCTCTCGACAAGTCTGATTTTGACCTCAGAAGATTGCAAGTCAAAGCTCATTCTGAGAAAATTGCCGCACACAACGCAGCATCAGGCCCGTTGCTGTGTTGTTAGAGCCTCCCCCGCACTGGCCCGTCGGGGTGAGGCTCGTTTTATATCCACCTTTAAACTTACTCTTTTCATCCACTCTTTCCGATCTGCCTGAGTGAGGCTGCCTCCAAATCGCGAGGCTGACAAACATGACGAGTGACGCCGACAATCTCTGATTGCCCCATTCGAAGCTACACCTTCGCTCTATCTTATCCGAAGCGTAAAATCCGTTTCGCAGTTCCTCCGAGAATTTGATTTTGCTCATTCTCCGAGAGATGGGAGAGAAGCGACCGGGCTCGTGCAAAAGCTTGCTGATATGATTCGCCTGTCGTATCCGCTCCGAAACCGCCGCCGTACATCATTCGTTCTGCACCAAACGCGTTTGTCAGTTCACGAATCGTTGGTTGAATATCTCGATGAGGATACTGACGGGTCGTCGGAATCGAAGAAAGTTTCATGATCGTATTTGGAAATCGAGACCACTTCACAACTTTTGAGTGTTCCTGCGGTGTTCCTTGAAATGGACGCCCCATGTGATCAATCAGGACGGTTGTCTCCGGAAATTCTTTGATGAGTGGCTCAAAGCCGTCAGCGTACCGAGGTTCAAAGTGAAGCTGCACCGCCAGATTCAGTTCGGTCGCCATTTTCCACAAATGACGCAGTTCCTTGGAACCAAATGGCGGAAGACGATCTGGAACATACGCATGCACCCGGACAGCTATCACATCCATCTGCTGACACAAATCTGGCATTTTTTCTAACGAGCCCGGACGATCTGAAAAGAGCAGAATCGTCCCTTTCAATCTGCCACCTCCAATATCGAGACAATGCTTCAGGTAGCGGTGGTCGTCTTGATACGGTTCTGGATGGACAACGACAGCATAGTCGACTCCAGCTGCGTCCATACAGCTGAGTAAGTGCTCTGGTGTTGCCAAGGCAGTGGGACGGTAAGGAGCCTTCGCATGATAAGGGAACTTCTCAGAATCGGTGCCGGCAAAACAGTGTAAGTGAGTGTCAATTTTTGGAACTTTCACTCCACGGGGTTCTGCTGCGATTGAGTTTTTAAGAGCGAGCGCACTGGCAGCCGCGAATGTTGCAGCCGAGACAAATTCACGTCGTGTGATCTGCTCTGATTTCATTACCATACTCCTGATTTGAATGAACAGCTTAAATTGCCGCCGATGTTATTCACTTGATGGCAGCTCCAGATCCCAGCGCCAGATTTCCAGTGGCTTCTTTAATTTCACCGTTGCGTGATTGGTCAGTCCCCGGCGCTAGGGGGGAAATCTTATTCTGATTTCGAAGCCGTCGCTTGGATCACGAATTCGAAGGCCTGTTTTGAGTCCGCGTATGTCGTGCTGTGTCCGCCTTCTTTTCGATGAATGCTGAGGACGTTTGAGTTGTGTTTCTGAACCTGATCCACCAACCGCAGAACGCTCGCCGCAGGCACAACTTCATCCTTTCCACCGGTTGTGGCCGCCAAGGGCATCGTGAATTTCATCGGATAGAACTCGGCACTCCGTTTGCGGTACTCATCGGGGACAAGTGCTTTGCTCCCTCCAAACGAAGTTGCGATGGCATCCTGAAACCGCTCGTACTCCACGAGATTGGCGGTCCCATTAAGAGAAACGACTCCGTCGATCATCTCTGGATGTCTCGCCGAAAATGTGAGTGCCCCTGTTCCTCCCATCGAGCCTCCGCTCAATATGATGCGTTGGACGTTGTATGTTTCTTTGAGGATTTGAATGATCTGAACCAGGTCAGCCTCTGCAGCCGGTCCCATCCACGAAGTTGGCGCACGATAATCGGGCGAGACCAAAAGCATACGATGTTCTAAAGCAACGTCACGAGCTGCCCGGCACTCACCGCGAGATTGTTGAACAAACTGCCACCGGTCCGATCCATGCCCGTGCAGCACAATCAGAACAGAGACAGGTTTTCCCTCAACCATCTCTGTCGGAGTCATGACAACATACTTCTGCTTAGTCCCATCGTGATCCGCCAGGAATGTTTGATCGACAGTACTCGCAAACTTCGCTGAATCTTCAGCCGTGCAATTCACTTCCATGAATATGGCTGCGATGCAATAAGCCACTGGAAAGAAGATTTTTGGAAGTGAAATATCCATCGCGAGTAATCTGCCTTTTTGTTTTGTGCGTAACAGTTTGCTCAGAAAGAAACTGCCTACAAAAGTTCAGCAATCGGAATTCCGGGGCTGGCTGGAATTGTAAATCCGTTGGGACTGAGCCTTGAGGCGGGATTGATGTTCATTGCCTTAAAGAGGGTCGCAGTGAAATCTTCTAGTGTGACCGGACTCGATTTCACATAGGCTGCGCGGGAGTCGGATTCTCCATAGACTGTCCCTCCTTGAATCCCCGCACCAGCCACCATCGCAGAATAACATTGAGGCCAGTGATCGCGACCGACTCGTTTCGCACCTTTGCTGATGACAGGCGTTCTTCCAAATTCTCCGATGAGGACCACTAACGTGGAATCGAGCAGACCTCGTTCACTGAGATCTTCCAAGAGTGCTGCCACTGCGATATCAGTTCTTGGCAACGCAAACGGCAGTCCATTCCACCCATTTTCAAAGATGCCAACATTTGCATTTCCGTGCATGTCCCAAGTTTCAAGACTTACGAATTTTTCACCAGCAGCTAACCCCGTCCACGCCACAACATTCACAAGTCTGACTCCTGATTCGATCAATCGTCGAGCGAGCAATAAATTTTGTCCAAGAGGATTCCGACCATAACGGTCTCGCGTGGCAGGTTTTTCTTGATTGATTTCAAACGCGGATTTGGCGTCGCTGCTATGTAAGAGATCGAATGATTGCTGTTGATAGATATCCAGCGATTCGAAGGCTGATGAAGTTTTGCTTTGAGGGAAGCTTTGCAAAGTCTGCAACAATTGCCAGCGTTCTTCCAACCGCTTCAAGGAGACGGATTCATCTGTATCGAATGCACGTACACGGAAGTCATTCGATGCCGGATTGTCATCATGACTCTCACCAATCAGCATCGGGGCGTATGCCATGCCGAGGTGTCCACCTGTTAAATATGTGTGTTCCGGAGGAGCAGAGCCTCCTCCATACTTTTGCAACCAGACGTGTGCCGGGATGGACTCGAGAGAAGGAGAAAGTTTAGAGACCATCGCTCCGAACGATGGATCGTCCTCAGCTGGTTTACTGCGACCCGCAAGCAACATGGAGTTGGCTTTGTCGTGCTGAGACATATGATGCGTCATCGAACGAATGACGGCATACTTCTCGGAGATCTTCGCAAGCTCCGGCATCAGTTCACAAACCTGAAATCCCGGAGTTGCCGTCTCGATCGATTGATACGGCCCACGAATCTCACTTGGCGCTGCGGGCTTCATGTCCCAAGAATCAAGCTGAGACAAACCACCATACTGATGAATGAAAATGCAAGACTTGGGAGACTGTCCGGAAGATTTTTTAATTGAAGCCTGATCATCGGAAGCGAGTAATTTTTCCAAGCTTAACCCAAATGCCCCGATGGCACCGATCTGCATCGCAGTTCTTCGTGTTAGAGAATTCTCAAGTCGGCCATCTGAGGTCTCTCGCATTCCACTTCTCCGGTCAACTCTTCGAAATCAAAATTGTGCCCATGACATCGTCAATGTTAGTGACTGTCATTGCAGAGATCCATTATAATTCCAGCGACCTTACGAACACTCGACTCTGAAGCCAAGGACGACATCATGAAAGCGGCATTTTTGACACACGCCGACGGGCCTCATATGAGCGCCTATTATTCCGCCCTGGCGAATGCGAAAGATTGCGATGAAGTTGTCATGGCAGATCCCAGTGGTCGCTGGAAAGATGACGCGAAAAAAACGCTCGGCGAAAAGTTGACGCGGACTTACACCAGTTACGCAGAACTCCTGGAAAAGGAATCACCGAAATTCTGCCTGGTTTCAATAGGAGCCGATCATGCTCCACCTGTCATCGAAGCCGCACTGAATTCCGGATCAAACGTCTTCTCGGAAAAACCTGCGTGCGTTTCACTCGATCAGTTTGAGAAGCTCGCAACTCTTGCAGAATCAAAACACCTGGAACTGATGATGGCGTTTGCCAACCGCACAAATCCGGAATCGCTCGAAGCTCGACAAATGATTCGCAAAGGTCGAATAGGCAAAATCTACAGCATCGATATGCATATCGTCGCCGATCAAACTCGTCTGACTCGCCCCGCTTACCACAAAACATGGCTCGCTGACAAATCCCGTGCAGGTGGCGGACACCTGATCTGGCTGGGGATTCACTGGCTTGATTTGGCAATGTATCTGACTGGAACTGAAATTACCGAAGCGACCGGAGCCGTCGCGAATGTCGGAGGTCAGCCGATTACCGCTGAAGATTCCGCTGCGGCAATTCTACGTTTCAGCAACGGCACTCTCGGCACAATCAACTCGGGGTACTATCTGGATTCCGGTTACCACACTCAGATACGCATCTGGGGATCAAAAGGCTGGATCAATCTTGACTCCACCGGGGAACCGAAAATGACCTGGTACGAAAACAAAGGGCCAAACGCGAAACAGATTCAAACCTTCGATGTCGGCAAAAAATCTCGCGGCTACTCTCCAATCGTGGCAAGAGCGATCTCTGCCATCGCCAACGACACTCCACCTCCAATTACAACTCAAGAATCCTTAAACACAATGAGAACAGTCTTTGGGATTTACGAAGCTGCAGAAACAGGAACTAAAAAGACGATCAACACTGTCCCGGTTCCATTTCAAAACCATCCGCTTTAAAAACATTTTCATTTCCCACGCTTGTCATACCCGCGAAGTTCAGATTCAGGACTTCAGAGACTGCTCGTCACGCGGCAGGAAGTAAAGTCCAATATTGGGCTTGCTATGGCCCCAAAAAGTAATCCGAAAAAATGCAGTATCGAACGCTCGGCCATTCTGAGATTTCAGTGAGTTCCATCGGAATGGGATGCGTCACATTTGGTCGGGAAATCGACGAAGAGACGTCGCTGCGGATCATGGATTACGCTTTTGAAAATGGGATCACACTTTTCGATACTGCCGAAGCCTACGCACAAGGTGGGTCGGAACGTGTCGTCGGAAATTGGTTGAAGAGCCGAGCCCGACGAGACCAAATTGTTCTTGCCACAAAAATTAAGGGCAAGCTCACTCGCGAACGGATCATCTCGTCCACCGAATCAAGTTTGAAGCGTTTGCAAACTGACTGCATCGATCTACTTCAAACTCATTCATGGGATGAATCGACGGCACTGGAAGAAACATTCGACTCTTTGACAGCACTGGTCGCCCAAGGCAAAGTCCGATGCGTCGGCTGCAGTAATTATAATGCAGCCCAACTGGCAGCGACGTTGAAGTTAAGTGATCAATCAAACTTTTCTCGGCTGACATCCGTCCAACCTCCTTACAATCTGGTCCAACGAGAGATCGAGACGGACCTGCTACCGTTATGCGCTCGCGAGAATGTCGGTGTGCTCAGCTACAGCCCGCTTGGGGCTGGTTTCTTGACTGGCAAGTATCGATCGGGCCAATCAATTCCAGCTGGCTCCCGCTTCGATGTCATCCCGGGGCATCAGCCAATCTATTTCACTGATCATGGTTTTCGAGTCCTTGAAGAACTTGATGCCTCTGCCCAAGAGACCGGACTTTCCCATGTGCAACTCGCGTTGTCCTGGGTTCTCAGGCAACCCAACATCACCTCAATGCTGATCGGCGCGCGAAACACTTCACAAATTGACCAGGCACTTCAAGCCATGACTCTCAATGCGAATTCGGATATGTAAAATCAAAACACGCATTTGCTGATTCCATCCAACATTTGTCTTCGCGGACACAGGATGCACGAAATTTCTTTGAAGCTTTGTCATGGAAACAATCAAACTTGGAGAGGGAGGGTTACTTCTCTATGACGACGCATTTCTGCCGGCCGAGGTCGCAGATCATTACTTCGCCCGGTTGCGCGACAATTATGCATGGGAGCAGAAACCAGGTCTCTTCGGCCACATGCAGCCAAGGTTGATTGCCTCATACGGCGACCCGGGTGTCACTTATCGGTATTCGGGCGTGAACAATACTGCTCTCCCGTGGCTGAATGAATTGCTGGAAATCAAAAAGAAAATCGAGACGGTTCGCGGCGAATATAACTACTGCCTTTTGAACCGTTATCGAACTGGGGCCGACAGCATGGGCTGGCATGCAGACGATGAACCGGAGATGGGGAACGTGATCGGTTCACTTTCTCTGGGAGCCACACGGAAGTTTCGGATCAGGCATAACGAAACGAAAGCGACAAAGACCTTTCTTGCAGGTCACGGGACACTGATTATCATGGCTGGAACAATGCAGCAATTCTGGAAACATGAAGTTCCCAAGACGAAGCAAAAAGTCGGCGAGCGAATCAACTTGACCTTCAGGAAAATTCTGGCGAGACCAAATGAAACTGTTCGTAGACGTAATCTCTGATGTCATTTGCCCATGGTGCTACATCGGCAAACGGCGACTTGAAACGGCGATTGCTGCTTTAAGTACCGAGCATGAAGTTCAGGTTCGATGGCATCCCTTTCAACTCAATCCCACGATGCCAAAGGAAGGGATCAGCCGTAAAGATTATCGAACTCAAAAATTTGGAAGCTGGGAACGTTCAGTCAAGCTGGACGCCACAGTCACCAGTGCTGGCGAAGCTGAAGGGATTCGTTTCGACTTCGACAAGATTGAGCGAACACCAAATACTGTCGACGCCCACCGGCTCATCTGGCTTGCCGATCAGCATGGCTATCAAGATGCAGTTGTCGAAGCTTTATTCCGAGCATACTTCAGCGAAGGTCAGGAGATCGGCGATCGCCAGACGATCATCAACATCGTTGCCGCCGCTGGTCTGGAACGAGAAGCTGCGGAAACCATGTTGGATAGCGAAGAAGGGATGGACATGATTGCGCAGGCTGCTGAAATGTCACAGCAGTATCAAGTTGCGAGCGTTCCGTTCTTCATTCTTAACCAGAAACTAGGATTGTCCGGCGCACAGCATCCGGAGAAATTCCTCAATGCGTTCAAGCAACTCACGGATGAGTCTTAAAGAAATTCACAAACTACTCGGTAACTTTTAGCTTCGAAACGATCGTCCATCCGTCAACCACCGGCAAGTCGTTGGCGAAACGGATGGCTGGTCGATCTTGCCATGGATCGCGGATTCCGACTCCCAGTCGATATGTCCCAGCTGGAACTTGGAACGTAATTTTCGTCTCCTCAGAAAAATCGCCGGGTAACCACTTCCGGATATCCCATTCTGTTTCGCAAATCTTGACGACCTTGTCTGACGAATCGAGCAAAGCCCATTCGAACTGCCATGGGTAGTAAAACGGAGCGTTCCCAACATTTCTGCCTTTCAGAGAAAACCTGTTCGACTGCTTTGAGATCACCTCAGCAGGATGAACGGCCTCAGTAATCTGGAATTCGTAGCCCATCTTCCGGACCAGTTCTTCGCTTCGCTTGAAAAACTCTTCGTCATTCGATTTCTCCAATGCAGGGCAGTATGGACCAACCCATGAAAAGTGAGACCGATCCAACATTGTCAGAGTTGTCTCATAGTCCTTCCCGAGCCATTGCCGAGCTTTGTTTGGGACCATCTCGCCGCCGACCACTGCAACTCGCCAATTTTCGGTTCGCTTCGTCTTCCTCAAGCCCGAGAGAAAACTCCAGTCTTTCCCGTTGTCGGTGTCTTGTGGAAACATGTCGTCATGAAATCCAATCCAATCCTGCTGCCCAGCATACCCTCTGGCATAGCGAACCATCAGGGACTTATCAGGAAACGATTTCCGATAGGCGTCAATGATTCGACGTTCCGTCTCGGGTGTGGCATACAGTTCATCTCGTGGCCATGTATGCCATTCGCCCCAGAAACCGAGCAAACCTAACTGAATGAAAGCGACGCGTGGATGCTTGTTGTATCGCTTCCCGAGAGCTTCAATCAGCCGCTCCATGGCCGAAATCATAAGTGGGTTATTATAGTCAGGCGACATCCCACCTCCATGCTCTTCATAAGCAGTCTCTTTCACACCCGCTTTGCGCAGCCAATCGGGGAGGCCGGATGGCAATGAAGGGTAATCGACATATACTCGAAAAATGATGTGCTTGCCATTTGCTCTCTCGACTTCCCAAGCCTTCTCCCATTCATCAAAGCGAAAATCTCCTTGAACAGGTTCGAGTTCACGCCAGGAGATGTATTGAAACACCATGGAATAAGGCTGATGAATTTTACCTGCGTCAGTGTAGGGAGCCCAGCCCTTGAGCGGGTTATCCAGTGGGCCCGCTTTTGATTGTGGGCGGACCACAATCTCCTCCGCTGATCCAAATCCAGGAAAACAGAGAGAAGGGACAATTCCGAGCAATACGGAAAATGCAGGGAGTAGTGTTTTCATCGCATCATCAGTTCATGTGGGGAAATTAGAACCGCTTCGAAAACATCTGAAACTAATCGCTCTGGCCGAAGACCGCCAACTGTGGAAGGTGGTCGCTCAGAGCAAATGAATTTTCATCTGCAATGTTCAGACGGAAAGCTCCTTCGAATAGCGGCCTTGATTCGAGGATCTGGTTTGCAATGGGACCGGTCGCCAACACGTAATCAATGCGGTGTTTTGGATCGTCCGCTCTGATGGTCAGACCTTCACCTTCACCGACTTTGGCAAAGGTATCGATCCATCCGGCGTCCATCCAAAGTTTATACTCCTCAGTCTCCGGATTATGGTTGAGGTCACCAATCAAAAGCATCGACCGACCAGCATCAAGATCCTTTTTCATTGACACCAGCATCGCCTTGACTTCCTTCAACCGGACAGATGGGTCGGGTGTTGGATAAAGATGAGCGGAGTGGACAATCAGGGATTCGCCATTCGGCAACTTGACCGTCCCACGTCCCCAGTGTCGAGTGAACAGGTCTTTCGGGCGCTCGTGACCGAGTGGAACATTCTCTGAATCGGTGATTTCGAAACGGCTGAGCAATGTTCCCGGCCAGTTCCCTCCGCTGGGGAAGCGAACATGGTTCATCCCCAGATGCTCTGCCACTTCTTTGGCAACCGCTTCACTTGGCGATTCTGAGAAATTGATAATGTCCGGTTCATACAAAGCCAACTCCATGGCCAGCCGTCTTGCCATCTGGCCTTTCTTGACCGCACTCTTCGCCAACAGTCGATCCTTCGGCCAGCCTGTGCAGGCGTAAACGTTGTAGGCAATCACTCGAAGAGGTTGTATTTTCTTGTCTGATGCGAACGTGGGGAGCGCGGCTGTCGTAAGCCCAGCAGCTCCGAGGGCGGCACAAAACTGGCGTCGTGAAATCGTCATATGAGTTCATCCTTTCCTGCTTGTCGATACTGGTATCGCCGATACTGGGCTCATTGTCGCACGAACGGCACTTCCTTTCCATCACGACTGTCGAAACGACTGACATAACCGCAGACAAGGAACTGTAACACCGCCAGACAAATCAACAATCATCCATCTGTCATCACAAGACAGGTCAGGCGAACGTTGGTAGAATACGGTTCAGAAGATGCTGGCTAACTCCGACATAGTTCGCAAATGACGACGGGTTCAATTTCCGCCGATCTGACACGAGAACGGTCACCGAATTTAAGTTCCACCTGGCTCAAGCCACCTGAGCCTCCAAGCTCGACAGAACAGACTCAGCCGCACTGACTTTTAGAGTGTTGCACATTTCACGGTGCATCAGTTCACGGTGCATCAGTCGGAGTTGATTCAGCAATCTTCAAGAAACAGATTTTCGATTTCGGCTTCAGTGTTGATGCAATCTCTCTGGAACTCTATCGTCCGGAATTGTGATTTTGAGATGAATATTTGAGAATTGACATCAACTCGTTGATTCAGCGGGATTCTCCGCTGGGATGAAATCACGAGCTTCCAGAAGCTTTCGCAGAGACAATGACGATGACGCAACAACCGGTGATGTCTGAAGAGGAAGTCAGAAATTGGTTCGCCAGTCAAATTCCACAAAGTGATTTTGAAGGCAAGAAAGTTCTGCTGATTGTTCCGGATCAAACCCGAACGGCACCAATGCCATTGCTGTTTGATTCACTTTTCCAGCAACTGAACGCCGTCGTAGAAAAAATCGATGTGATCTTTGCATTGGGGACTCACCCGGGGATTTCTGAGGAGTTGATGTGTCAACTGCTCGGAATTCAACCGGAAGAACGCAATACGAAATACGCGAACGTGGAGTTAATCAATCACGAATGGGACAACCCTGATGCTTTGGACACCATCGGAATTCTGACGAAGGCTGACACCGAGCGTATCTCAGGCGGGTTGCTCTCGCAGGAAGTTCCCATCCAGATCAATAAGCGAATTCACGACTATGATCTGCTGCTCGTGATGGGGCCAGTCTTTCCACATGAAGTGGTCGGATTCTCCGGCGGTAACAAGTACTTTTTCCCCGGCATTTCCGGACCGCTGCTTCTGAACTTCTTCCACTGGCTCGGTGCTTTGATCACAAACGTAGGCATTATTGGCGTCAAAGGGACGCCAGTTCGCGAGGTTGTTGACCTCTCTGCCCAGAGCATCCCGGTGGAGAGAAAAGCAATTACCTTTGTCGTCTCCTCTGATGGAACAACCAGCCTGCATGGTCTGTTTTATGGAACGCCTGAAGATGCTTGGAACGCAGCAGCGGATGTTTCGGGGCAGACTCACATAAAGCGGATGGAGAAGCCGTTTCACACGGTCCTGTCTTGTTCACCTACGATGTATGATGAACTTTGGACAGCCGGAAAATGCATGTACAAGCTTGAACCGGTCGTCGCTGACGGTGGTGAACTCATTATCTATGCTCCACATCTAAAGAGCATTTCCGTCACGCATGGTGAGACGATCCACAAGATTGGCTATCATTGCAAAGACTATTTCACTGAGCAATGGGACAAGTTCAAAGATTACCCATGGGGAGTCGTTGCTCACTCAACGCATGTTCGCGGAACTGGAACTTATGAAAACGGCGTTGAAAAATGTCGCGTGCAGGTGACGTTGGCGTCACAGGTTCCCAAAGAAGTTTGCGAGAGCATCAATCTTGGTTATCGAGATCCCGCTACAATCAACATTGAAGACTACGCCAACCGCGAAGATGAGGGAGTTCTGCTTGTCCGTAAAGCTGGCGAGCAACTCTATCGGCTTCAGGAAGAATAGATTGAAATCCACTCTCCACACATAGCACGGGACCAGAGTCTCGTGCTATCGCATTTTAGAACTGAAGTACGTGACATGTCTCGTGACAAACAGCAATTTTACTGGTGAAGCGCGTCCGACACGGACAGCCTGTGAAGTCATGAAAGTGAACGTACGGGTACGACAAGCATTGAAAATGCTCTAGCTCTTAATAGAAACGTTGAGCTTTACGTCTCAAGATGACACAAAATCGGTGTCGAATAAGTCCTCCAATTACTGAAGTCAGATTGTAAGTCCATGAAAAAACGGAGTCAAAAGTCATCAGCCAGCCTGCGGGTCGAGCAAGAAACGCAGCGAATCGGTCGTGACTTATGGGAACATTTGGATCGACGGAAGCCGACCGTTTTTGAACGTCGCTGGTGGTTGGACCACATTCTTGAATGGGCTATGCAAGACGAGTCTGTCAAAGTGCAAATGTTTCGCTTTGTTGATGTGCTCCCAATGCTCAAGGCAAGCACAACGGTAACGACTCACTTGCAAGAATACTTTGATGAAGTCCGCTCACATCTTCCAGCGACGGTTCGTTTAGGATTGAATGTCGCACAGCCCGATACCATTCTGGGAAAGGCGCTAGCAGTAAATGCGCGGACCAACGCCCGAAAAATGGCGGAGCGGTTCATCGCCGGAACCAAGCCTCAAGAAGTCTTCCGAAGTGTCCACAAGCTCCGTTCCAAGGGAGTCGCGTTTACTTTGGACTTACTCGGTGAAGCGGTGATCAGCGAGCCGGAGGCGGAAAAATACCAGCAAGCGTATCTGGACCTCATTGAACAACTCGCCCCGCAAGTGAATAGCTGGCCAGAAGATTCTCTTCTCGATCGTGATCAGACCGGTTGGATTCCCAGGTGTCAGGTTTCATTGAAACTCTCTGCACTTGTCAGCCATTTCAAACCGATCGACGCTGAAGGTACTTCGGAGCGCGTCAAAGAACAGCTTCGTCCAATTTTTCGGTTAGCGCGAAAGCTCGACGCTTATGTTCACATCGACATGGAACATTACGAGTACAAAAATTTGACGCTGCAAATTTTCAAAGAAATTTGCATGGAGAAAGAATTCCGAGATTGGCCGGATTGTGGAATTGTGATTCAGGCGTACCTGCCCGATGCACGTGAAGACCTGGAAGACCTGCTTAAGTGGGCGAAGAAACGAAAAACTCCGATTGGGGTCCGACTTGTGAAGGGAGCCTACTGGGATTACGAGACGATCAAAGCCGAGTATCGTGGTTGGAAGTGTCCCGTTTACACTCAGAAATGGGAGTCCGATGCCAACTTCGAGGAACAAACACAATTCTTGCTGAAGAACTACGAGCACTTGCAACCGGCGATTGCTTCACACAATTTGCGGTCCCTCGCGAGTGCCATGGCGTGGGCTGAGGAATTGAAAGTCCCACGAAATGCCTGGGAAATTCAAATGCTCTACGGCATGGCTGAGGAACAACAACAACTCTTCAGTGAGCTTGGATACCGCGTGCGGGTCTACGCTCCGTTTGGCGAACTGCTACCGGGAATGTCTTATCTGGTTCGCCGGTTATTGGAAAACACGTCCAACGAATCATTCCTGCGGCACGCTTACGACCAAGATGCGAGCATTGAAGAACTGCTGCGATCACCAGTCGAAATCGGAAAACTCGCCACCCAAAACGCTGCGACTGCGTAATGCCCGTTTGACTCTGAATTGAGATTTGTCTCGAGAAGTCTGCTTCAGGTTTGTCCGGGACAATGGTCCCGGACTACGGTCCGCGTGACGACTCGTCTCAATCTATTTCGTCGATTCGAATCCAGCCAGTTCCGTGGTGTTTCGGCTCGACGTTCTGATGTAACAGTTCAACGAGAATTTCTGCTGATTCCACGACACGTGGACCGGGGCGATTGAAGTACTGATTACCATCGGTGAGATAAACACGTCCATTTTTGACAGCTGAGAGTTCGTTCCAACGTGGATGATCTGTCAGCAGGTTTATCTCTTTCACCGTGCGCGCGATATCAAATCCGCAAGGCATGATCGCAATCACATCGGGATCGATTTCGACAAGATCATCCCAGGACTGATACGGAGAATGCTTCCCATCCTCTGCCATTACAGCATGACCACCAGCTATTCTGACTAACTCCGGCACCCAGTTCCCCGCGATCATGATCGGTTCGAGCCATTCGATGCAGGCAATCGTCGGCGGCTTCTCAGTCTTTCCGAACTCACTTCGAATGGCTTCCAGACGCTGCTGAAGCTCGTGATTGAGCCGGTCAGCTGCCGCGGGATCGCCTAAAGCAATCGCGACGTTTTTAATATCGACCCAGACATCCGGGAGTGCCATCGGTTCGCAGGAGACAATCTGAGGATTCGAGTTGACCAGTTCGCAGACCGCAGCTTCGACATCCTTTAAGTTGACAGCACAAACTTCACATTGCGTTTGTGTGACAATCAGAGTCGGCTGCAGGCGTTCCAGCTCATCTTTAAAGACGGAATAGACCGAGAGGACTTCCTGGACTGCGTTTTTGACAGCAATGTCAATTTCCAGGCTCGTCCCGCTAACGTCAATTCGTGGCTCCGAACAAACCGGCAGCCGGTCAACACTCGGAGGAAAGTCGCACTCGTGAGATCTCCCCACAAGTGCATCTTCATACCCCAGTGCTGCAACGATCTCTGTCGCACTGGCAATCAAACTAATCACACGATGTTGCATGAAACATCTCGAAGTAAACTGCACAAAAAAAATTCAACATTTCGTCGCATACTTGAAGCCTGTAGATCGCGTTTCACCAGTAAATTGGCTGTCCGCCACAAGGCTGAACGCGATCATCTTCAAATGGGCTCTCGAGAAAAATCAGTTTCCTGAAGTCGCCGGGATCAACTCCGGTTGAACTTCCTGTGTGCTGGTTTGACGAATCGCAACTGGACTGAAGAGCAGTCCACCAAAAACAGTCGTTGCAATCAGAGAATTCTTCAAGAATGGAAGACCAGCAACGTAACAGGCAATCAAGCCTTCAGTAGTGGGGGGATAAATCGTCGATCCGACCCATGTTGCAAAGTTGGTAATCAGGAAGAAAGCAAGACAGCTTCCAACTCCTGCCCCGGCGATGCGTCCCCATGAACGATTTTCGCGAAGTGCATATCCAAGAACCGCACACAACGCAAACGCTGCATAGACAACGGGTTGGTCAGAGTAGAATGCCCATTCAGGATGACCGGAAATGAGTCCAACACCAATGTCGCCGACGAAAATCGCTGCGACTGGCAACCAGAGTGCATTCATCTTGGAGCGATACATCGCTCCCCCAAAAACCCCAAGTGCAAAGATGGGCGAGAACGCCCAGGGGTAGATTGCGAAATCCTTCTCAACATCCATTCCCATGTTGTAAAGCACATAAGGAAGAAGCTTGAGTAGAATCGTGTATCCAAAAATGAATGCGACGAATTTCCAACGTGGAACTTCTGTGTTCTTGTTCTGTTGAGGAACGTTCATGTAATTGCATCCTGTTGAAAGTGAATGCTTGCTGTTGCAAGTGTGAGATCTGAAAAAACAAATTGCCCGTCTCGCTGAGTCTCTCCGACACAGACTTCGATCTGTGAACTCATTTGAGGACAGTTGTAAACAAATGAATGAAACTCTCCATTTTCGCCACAGCGATCCGCTGAATCGGGAAGAGTCTCAAAAAATGCAGAATCCAATTCTCGACCACAAAACGATTCTGGAATCTGCTTGGTGTCGACACAACAAGTTATCGCGTTGAACCCACCCGCGACAAACCGCTCAGCGAGCGCAGTCGTCTCCTCTCCCCAGATCGGGTAAAGAGATTGCATGCCCACTCGCTGAACAAGTTGGTCACGGTATGCCCGGATTTCTTCGACGTACAAATCTCCGAAGGCGATCGTCTCGACTCCTGTGAGTTTGAATTGTTCAAGAGAAGCGGACATTGCTGCTTCATAGTCGGCGTTGCAGGCTCCTTTTTCGATCCATGATTCAGACAGCGGAAGCCCGATGGCCCTCGCCTGTTCGAGAATCAGTTCACGTCGGACTCCGTGCATCGAAACTCGCTCGTACTCACGTGTGAACGTCGTCAACAACGAGACGACTTCATAACGATCCTCTGAAAGAAGGCGATCCAGCGCAAGCGCACAGTCCTTACCACCACTCCATGATAAGACGACCGGAATACTCATTCGCTCGCCTCTGATCGGAAGCTTAATTTCTGCTCAGGCAGTGGACCGTCAACTGTGAGCGGCCCTGAATCCTTTGGGCATTTGCCCGCTCCGGGAGTCCGATTGAGTTGTTCCAGCGGAGGTGCGGGATACCACTTTTGACAACTGGCACAGTAGAGTGCCGGTTGCAACTGAGACCTCGGATTCTCTGGGTTTGAAACAGGCAATTGAACCGAAGTTTCGATCAGGTAAGCCTGTTTCGACTTCTGATCGTAGGCGACTCTCCAAAGAACATTTTCAGTGGCTGTCGAATCCTCGGAACCGCAACCGACTAGCGGGGCGAGACAGAGGATGAATAGAAATTTGCGAATCATTGCCAACTCCTGATTGTTTGCTCATTCTGCATAAGGAACTGAATCAACGATTATTCGCGATCATAGAATTTGCCGAGATTGTCCGGGTCACCGTCGGTCACGTATCCGAGTCGGTGTTCATCCATAAGATCGGCCTGTTCTTGTGAAACAAAATTCGGTCCGGGAACCTGAATGGAGAAATTGCGACCAAACGACTTCACATGCCCATCGAGAAACGCAACATTTGCAGAATCGTTGTGGCGGAAGTGAACGTTTGGAAAGTTGCGATCAGGAGCGTCAAGAATCCAGTTCTCTTCGAAGCTGAAAGTGGGAGGTGAAAAAGAGACCGTTCTCACCTGAGCACTATCCGCGAAGGCAATCGTCTCAGTCATTTGAGCAACATCCCGGAAGCGACGAGTCGCTGGTTTAGGATTGTCGACAGCAGCCCAGGTCGGTGGCAGCCAATCGACTCCTGATGATCTAGAAAGCTCGTATCCGTTGAAGGCAAACCCCGATGCTGGCTTTCCGAAGCGAATGTTGTCCATTTGAGATGGACCAAAATCTGGACATTGAAACACCGTGTAATTTGTTTCCATATACGGTGCGAGCGGGCCGTTGGTGTAGTCTAACTGGTCTTCAATGTTCGGTTCATCGTAGTCGACTGTCCCGAACCAGAACTGAGCAGTCCCCTGATTCCCACTAAAGGTTTTGAGATAATTCAAACGTTCGGTGTCTTCGATGACGAACGGCATCATCATTTCGTAATGGACATCTGCATAGTTGTGCATCGCTAAAACGATTTGCTTCAACCGTGATTTACATTGAGCACGGCGGGCAGCTGCACGGGCTTGTTGGACGGCTGGAAGAAGTAGCGCAACCAAAATTGCAATGATCGCAATCACAACCAGCAATTCGATGAGAGTAAAACCTCGCTGAGAGCGAGGACGCCGCAAGAGGAACATGACAAATCTCCGTTGTCGTGACGACACCATCACCGTAGAAAGTCTACGCAGAAACGGTATCGCATTAATTTCAGCAACTTTGGAGAAGAGGACTCAAAAGTGTGAAAGCACTTGAGTCAGGAAGTTTGAATACAGAAAACGCAGAGTGCGCAGCCGTAGACATTCTCCCCACTCACTGGCTCTCAGTGAGACCTATTCCACGAAGGGACTGAAAATCTGTCGACATCTGGGCAGGTCTTCTGGCTTCCGGATCTTCCTACTTGTCGCACCTTCCCGTGAGCACTCAATGAAGTGGATCTTCGCAGTGCCTGATTCACAGTGCTGATTCACAGTGGTGAACGCGACGTTCGTCCTCGGTTACAGCGGCGGGACCGCGACGGAATCACACCGTCTTCCCTATTCTCTTGAAAGCAACACGCTCCCAAGCACCCAAGCCGATATGGTGATCATAAGGGACACAATGAATTCGTCAATCATCTACGGAAAAGAGATTTTGCCCTTCACCGAAGACCGTGTGTCCGCCGGACCTCGTGGTGTAAAAACTTGAATGTGAGTCTGCCTGAACGCGGATCAGGCGGATTGAGAGAATGATCACTGCGAATTTTGAATGTGACCTTCCCAGGAACTATCACGGCAGGCTCAAAATTCAAACTGCTCTCAGAGATATCCCGGCTGAAACACTGTTGAAACAGCTTTGTGTTTCTTCAGTCCGTGACTTATGTCCGTGAAGAGTGTTTTCCACGTGAGGAATCCCTCGAATTCACGAGACGGCACCCGACTTAATCAATCAAAAATAGCGAGCCACCCTGCCAAAAGTGGCTTTCAGGGTGGCTCGACTCAACAAGTTACGGTTTTGCGTCCGGGACATCCTGCATCACCGGAGCATCATCACCCTCACCAGGGTTTTTAGGCGGATCATAACCACCACACCCAGAGACAAATAAGATAGAAACCAATACGGCTGCTTGAAATAATCTGAAAAAATTTAACACAACAACAGATCCTTAAAACACAACCAGTGTGAAAAATGAACCCTGCCTAGAGTGTTCTAAAACCCTCCAGGCAGGTATTAAATTCAGGACAAGGACTCAAACGATTAGAATTCGCCGATGACTTCTCCGTCTTTAATGAAATTCAGATATACGAAAGTTGGCCAGTCGATGTTCTCGCTCAGGAAGCGGATACTTCCATCTGCGAGCAGAAACTGTCCCCCACCCACATGCGAACTGGAGTAGGTCCAGGCGTATGGCTTTCCGACATTGGCTGCATCACAATCGAAGTGGGCGTTAATTCGGTAGCGACAGTTATTGACGTGTCCGGGAGTTGGATCCGGAATGACGCGCCCGTAAGTCCCAACGTGTCGACCTTGCCCCCAGAGTGGCAGGTAGCTTGTACTGGATTTGTCGAGAATTACTTCACCCATTGCAATTGAATTGGATGTTCCATCGGTGAAATCAGCCATTCTTGCAGATCCATTATTTCCAAAGGCTCCGATTCGCCGGACCGTCTTTCCGGTTGGCATGACGACCGTACTGCTCTTGTAGATCGAGTATGTCCGGTATTCCTCCCCACTGTAGCCAGCATTAAAGACGTAACTGGTAAGAGCTCCTTGAGTTGAAGCGTACTCTCCAGTTGCAACGTTTGGAGCTGGTCCTTGATTACTGTCCGATGGGCAAAGAAACGCTGGTATCCGTTGCTGAGTCACTTGATGATTGAGTGTTGGATCCCCCCAAACAGGAGCACTTCCCGCTCTGAGTGCAGGCCCAGAAGCAATATTTGGATCCCATAGATTGTAAAGCGGTCCCTGATCAATGTACGGCAGCAACATCGTAAAACCGGTATGGTTCAGTGAGAATGTCTGCCGATCAGCTGTTTGATTCGCGAGCGTCGGATCTCCTGAGAAAACTTGTCCAGGAGGAAATTGATTGTACACATCGTGGTAATTGTGGAGCGCAAGCCCCAGCTGTTTCAAATTGTTCTTACATTGCGTCCGCCGGGCAGCCTCGCGAGCCTGTTGAACAGCAGGCAGCAGTAAAGCAACAAGAATCGCAATGATGGCGATGACCACCAAAAGCTCAATCAGCGTAAAGCCCCGACGAAATGAGTGGCGCTGAGCCATATTAGCACTTTCAGAAAAAGAGGTACAAAACCTGTCCCATCAGTCACGGGAGAGGACCCGAAATTAATTCCACTTAAAAGCAACCATGTCTTTTGACCTGCCTGTTAGCAGTCTTTAACTCAACGCTTCCGAGACCTCCAAGCTTCTAGAAAAAGGAACAAAATTCAGTACCCTTACTAAACCACGCCTCTTTCAAAAAGTTCTGAAAAAATAAAAAATTAAAACATCAACACCGATCGATGCCTCCTTAGGCAAATTAACAATAGATGTTCCAGGCTGGTCGAAGTGTCTAGACTCAACAATTCAGCGAGAGACGCCCTGAGTTTTATGCCCCATGGCAACCCTCTCCCTGGACGAAGCGACCCGGGTAAGTGAGTCAAAATCAGGAATTCCGGGCTGTGCCAGCTGTGTTCAGCAGAAGAGTGAGTCAGTCACCGAGTACGACAAAACTCATGGAATACGTAGTTCCCCGATCAACAAGCCCCATCACTTCCCGACTTCTTCAGGACGTTCTCTCCATCCTTGTTCAGGCATGAAACTTGACGCACAGAAAGGATCGTTGAGTCTGGTAAAGATCGGCAACCTCAGTCTTGACGAGGTGAAATTCAGCTTTTCGGACCACGTCGAGAGCATCGGCAATGCGATTTTCACGGTCGCGGCAGCCATTGAAATTGCATCGAGTGAGTGGCAAAAACGAGAGCGAAATCATAAAACGAAGCTTCTGCAAAACGAATCTCGTCGAATCCTTAGAGCGAAAGCCGTCTTAATGAGCGTTCGAAAACTGCTGGGACTTTACGCCAGTTCCTTTTTGTTGATGTCGACTCTCTCTCTTGAGAATTTCGTTCCGCAACTGCACGCTGCGGAAAAGCGACCAAACGTCTTGTTCATCATTTCGGACGATCTCAATACATCATTGGGGTGCTACGGCCATCCGCAAGTGACATCACCGAACATTGATCGAATTGCAGAACGTGGAGTTCTTTTTGACCGGGCTTACTGCCAGTACCCGCTCTGTGGTCCGAGTCGAAACTCCATGCTTTGTGGGTTGTATCCGAACAGCACCGGGATTCATCGCAACAGCCAGATTTTCCGCCAAACAATTCCATCTCACCAAAGTCTTTCGCATGCGTTTCGAATGCAAGGATACTTCGCTGCCCGAATCGGGAAGTTGTATCATTATAATGTTCCGAAATCTGTCGGAACGAATGGGCACGATGACCCCGGTTCATGGGAATTGGAATTGAATCCGGCGGGCTGTGATCGCCTCCTTGAAGAGCCAGACATTTTCTCATTGAAGAAGAACAGCTTCGGTGGCACGCTCAGCTGGTACGCCTCTCCGCGTGGTGACAAACTTCACACCGATGGCATGCTGGCCTCTGATGCAGAATGGGTACTTGAACGCTGTGCGAGAGACAAGGACCGACCCTTTTTCATGGCCCTGGGGTTCTTCCGCCCACACACTCCGTATGTCGCTCCCAAGCCGTACTTCAAAGGATACCCGGTCAAGGAGATGCCACTTGTGGAAGGAGTCGAAGAGAGCGTCAAAGACCTCCCGCCTGATGCACTCGGCTCCCACAAGAAAGAGCACGATTTACTTAACGACGACCTACGCCAACAAGCGATTCAAGCATACTTTGCCAGCGTCTCGTTTATGGATGCCCAGGTCGGGCGTGTTCTCGACAAACTCGAAGAACTTGGTCTGGCGGAGAACACGATTGTGGTTTTCACGAGTGATCATGGATACCACCTTGGGGAACATGGACTGTGGCAGAAGATGAGCCTGTTCGAAGAAAGTGCACGGGTTCCGCTAATCATCGCCGGTCCCGGCGTAAAAGAAGCTGGGAAGGTCGCAAGAACACCTGTCGGACTGATCGACTTGTACCCAACCCTCGCCAACATGTGCAACGTCCCGACTCCAGAGAATCTTCAGGGACAGGACCTGACTCCAATCTTGAACGACACCACCAAAGAGGGGCGCGGATGGGCCGTGACTCAGGTGATGCGAGGCGGACGGAATCAGCAGAGATTCGGGTACAGTATTCGAACCCCACGTTGGCGATACACCGAATGGAACAACGGGCAGGATGGTCGTGAGCTCTACGACCACACGAAGGATCCGCTCGAACAAAACAATCTCGCCAAGAACGCTCACCTGGGTGAGATCGTCACCGATCTCTCGAAGAAGCTCAACGAAGCGATCATCGGATCGTTCCCCGAATCGGGTGAGATTCCTCCCGTTAAACAGGGAGTCTGGGCACCGAATTTGACCGATCCTTAAGAGACGTTACTCCATTCGGGCTCTGACAGCCGTTGTCGCTGATATCGTTTGAATGTCCGTAGAATCCTAGAGCAGTTTGCTCTACCGTGTGCCCGTGAAGAACGCATTTCTCTAGTAAAAATGCTGTTCGCCACGAGGCAGAACCTGCAAACCAATCCGAAAGATGCTCTAGAACGATTCCGATTTACGCCATTGGACTAAGTTCGTTGCAATGCTCTCGGGGACTTGATCTTCATCGAGATCAAGAGTTTCGGGACGCTTGCATTCAACAACCGGTGCGACGCTACGGCGACTGGAGATCGACTTCGAGATCGGCTCAACCTGAATATCGAGGTCTTGGCTTCCCTCTTCAGTCCCCTGCATTTCCAGAGATGCTGAAAGTTTTCCCTGTCCAGATTCCAGCGCCCGAGCCTGCAGCAAGGCCCGTCGACTTTGTCCCGGCTCCAGCCGTGTAATTGTGTGCTCGATGTGCTCCCCAAATTTATGGCGGAAGTTCTCTGAGAGATTGACCCGCAACGAAACATTCTCAGCTGCCGCAGTTCCGACATTAGAGATAGTGAACGTTAACGAGAGTGTTTCACCCTGCTTGACGATTCCGACAGGCGTTACTGCCAGCTTAAGTTCAGGAAATGGTTTCGGGAGTTCAGAAATTGGACTTGGAGCAGGGACACGTTTCGGTGGTGGCTCATCGATTTGTGGAAGGACCGGTTCTTCCGGCTCAAGTGGCAATAGAGCTGGCTCTTCGATGACCGGTGCATTGACATTCGCATTCCCGCCGACTCTGGATTTATTACTGACTGTCGTCTGAGTCTCAATTTGCTTTACCGAGTCTGGAATAAGAGTCACCTTCAGAATTTTCCGTTCTTTCCCGGTTAATTTTCCGAGTGACCAGACCAGTTCATCCCCTCGCACAGCTGCTGGTGGTGAAACTTCCGTGACTCGATGAATCGCTGAGATCTGTTCACGTAAAACGACTTCATCAATCGGATCGTTTGAACGATTGGTGACGTAGATTTCATAGGAATATGACTGACCGGTGGTCGTATGTCCTACAGCTTGTTTTTCGACCAGCACTGCTTGCGAGCGAGTCGCCTCGACTCCATCAAATTCTGTTCGAGCACCGGAACTGGTGACGTAAGTCGGCGTAACAGGAACCGTTGCCCCTTGCACGAAGTATGGGGTGAAGTTGCTGGCGAAAAATTGATTTCGCGCGGTCGTTGTCCAGGAGTCTTTTACGAAGGGGTCTCGGTGCCGGATTGGACGTGACTCGAGATTGGCCATTTCGACCTGATCCCAAACATACGGAAGCTCGGTCCGTACCAGTTCTGATCCAGAAAGATTCGAGGTACGACTCTGTATTGGAAATTCACCAACAACAAAAGGGGGTGCGGATGTTGGAAGAACCGGTTCTGGATCAGCCATTGTGAGTAACGACTGAGTCGCCAGGGAGACCTCTTCCCGTTCGGTCGGCGAAGCTGCCAACTTTGGAGCTTCAAAGAAAAAGAGTAACGCCGCAAGCATCACTCCACAAACGCCCGCGATCGATCCAATCGACCAGGCTGGAAACCAGTCACGTTCTTGCTTCAGCAGCCAACGGCCCCGCAGGATGCCACGTTTGCCTGAGATAACCCAGGCAGCAGCTTCCGGGAAGAGATGCCTGGGGCTGGGGATATGATCTGGTTTCGACACGAAGACTCCTTCCCTGTCGAGTCGAGGAATATTATTCGCAACAGGTTGTCTGCTGATTTCTGATAGAGACACAAATTCAATTTGCACACTTCAGAACCAGGATCATCCCTGCTAAACGCTCTAGAGCAATCCGCTCTATCTTTCTGCCTGTGAAGAACGCTTTTCAACAGTGAAATTACTGTTCACCACGAGGCAGAGCGTGAATTACTGATATGAAATTTACTCTCAAATTGATCCGAAAACCTGCATCTGGTATCTCAATAATGAAGAGACCTCTTCGTTGCAAAGGCTTCTGGACAGGTACTTAGTATCAAAAAATCCCCTCACCGGGAACATGAATCCTGAAACTTTTACATTTTACGGTTTTGCCAACTTGAGCAGTTTGCTCTACCGTGTGTCCGTGAAGAACTCATTTCTCTAGGAAAAATGCTATTTGACACGAGGCAGAACCTGCAAACCAATTCGAAAGATTCTCTAGCAAGCAATTCGCACTGGCTTACTGCCTCCACACACAAAAATGCTTTCAAGAGATCATCGATGCATTCTGCCTCGTGAAGTTCAAAGCCTTCTCAGGAAGACCAGTTTCTTGACGGAGAGAAGAATTCACGGGTCCGCTTTACGGTTCCAGTGACCAGATTCCGAGGCGTTTTTCTTTGGCGATTTTCTCTGCTTCGATAAATCGTTTTTTGAAGTCATCACGATATCGATATCGTGGCTCAGCTGTTGCAAGACCGGCAGCGACGAGTTCTTCATTCAGAAACCTGTCATCAACAAATACGAATGCCAGGATTCGCTGATATCTATCATATCGTTCTTTGTCGAAAACAAGTTGCACAGTTCTCCCTTCAACCATATCGACCGTGAATTGAGTCGCTTCATCGCCGAACGGTTGTGGTGGAAGTTTGGGGTGTTTCGTTTCTGGAGTATCGACGCCAATTAAACGAACCCGTCGATCACCATCGATCAGTAGTGTGTCGCCATCGATGACCCGCAGTACGCGTGCTGCCTGCTGGTCGCTGGCAGGTGGAATCTCGTTCTGCTGAAAGTCTCCAAGCCGGTAGGCAACCCAGCAGACCAAAAGCAGAAGTAAGAGAAAGTTGAACGGGCGAGGTTTTCGATATTTCAACCGGGAAGCCATCCTTGAAAATCCTTGAACTCAAATTACGCAAAATCACAATGCATTCAGACTCAGCTTCTACTCAAGGTCCACGATTTCGAATTCTCCCTGCGCGTTTAATTGCGTTCCCCACACCTTATGAGACGCCTGATGTCTCGAAGGACTAAACTGAATGATGGGGCCGATGCCTAAATCTAAATCGCGAATCGAATGCAGCGCATCGATCAACGATTCAGTGTTCAAGTTCGGACCTGCATCGCGAAGTCCTTCAACGAAACATTCAGCAGCAATATAACCTTCAAGTGAAACAAACCCTGGCTCATACTCCGGGTAATACTTCTTGAGGTCTTCTCGGTAGCGACGGACTCCGGTGGCGTTGGAGAGATAGTGAGGGACCACTTGCGTGACAAGAACTCCATCTCCAAACTGAGGGCCAATTTCATTGAATGCCTCAGCGAGTGCCTGACTTCCGACAAACGAAACAGCGCCAAAAACCATCTCTGGTATTTCCGTTTTGATTCTTTTCACGAAGTCCGCTGCAACTTTATATGTTGGCACCATCACAATGGCCCGAACTTTAGCTTGTTCGCTCAAGATCGTGGAAACAGCTTCGTCGATATCCAACTGATTGCGTTCATAGCCGACTCGAATCAGATCATCGCCTTGAATCCCGTGTTCCCGCATCGCTTTCGTGACCCCTTTGAAACCGTCATCCCCGTATGCGTCGTTCTGCGCAAACACAGCGATGTTTTCTGGAGGGATTCTTAAGTTGACGACGAAATGTTTCACCATCGCTGCAGTCTCGTCGATGTAACTGGCACGATAGTTGAAGACGTATCGATCAGGTGGATCTTCTCGAAGAAGACTGGCACCGCTGAATGGGGCGAAGAACAGATACGAATTCTCGCTGGCGTACTTTGAAGTCACCCTGGCTGTGGGAGTTCCAACGTTTCCAATGACTGCAAAAACATCTCTGTCCTCAAAAAAATCCTGCATGTTCTGCAATGCTTTTTCGGGCTGGTAACGATCATCCAGAACTGTCAAGGAGATTTTGCGACCATGAATTCCACCAGCATCGTTGATGCTCTCAAAGCAGGATTTCATCCCGACGACCATGTTTCGCCCCAGTTCTTGACTGGGACCGTTGTAAGCAGTGGAGGTACCGAGATGGATTGTATTTTCAGAGATACCCCGAAACAGTGGAGGAGACGTGGCCTCTTCCGGACCGGTTTCTTGCTGCCCTGAGACTGAGTTTGCAGGACGTCCTTCCTGATTCTTCTCGATATCTTGAAGCAGTGTGATTCCCCAAGTCGCGATTGAGATGACCAAGCATGCGACGGTCACCACTTTGATCCACTTTTTTGAACTCGTTGTAGTTGGGGGGACTTCTATTCTTTGCGTTGCTGAAAACGATTGTGTACTTCCTGAAGGTTGGCCCCCATTCAAAACGGCTTCAAGATCAACGCGAAACTCCTGGGCTGACTGATATCGATCAGCGGACTCTTTCGCCATGGCCCTTTGAATAATGTCGTTGCAAGCCGGTGGCAACTCAGGAAGTTCATCAAGAATATTTGGAGTCGGTCGATGGCAATGCGCAAACATGATCTTCAGATGATTCTGAAGTGAACCGAAGGGGGGGTGACCGGATAGCAGAGCGAAATATGTCGCACCGAGAGAATAAATGTCAGAGGCCGGATTGACTTCGGCAGCCGTGCATTGCTCTGGACTCATGAAATCTGGAGTGCCGAGAACCGTTCCGATTTTCGTTAATGCGGTCTCGTCTGATTGATTGGCCTTTGCCAAACCGAAGTCGAGCAACTTGGCGGACGAATCATCCGTAAGCATGATGTTCATCGGTTTGAGGTCCCGATGAATCAAACCTTGCTGGTGAGCGGCAGCAAGCCCCTTGCAGCAATCAATGATGACCCGTGTTGCCGTTTCCCAATCGAGCCGCCCATGTTCGGAAGAGTTTAGAACCTCACCAAGGTTTTCGCCTGAGACTTTTTCCATGACCAGGTAGTAGGAATCGTTCTCTTCCAGGACATCATAGATGCCGATAATGTTGGGGTGATGAACGGCCCCGACAGCCTGAGCTTCCTGAAGAAGTCGATTGAGAGCGGACTCATCTCCGGCGTGCTTGCGACTCAAAAGTTTCAGGGCCACTTCGCGGAGAATGACTGTGTCAAACGCACCGAAGACGATCCCCATGCCACCGCGACCGAGTACGGAACGGATTTCATATTTTCCAACCTGATCCCCGATAGCCAGATCAATTTCGGTACTCTCGATGGCAGATTCAGTGACATAAGTTTGATCGCCTCTGGTATCCGAGATGGCGTCGAACGCTGCCGAGATAGTCGGTCCATCGAGAGGGAACTTCTTGATGTACTCACTCTTCGAGGGGTTTTCCCCCTGCGCTCGCCTCTGAAGCAGATCAACATTGACGAGTTCTGCCAGAACTTCCGGACGATATTCAGCCGGGACATCAGCCATGAACGATTCCAGATCGGGCTCGGCTCCGTTCTCGAATTCTTTCACAAACCGCAAGCAGAGTTCGCGAGCCGTGATCGTCATGTCGATGCTGGGATCTCGACTCGAGTGCGGATCGGATTTCGACACAAATTGTTCCTTGACCAAGTGTTTTTGCCCGATCGCTCATCGATCTCAGAGGGAATTCCCTTGAATCATATCTCTAAAAATAGACAACGCCAACTCCATTTCGAACGAATGAATCAATCTGAGTGCATCTGAGCTCTGATCGTCCGGATTGAAGTTGGATTGCCCTACTCTTCTTGATGAATCTTGCGTTCGGAACTGGACGGCTACATTGAAATCAGTGCAATTGAGAGGCATCAATGAGCGAATGTTCCATACAAACCGACGAACAAGAACAAGATCACACGAGCTTCAGTTGAACCGCTGTTTCAGGTTCCCGTTCAATATCTTTCTGGCGCCTTTCTTTCTGGTGCGAGCATCAGTCAAGCTTCACCATTACAGAATTCCATGCAGGGGCCCACCTTGAGCAGCGAGTTGGTTGACTCGCTCGGTCACTTTAGGGTCTTCGATCAACGGCGGAGCATGATGCGGTTTGATTCGTGCATCGATGACTAACGCACCACGACAGCCCCAATGCTTGTGTTCTACAAAGGCTCCGATTCCACTGATGTCACGAGCTGGATTCGATCGCGTGAAAGTGACCCACAGAAAGTTGTTCAGATTGCGAGCGGTGAACTCAGCGTCATCGACCAGAAGGATCAATGGGAATGCGTTGAGTGAATGTCCTTCGTCGAAGCTCTCAACGAATCGCTGTAAAGTCCCATCATTCTGGTCCCGACATTCAGGTGCTTCAATGGCTAAAATACCTGGAAGAACAGACATCGGTTTTCTGAACCCTGCTGGCAGATCAAGGTTTGACGGAATCTCAATGGGAAGGTCCCTCTGAATCGCTCCAGCGGCAGCGATGACAACCTTTGAGCCCGAGTTCATGCCATCGCCTGTATAATCGAGCGTGTCGATGGTTGTCTTTGTTTGAAAATGGAGGTCGCGTTTCCAGTCGACGCGACGCAGAACGTGCGCGAGATATCTAGTAATGTCCTCGATATCCAGCCCTGGCTCATCGGCCTCGTCGATAATGAAGAGGTATTTCGCAAGCGAAAGTTGCCCTTGTCCCAGAATAGCGTTTGCTTGCGTCAATATTTCCTGCGGAGCTTTTTCTTCGACGAAAGGCATGTAACGTTCGCTGCCAATGGCAAGCAGAAGTGGATGAACCCCCGCTGCATCGACTGCATGAACAGCTTTGACTCCAGGTAAGACAGAAGGAATCGCCGGGCCAGTGATTTCGTGAATGATTTCCCCAAACGATGTGTCCTCCTGAGGAGGACGACCAACGACCGTGAACGGCCAGATGGCATCATTTCGATGGTAGACGCGATCGACATTCAGAACCGGGAAATCGTGCGTCAAACTATAATAACCGAGATGGTCCCCGAACGGACCTTCCGGCTTCAGGTGATCGGCATCGATGGTCCCTGTGATGCAGAAGTCCGCCTCTGCGATCAGTGGAAGGTGATTTGACTGTTTGACCATTCGCACTCGTCGACCGCCCAAAGCTCCTGCAAATGTCAATTCAGAAAGTCCTTCCGGAAGCGGCATGACCGCAGAGAGAGGCAACGCAGGGGGCCCCCCAATGTAGATGTTCACCTGTAGTGCTTCACCTTTTCGAATCGCAGCTGCATGATGAACGCCAATGCCGCGATGAATCTGGTAGTGCAGGCCAACCTCTTCGTTCTGCTTGTATTCGTTCCCTCCGAGTTGGACGCGGTACATCCCTAAGTTCGACTTTTGCCAGCCGGAGGCATCTGGGTGTTCCGTGTAGACAGCAGGCAGCGTTACAAATGGCCCCCCATCATCCGGCCAGCTAACGAGCTGAGGGAGTTGATCCAGAGTGGTTTGATTCTGATTGACTGGTCCGCGCGAGACATATTTCGGTTGCATCGCCCATGCTGTCGGAAACGCGCGTGCGTACCGCAACGGATGTTTCATCGCCACGGACGGATCGATTTTCAGCTCGACGAGACGTTTGACCATTTCCAACGTGTCGCGAAAGAGGAATCGCGTACGATCCATCGTTCCGTAAAGGTTGCTGACCATCGGAAACCGGCAACCTTTGACGTTCTCAAAGAAGAGTGCCGGGCCATTGGCTTGGAAAACCCGACGCTGAATTTCCGCAGCTTCAAGATGCGGATCGATTTCAGTTGAAATCCGTACCAGATGACCGTGCGATTCAAGGTCTTCAACACATTGTTTAAGATTTCGGTAACCCATCAGTTCCGCGAGCGTTTGAGTTTTAATATGGACATGGTCTCTCTGAGATTGTAGCGAGTTTACGGAAACGTTCAGTGTCCTCTCGCCAGATTCCCCCACGTTGCATAGAATAGTCTTGCCCCCTTTCATTTTTTCTCAACTTTAGAGCAAATCCACTGTTGGTCTTTACGTTCTGCCTTGTGGCGAGCAGTCTATGAAGTCATGAAAGTGACCTTCATGGTGACGACAAGCATGAGAAGATGCTCCAGGTCGACAGACATTCAAAAGGCATGCAGATGCGTGGACCGATGGTTCGAATTAAATATGACGCTCGGCGTTTGTGGCGTTGTCCGAAATGTCATTACGAACGGCGAGCGCATGCCAGTCAGACTGCAATTCGCTGCCACTGCGAAAAAGTAGGGCCATTCATGCAGTTGGTCGAAGAGCAACGCAAGGTTCGCGCCGAACCGGAAGAATTGCCCGCCTACTTTGAGTACGAAGAAGTCGAAGCAGAAGCGACAGCGTCAGATGCAGCGTCAGAGACGACAACTGTCGAGCCTGTAGCTGAGGCTGCCGCTGAGACTGCCATCGAGGCTGCATCACCAACAGCAGAACCAAAAACTGATCCAGCAACTGAAAACACCTCAGGCGCCAAATCGGAAACACCAAAAGAAGTCCCCAGCAAAGCCAAGGCTCCTAAACAAAAACCTCAATCCTAGCCCCGGATCAACTCCCCAATGCCTTCATTCGAATACTCAAAATTCGATCCCTCTCAAGGATTCAGTCCACAATCGGCGGATGATCTGTTTGATCAATTCTCCGAATTCATGATGGACTACGGAGACGAAGTTCTAGATTCGCTTGAACAATGGGAAGAGGACAACCCCGACGTCGTCGACATGTTGATGAAGCAAGGGTACGTTGAGAAAGATCGCGAAGGAAAGTTTCGTGTCACTCCCAAAGGCTTAAAGCGAGTTGAAAACAAAGCTTTGGAATCGTTGTTCAATATTCAGAACAAAGACAAGATGGGCCGGCACGAAACGGAATTTCGTGGGGCTGGTCAAGTGAAGATGGACGAGTCGAAGAAGTATGAATTCGGCGATCCGGTCGGCAATTTGAACATGCATGAAACGCTGAAGAATGCGATTCATCGTCAAGGTGGAGGCTCCCCCGTTCACATCTCGGAAGACGATCTGGAAATCTATGAAACGGAATACCAGACGTCCTGTGCAACAGTCGTGCTGATCGATATGTCTGGCAGCATGATGCGGTACGGGAAGTACGCATCTGCCAAGAAAGTCGCGATGGCTTTGCAAGCCTTGGTGCGATCAAGATATCAGTCTGACTTCTTGCAGATTGTCGGTTTTTACACCTACGCGACTGCCATGACCGAGCGAGACCTGCTTAACTCCGCTCCCAAACAGGTCAGCATTTTCGATCCCCAGGTCAGCCTGCGGGTCTCCCTCGACAATCCACCCGCATTCGTCCCGGAACACTTCACAAACATACAAGCGGGCTTACAGTTCGCTCGTCGAATTCTGAAGAAGCAGCCCGCTCAGAACCAGCAAATCATTTGCATCACCGACGGAGAGCCGACGGCTCATATCGAAGGTCGAGAGATCGTCTTGCTTTACCCACCCGCGGAAAGAACTGCTCGGGCGACCTTGAGCGAAGTCAAAAAATGTAAGAATGCGGGAATTCAAATCTCCAGCTTTGCATTGATCGAGGACTATTTCTATTACGGACTCGTCAATTTCGTCGAGCAAATGGCTCAGGTTTCTGGAGGAATCAGTGCTACCTGCAACGCTCAAGACATGGGCAACATGGTCGTTAACAGTTTTGTCAAAGGTCGCAAGAAGCGTTCGCGGGTTTGATTTTTCTGAATGACAAGTTTCTTGCGGGACTCATGCGCTGCGAAATGACATCGCAGCCTCTATTATCTGCAAAACACGTTCACATCAGCCCATGAAATGAAAACATGCCGACCATTGAAGCGAAGCATCTCACAAAAACGTATCGAGTCTACCAAAAAAACGATGGAATCCTTGCGTCGATTGGCGGTCTGTTTCGACGGAAGTATCGGACAGTCGAAGCAGTTCGTGATGTCAGTTTCGCGATCGAAGAAGGCGAGATGGTCGCGTTTCTGGGACCGAATGGAGCTGGGAAGACCACGACACTTAAGTTGCTCTCCGGTCTGATTTTTCCAACTTCTGGAGATGCCCAAGTCTTGGATTATATTCCGTGGGAGCGAGCGAATTCGTTTCGACGACGATTCTCACTGGTCATGGGACAGAAGAACCAACTGTGGTGGGACTTGCCTGCTCAAGAATCGTTTCAGCTTCACCGGGAAATCTACCGGATCGAAAACAGTGAGTTTGATCGACGTCTTGACGAACTAACAGCGCTGCTTGAAGTCAAAAAACTGGTCAGCCAGCCAGTACGAGAACTTTCATTGGGAGAGCGGATGCGTATGGAGTTGATTGCCGCACTTCTCCACAGTCCAGAGGTCTTGCTCCTCGATGAGCCGACCATCGGTCTGGATGTGATATCACAGCGTAAGGTTCAAGAGTTTCTGAAATACTATCAGGCAGAACGTAAGATTACCGTGATCTTAACGAGCCATTACATGAAAGATGTGGAAGCGCTCTGCAAACGAGCTGTCATTATTAACGACGGCGAAATCAAACACGATGGACCGCTTTCAGAGATTGTTGATCGCTTCAGTCAGCACAAAATCATTCAGCTGCAATTTGCCGCCGGTCAATCCTCCGGGGATCTTTCACGATTCGGGACCGTCCTGGAGCAAATCGGCCCACGTACTCGGATCGAAGTGGAACGCCACAAAGTCCCTGAAGTCTTAACGTCCGTGCTGAATGAATTTCAGATCGAAGACGTTGGCGTGCAGGATCGCCCGTTGGAAGAAGTCATCGCAGAAATGTTCACAGCGACCGACTCCCCCAACAAATAGAGCTATTTGCTCTATGCTAAACGATCTGTAGCGACGTGGTATTGAGGATCTTCGGAGACGTTGATCTCGACGAGATCACCTGCCTGGTCGAGGAGTTTTCGACATTCCGGGCTGAGGTGCGTCAGGTGGAGACGCTTGCCGCATCCCTGATACTTCACTGCCAGCCAGTTAATCGCTTCCAACCCAGACTGATCGTAGACCCGGGTGAAGTAAAAATCGATGACAACATCATCTGTATCGTTGGTCACATCAAACATATCTTTGAATGATGAGACAGACGCAAAAAACAACGGGCCGTGCAACTGATAGATCTTAGAGCCAAATTCGTTGTATTTGATATCCGCTGCGATGTGTGTTGCATGTTGCCAGGCAAAGACAAGGGCGGAAACGATGACTCCAAGAATGACAGCCGATGCCAGGTCGTGCATCAGAACGGTGTATCCTGCAACCAAAAGCATCACAAAGACGTCACTGCGAGGCATCCGCCGGAACATCTTCAAGGAGGCCCATTCGAACGTTCCAATAACAACCATGAACATCACTCCCACGAGTGCAGCCATTGGAATTTGTTCGATGAGGGGAGCTAAAAAGAGGACAAACAGCAACAGGCAAACAGCGGCTGTGACTCCCGAAAGACGCCCTCGGCCGCCAGAGTTGACGTTGATCAATGACTGTCCAATCATCGCACAGCCACCCATTCCGCCAAACAACCCACAAACAATGTTCGCAGCCCCTTGCCCGATACACTCACGATTTCCTTTGCCGCGAGTTTCAGTGATTTCGTCGATTAACGTCAAAGTCATCAATGACTCAATCAGGCCGACACCACACAGAATAATGGCAAACGGGAAGATGATTTTTAGGGTTTCCCAAGTCATCGGAACGAGGTCATATTGCAGGAAGAAGAGATTTGGCAAGCCCCCGCTGATGCTTCCGGCATCTGCGGTCGATTTCACATCTGTTTTCTCAGTAAATTTTGTCACTGCGACTTGTGAGGCGGCGAGGGTCTCATTTGACCCTGCGGGAAGTTCTGCGTCACTTTTATGATGAGAGTCGTGCTGTCCGAGTTCTGCTGCTTTGGTATTCGTGCGGAGCATATCTCCGACAGTCGCCAGAGCATTTTCTCCTCCCGGAGTCGTCACCGAGGAGTTAATCGCAAGTGAGAGCAGTGTGACCGTGAGAATCGCGGCCAATGACGCCGGAACAGCTTGAGTCGCCTTCGGAAGCAGCCAAATAATCCCCATCGTGATCAGCACGAGAAGCAGCATCAGCATCAGGGGAGCCCCCGACAGATAGACGAGGTTTCCTTCAGGTGAAAGTGTTTTGAAGCTTCCGAGTTGCGCGAGTCCAATCACAATCGCCAGACCGTTGACGAAACCCAGCATCACGGGGTGTGGAACCATGCGGATCAATTTCCCAAGTCGTCCCAAGCCGATCGCAATCTGCATCAGCCCACATAGAATGACAGTCGGGAACAGGTATTCCACGCCATGCATCGCAACCAAAGAGACAACGACAACCGCCATTGCTCCCGTCGCTCCGGAGATCATTCCGGGACGACCGCCGAACAGTGCTGTAATCAACCCAATAAAGAATGCCGAGTACAAGCCGATCAATGGTGAAACACCAGCGACAAAAGCGAATGCGATCGCTTCGGGAACGAGAGCTAATGCAACAGTGAGCCCGGAGAGGACGTCATCTTTAACGGAGCCTGATTGTATTCGGAAGAAGTTCAGCATGGTCTTTCCAGAACGCGAGCCTCATCGATTCGAGGTTTTTCGCGAGAAGAGATGTTGTCTCAGAGCAACCAAACGCAGGTGACTCATGAAATGTGCGATAGATGGCCTTCTATGTCAGGTTAACGAAGACAAGTCAAGCACAACGAAGCAAGAAGTTCATCATCGCAATGAATTGAACCACAATATCTAGAAATCCAATTCATGCACGGCGTCTGACATACTGAACTTCCTTATAATCGAGAAGATGAATTTGATCCTTCTCAAAACTCCAATTTCAGCAACATAAAACTTGACAATGACCACAAAATGATCTCAAGCACATCTCTGAACGTCGTTTTGCGAAGTGTCCTCGCAGACTCATTGTGAAGTCAGGGGACTCTGAAGAGCCCCTGCTTTTCAACAATTTTGTAGCTCGTGCCTGGCTTGAGATCGGGATAGGTCTCGACAACTCCACTGGGCCATTCAACAACGATTGAATCGACACTTGGATTGCTACCCAAGCCGAAAGTCAAACTATTCTCATTGGTTGCTGCGTAGCCATTTCCCGCGATTCGCTGTTGAGTCCACAAGTCGGTTCCTGACTTCAGCGTCACTTTTGTTCCAATCGCATCACGCTCGCCAGATGTTGCTGTGAGTTGAAAAGTGATCGAGTTGCCGTTGGATTGAGTTGCGTTTTGAAGCAAGGCTGCTGCTCGATCAAGGTGAGTGACCACGAGGTCGGTCTTTCCATCGCGGTTCCAATCCAGAGTTGCCACCGCTCTCCCCAGAACAGGACTTTGAAAGTAGGAAGTTGGCGATGGTGACTGCTGAGAAATGAAGCTCCCTTCACCATCGTTTTGATACAGTTGCGGGAGCATCGCATCCGGTTCCCCGGTCACGGAGGTTCGATCAACATGTCCGTTCGCGATAAACAGGTCCATGTCGCCATCGAGATCGACGTCAAGAAATTGAGTGCCGAAACCGAGCGTTGAAAGGCTCGATGATCTTAATCCACCAGCGGAATAGGTTGCATCCTCATATCCATCCGTTTCAAGTTGCAAGTACAACGTATTGGATTCGCCGTAGAAATTTGTTGTAAAAAGATCTAGTCGACCATCACCGTCAGCGTCACCAACTGCGATCCCCATCGTTGCTTGGCTCAGTCCGTCTCGATCGGTCGCCAGTCCAGCAGGAACGGCACTTTCTATAAATTCTGGAAGCGATGACCCCGGTGAATAGACAACGTCGAAGTAATGGTTTTCCTCCCCATCGTTCCCGACAAAAACATTCAAGTTACCGTCACCAGAAAGATCACCGATGACGAGCCCCATCCCTTTGCCGGGCGTCGTCCAAGCTCTGAGGGATTGCTTCATTTCTCGAAACTCACCATTCCCCATGTTCAGATAAATACAGTCGAGAGTCCCCAGGAATTTTGTCGGTGGACAGGCTCTCGGCTTTCCTTGAAAGTAACAAGGATTGTTTCGAACAGCCTCCATATCCAGATAGTTTACAACGTACAGATCGGGATGGCCATCTTGATTGAAATCCGCAAACGCAGCACTGAGAGACCAATCTTCTTTCAGTGCGCTTGTGGTTTGAGAGACTTTGAGAAACGTTCCATCCCCCTGATTCTCATACAACGTATTGGCCCCAAGATTACAAACGTAAAGATCTGGAAATCCGTCGCTGTTAAAGTCGCCAGAAGTGACTCCCTGGGAGAATTTCAGCTCTTCAATGTTCGCGAGATGAGTCACGTTTGCTGAAGCAGTCCCTTCTAAGTTTCGAGACAACTGGTCGCTGGCGTTGTTCGTCGTTGATTCCTCTCGCCAGTTTCCTCCTTGCGCGAAATACAAATCCGGCCAACCATCAAGATCGTAATCAAACACCGCAACTCCGCCACCGGTGGTTTCGAAGAGATGCCCAAGCGGATATTCAGGGACCGATCCGTTGTCGTAGTGAAAATCAATTTCCATTTCCGCAGCAATGTCGCGGAAGAGTTCACCCTCCTCAACCAATCGTGCATACGGTTGCGAATCCTTGAGCTGGAAATTGGTCCAGTCAGGGAGCTCAATATTTGACACCGCCGGAAGAAACTTCTTGCTCAAAATCCGAGATCGATAGCTCCGCTCATCTGCAGAGGAATCTTTCAGCGTTTGACTGGCCCAGCGTGCCTGACATCCAAGTTGACGTGCAGACCGAGACACCGCGTTCGCCAGTTCGACATCACCAAGTTCAATTAAGATAAGTCGTGTCCGCTTCATCACTTCAAAATCGACGGAGAAGGCGAGTCCGAGAGCGAGCCGACTCAGCGTTTGCACTCGATTCAAATCTTCAGTGTCGAATTGAAAAACTTCAGAGTTTGCCTTGATCACATTTTCAAGATGCAGAGCAGATTGTGCATGGTATGGATTTCGTTCGAGAGCACTGACATAGCACTTCGCTGCCAACTCGTAATTTCCGTTTTCTTCTGCTGCCAAGCCTCTCGCGAACCAAATCGCGTCGCTCGTTTCTGAATTTTCAGGAAGAGCCGCGTTCCAGGTCGCAAACTCGGGAGAGTGACTCTTCGCCAGAAGTTGTCCATACCATCCATGAGCCTGAAGATGATTCGGTTCGTCGAAGGTCACTTTGCGTAAAAGGTCCAACGCGAATTGGTCTTCGCCTTTCGCCATCAATGCCTGTGCATCTCTGACGAGCTGGTTACAACCTGTCATGTCGCTATTGGTCAGTTGCGGATATTCAACACTGCAAGCGATCAGCAAGAGATCAAGATGAGACGCACCGAGGCGGATTGCTTGCCGGGCTAATTTCTTCGCTTCAAGGAAATGGCACTTTTGATGAAGTTCTCGAGCACGCTTGCTCATTACTTCAACGGTCTGCTCAGTCTGAACGATGTTCGCCGGATCGGATTGTGTAAGATTGAGCCCCCCTTTCGAACGATGATTTTCCCCCGAACGAGTCATCAGCCCCACAATGACTCCCACAATCAAAATGCTCGCCAAGAGAACGAGCCATCTGATTCTGCTTTTCGGGGAATGAAAGGAAATCGCCATGATGTGATCGTATGCACTCGGTTTCAGCAGGACAATTCCAGTAATCGTGATGCCTGCGACACCTCCCTCCTTCATTAAGAATGAGCAGAGGCACTTCGCGCCTCGACTGAGTTGGATCTTCGTACTCACACAAACGCAGCGGAAATCATATTCGAAAGCGGAACAAGTGGAGAGACCGATCGATCATACGGTTGCGAGCTGAGTAGAACGAGAGCGGTTTCTGTCTCTGGATCGAGCCAGAAGAGTGTGCCGGTCGCTCCCCAATGTCCGTAGACTTTCGGTCCAAGGAAATCGCCGAATGAACCACGATGGTCGGGCCAGTTCATTCGCCACCCGTACCCCCAACCGCGCGTTCTTCTCACCGGCTCAGGAATGTCGGGAAAATCGTTGAGTCGGTTTGTGGTGGCATTCTCGACAGTTCCCGGATTGAAAAGTTGTTCCCCCGACTGGGTCAGCCCTAGCGTCAGCATGCAGCGACAAAACTGACTTACATCTTGCGACGTGGCGAGAACACCCCCCCAGGGAGCCCCAAAGGTTCTCCAGTAATGGCTGTTCCAGTTCCAGCTTTCTTCATGAATCTGATCATGAGGGACACGCGGCTCGGCGATGTTCTCATCGTTCAGATCGTCTCCCCGAAGCCCGAGCGCGGTGCGCGTCATCCCCAAAACATCGAAAAGCTCTTGTTGGATAAAGCTTGCGTATGGCATCCCGGAGATGTTTTCGATGACAGGCCCCAGCAAGGCGAAGCCCATACTCTGATATTGTGCATTTTGCCCACAGGGGAACACCATTTCAGTCGCAGATGTTTCGCTCACAAATTTTGAGAGCGGAGAATTCGCAGCACGCAGCTCGCGGTTATTCGGCAGCATATCAGGCAGGCCTGATGTGTGGGTCAAGATGTGCTTGATAGTGATTTGCCGTTTATTGGCACCTTTGAATTCCGGGACGATGTCCGAAACTCGTTGATTCAAAGCGAGTTGCCCCCGCTCAGCCAACAAAAGGACAGCCATCGCGACCATCGGCTTGGTTAAGGAGGCAATGAGAAAGCGAGATTGGTTATCGATCGGCTCAGTGCCGGAAATCGTTTTTCGACCAAAGACGTGAGAACCTGTGGTCAATCCTCTCCGCTGAACCTGAATCGCCAAGGCAGGAATTTTGTCGTTTTGCGTGAGCTGTTCCGCTGACTCGAGAACCTTCGACCATTTCTTCGGATCAAGTCCAACGCTGAGAGCATCAGTTGTTTCGAGAAATCTGTTTGTTTCGACATTCATTTTTGGCAATTCTGATTCGGTCACTTGTGTTCGTAGACTGGTTCGCCATGATTGAGCCATCGACTCATTGAACTAATTCGAAGTCCTCATGTCGACCTCTCAAACTTAGAGAATTTCCGACATGACTGAGACATTCTGAGTGGAAGTCTCCGAGGCAATTCGACAGGCAAAATTTCATCATAGCGTTGAAGGATTCGTATCGACATGTTGCAGACCGCACTCCACGACTGGCACACGGCAGCCGGCGCCCGCATGGTCGACTTCGCTGACTGGCACATGCCGATTCAATATTCCTCAATTGTTGAAGAGCACCACGCCGTTCGCAAGCAGGCTGGGCTGTTCGATATCGCTCACATGGGGAGAATCTGGTTTTCGGGTCCTGATCAGATTCCTTTCCTTGATCATCTGCTGACAAACCATGTTGTGAACATGAAACTCGGGCAGGTTCGTTATTCTCTCCTCTGTCGCGAAGATGGCGGGATTTTGGATGATGTTCTGGTGTATCGGTTTGAGGATCGTGCGTTGCTAGTTGTCAACGGAGCAAATCGATTAAAGGTGGTTGATTGGATCAATCAGCAGAAGGATAGCTATGACGTAAACGTGGACGACGCCACTTGTGCGACGTTCATGCTCGCGATTCAAGGGCCACAAGCGGAAGCGATTTTGGCTCCTAAAGTTGCGACGGAGTTAAATGAAATCAAATACTACTATGCCGTACAAACCGAAGTTCTCGGTCACTCAGCCTTAGTCAGCCGAACTGGTTATACGGGTGAAGATGGCTTCGAGATCATTGTCGACAATGAACATGGCCTCGAAGTCTGGACGTCACTTATTGAAGCGAAAAATGGCGAGACGGGAGAGAGTGAAGTCACCGCCTGCGGTCTCGGCTGTCGCGATACGCTGCGTCTGGAAGCGGGGATGCCCTTGTACGGACATGAGATGGACGAATCGATGGATCCCTTAACTGCGGGATTGCGGTTTGCTGTCAAACTCAAAAAGGATGACTTCATCGGACGAGAAGCCATCGCTGCTATCGACTCGAAAGGAAACTTGCCGCAACGTGTTGGCGTGGAACTTGAGGGTCGCAGAATTGCACGTGAAGGAGCGTTGTTGATGCTGGGAGACCAGCAAATCGGACACATCTCTTCGGGAACATTTTCGCCTACTTTCGAAAAGTCCATCGCGATGGGTTATGTCGAAGCTGCTTCCGCCACAGTTGGAACGGAAGTCGAAGTCGATATCCGGGGAAAACGCGTCCCCGCTCAAATTGTCGCTCTTCCATTCTATAAACGGTAACTCTTGTCGATTTGAATTCGACTTTCTCAAAGGAATCTCATCATGCCGAAGTTGGGTGTGAATATCGATCATGTCGCCACCATTCGTCAGGCTCGGCAAACGATTGAACCTGACCCTGTTTGGGCAGCTGCTTTATGTGAACTGGCTGGAGCGGATGGCATTACGCTGCATCTCAGGGAAGACCGTCGACACATTCAGGATCGCGACCTGCGGGTCATGAAAGAAACCGTACAAGTGAAACTGAATCTGGAAATGGGGGCTGAACCAGAGATGACCCAGATCGCTCTAGACGTCCTCCCTGATCAGTGTACTTTAGTTCCCGAAAAACGAGATGAGCTGACGACAGAAGGTGGGCTCGATGTCGTAACTCATTTTGATCGCGTTAAAACTTGTGTTGATCAATTGCTGGGTGCAGGGATTGAAGTCAGCCTGTTCATTGATCCTGATGTCGAACAAATTCGGGCCTCAAGAAAGCTCGGGGTTCAAGCCGTTGAGATTCATACCGGTCGATATGCCGAAGCGACCAGTGAGAAGGCTCAAATTGCGGAGCTAAACACGCTGATCGACGCCAGTGAAGTCGCCTTGAATGAGGATCTACTGCTTCACATGGGGCACGGATTGACTTATCGAAATGTGATTCCGATCGCACAAATCCAAGGTGTCAGCGAACTGAACATCGGGCACAGCATCGTCGCCCGTGCCGTCATGGTGGGCTTCGAAATGGCAGTCCGTGAGATGAAAGATTTAATATCGTAAGCGGAAATCGTCTTCGTTCTCTCAAGACCTGAAAAAGCGATCGCTCTCCTTCGAGGGGAGAGCGATCGCATTCGCGTTGTGAGTACGAATAAAACTTGTGCTGGCTACAGCAGACATCTTGCCACCTCTCAATTCAGCCTCGACAGTCCGAAGTCTCTCCAACAGCGTCACTGCGCCAGAGTCGTGCTACTCGATCCACTTCTTCGGATACCCACTCAGTGGAGACTCTTCAGATGGCAACCATGTGACCGCTTCATGGATTTTTTTTGCGAGTGCCGCATCGCTTTCCGTGATGGCTCTCACGCGATGAGTCTGGATTTTAAAGATCACCTGAGCATAGCCAATTTCCAGATCCGGATGATGGTTCGCTGCCTCGGCGACATAACCAATCATATTGGTCAGCATCATCGTATGCGCCCATCCGGGTGTCTTGTATTTTCGTCTCAGCCAACCATCCCTGGCCTCCCAGCCGGGTAACTCTTTTAGAGTTTCTGCGATTTCGTTTTCAGTTAAAATGACGTCGTCTGCCATAAGTTCACTCCTATTGATTGGCGATGTCTTCGAATTCTCATTACATTTCGATACGGAGGGATGAGAACTCCGGCCCGAGAGCATTCGCATCTGCTGACTCTCGACCTGTTCAACTTCACTCATTTCTTCATAAAATACAACCGACAACCAAAGGAACATCCATGCCTATTGACTGGCAACCGCTTCAGGAAATCATCTCGGCTCATCAGCGGTTTGTCATTACCAGTCATGTTCGACCGGATGCAGATGCAATCGGATCAGAGATCGGACTGGCCAGTCTGCTCGAAGCACTCGGCAAAGAAGTCCGCATCATCAATCCTTCAGCGACTCCGGATCATCTTCGTTTTCTTGACCCAGAATCGAAGGTCGCAAAATTCGGTCCGGGTGTATCCCTGGAATCGGCTTGTGACACTGATGTCCACATCGTCGTTGATACCTCAGCCTGGATTCAGGTGGGAGATGTCCGAAAGGTTCTTGAAAAAACGTCTGCAAAGAAAGTGATCATCGATCACCACTTGGCTTCGGACGATCTAGGGGCGATCGAATTCAAAGACACGACTGCAGCTGCGGCTGGAGTATTAGTGACAGAGCTGGCTGAGTTTCTCGGCCACCCTCCTTCTGGACATCAGGCCGACGCCCTCTTTGCAGCCATTGCGACCGACACAGGCTGGTATCGTTTTCCAAATGCCGATGCTCGCACCTATCGTACGGCAGCGAGACTGATCGATTATGGTGTTCAACCAACAGGGTTATTTCGAGAGCTTTACGAGCGCTCATCACTAGCCCGACTGAAACTTCATTCGATCATTTTGGATCGTGTGCAAGTTGAATTTGATGGTCGATTGGCCTTCACGTTTGCTATGCGGAAAGATTTTTCCGATACTGGCTCGAAGCCAGCGGATACTGAAGACATTGTGAATACTTGCCTCACCATTGAGGGAGTGGAAGCCGCTTTTATTCTCGTCCAGCAACTTGATGGTCGAATTAAAGGGAGTCTCAGGAGCCGCTCAGAAGAAATTAGCGTGGCTGCCATTGCCGAAAACTTCGGAGGTGGTGGTCACAAACTGGCAGCGGGAGCACTCCTTCCGGGGCCAATGGAAGAAGCGAAAGCGTCGTTGCTCAGCGAATTCCAAAAGATATTCCCACCCCAAGAAAGTCCTTCAGAGCCACCCACCACCAGTTAAGCCTTTTTCATCAACGAGATTTCAGTGGTTTCCGACTACGTTCCGACCAAGCCGATTCGTCGCTGATCGTAGCTCAGTATCACCTGTTCAATACAGATTCTTCCTGGACACCGAATTCAAGATCAATTTGAAAAGATTGTCATCATGACTGACCCCTCTGATCACGAATCAACAGCCCATCAAGACGATATGCGGCGTGGATTTCTGTTTAAATTCTCAGCTGCTCTCGTAGGCGGTCTCAGTGCGATCATCCCTGTCGCCTTCGGTGGAGGTTTCTTCCTCACACCGCTACTGAAAAAGAAAAAAGGGGGTGAGGATGGAGACAGTTTTCTATTGGTCGGTTCGACTGACTCACTCACTCCGGGTGGTCCGCCACGCGCGTTCAGGGTCTCCGGAACAAAAACAGATGCCTGGACAACCTACGCCGAAGCAGCCATCGGATCGGTCTATGTCAGCATGAATGAAGCGGGCGATCTGTCTGCATTCAATGCCACATGTCCGCATCTCGGATGCACTGTGAATTACAAAGCAGATGCCAACTCCTACATTTGCCCTTGTCACGACAGTGCCTTCAAGCCAGATGGAGAACGTACGAACGAAATTCCTCCTCGTCCAATGGACAGCCTCGAAGTTGAAATCCGCAACAACACTGAAGTGTGGGTCAAATTTCAAAACTTCCGTGCTGGGACTTCAGAAAAAATCCCAGTATGAAAATCCGTTCTCTCGGATCTTCTCCGTGCAGGAATGGCTTGACCTTCCCAGATCGTGAATTCATTTAACTTTGATTAAGAAAGCCTGACAACTGATAGAAATCGTTGTGATTCACCAGATTTACAATCATTTGTCCAGGTTTTGTTCGAGCTAAGAAGTACGACCTCCCATGATCAAACGACTCACAGATTGGCTGGATCACCGAACTGGATACCGGGACTTAATGCACGAGGCTCTCAATGAGCCGATCCCAGGAGGAGCCAAGTGGCGATATGTCTGGGGGAGCACACTCACGTTTACCTTCTTCGTGCAGGTGATCACCGGGTTCTGCTTGTGGATGGCTTATAGTCCGAGTGCCACGAGCGCCTGGGAAAGTGTGTACTACATTCAGTATCACATGGTCTTCGGCTGGGTTGTACGCGGGATTCATCACTTTGCAGCTCAGGCAATGATGATCCTGTTGATGCTCCACCTGATGCAGGTCGTCATCGATGGAGCCTACAAAGCTCCGCGTGAGGTGAACTTCTGGCTCGGTCTGGTCTTAATGCAAATCGTCATGTTCCTCGGGCTCACCGGGTATCTGCTCCCTTGGGATCAGAAAGGATATTACGCAACGCGTGTGGCGACAGAGATCATGGGCTCGGCGCCCTTAGTTGGTCCTTATATGCAACAATTAATGCAAGGGGGAACGTCCTACGGGAATCACACTTTGACACGATTCTTTGCCTTACATGCAGGGATTTTGCCAGCAATGCTTGTTGGTTTTCTGGCCCTTCATATCTACGTTTTCCGGCGTCATGCAATTCACACTCATAGCGAAGTTTCAGTCACTTCAAGCAAAGTGTTCTCGATCGCCTGTATTGTGATTGCAGCAGGCATCGCCATCGCTAAATATTTTAAACTCGTTAGCTTTCCCCCCGCATATGCGATCGCGATTATCTTTGTGGTTCTCGGACTTTTTGCTTTCCTGTTTGGTCGGAAAGGGAAACCCGAACCCGAGTCACGTTTCTGGCCCGATCAAGTTTTGAAAGATGGAGTCGCCTGCCTTGCGGTGATGGCAGCCATTCTTGGTGCCACAATTTACTGGCATGGCGCAGAGTTAACAGCACCTGCGAATCCATCTGAGGCGTATTCTGCAGCACGACCGGAATGGTACTACCTGTTCCTGTTCAAGTTTTTGCAATTTGAATTCGTCAGCCAATGGGGTGAAATGACTCATCTTGGCGAAGCACTCGGCGCCATTGTCATCCCCGGAATCCTCTTTGGAATTCTGGCATTGATGCCAATCATTGCTTACTTCCGCCTGGGTCACAAATTCAACGTCGCTTACTTGTGGACGATGATCGGAATCGCTGGAGCTTTGACCGGGATCGCCTACTACGAAGACTGGTACGGCGACACTGAAGAAGGGAGAGACTTCCGAGCCTCTGTGGCAGAAGCACATCGCGACGGACACCGAACAGTCGAACTCGCCATGTCTGAAACCGGCATCCCTCCAGAAGGGGCAGCGACTCTCCTGGCTAATGATCCACTGACTCAAGGTCCAAAGATCTTTGAACAATACTGTTTGAGTTGCCACCAGACAGAATCGCGATTTGATGAGTTCGAAGAGAAGCCGCAAGCGCCCGGACTTGCCGATCCCGCAAACCGCGAAGAAGTTTTCTTCGGTTCGCGAGCATGGACTCAAGCCGTACTGACAGACTTCGGCGGTCACTTCAGTTCGCTGGCAAATATCACAGGCGAACGTGCCGAAGCGGCTCAAGCGATTCTCGAAGGCTCAATGAAAGACTGGTCAGACAGTAACGCTGAAGTTCTCACTGATCCGGAGAACAAAGACGATTACAAGGCCCTTGTCGAATTTCTTTATACTCAAAGCCAACGTCCAGACGCATTGGCTCCCGATGACGCAGTCGTTCAGCGCGGTCAGGAAATCTTCGTCAGCGGAGAAATGACCAAAGGTTCCATCGACGCCTGTGTCGATTGTCACAGCATGCACGCACTGACGACTCAGGGAGAAGGCAATCTTCTCAAAATCGTTCTCCAGGAAGAACCACTTTCCGAAGACTTACAGCCAGTCCTCACCGGATACGCCGGGACAGAGTGGCTCAAGAAGTTTATTGCCAATCCACAATCTCATTACGCAGGTGAATACGGTAACAATGCAATGCCTGCGTTCGAGTCTCAACTTTCAGAGCACGATCTGGAAATGGTCTCTCGCTGGTTAGCGAAGGATTACTACATCGCGCCTGTGACTCTACCCCACGATGCGAAGCCTGCAGCGGACGCCCCCCCTGCTGAAGAAGAAGCGAAAGAAGCAGCGAAAGCGGAGTAAAGCATTTTTGGGAAAAATCGGCACAAAGTGTTTCGTTGAAGTGAGCGACTTATCACATGAAAGCGCTCTTCACGAATACAGGAAACACGAAAGTGTTCTCTGTTGATCGATTCAAAATTTACAATCGGGGCTTGAAGTGACACTTCGAGCCCCGGTCCTTTTCAGACCATGCCGAACAGGATTGCTTCGAAAGCAATTTTGTTTCTGGCACAGGAGATCTCTCAATGTCGTCATCATTTCCTCCCGTTCAACCACCACGCCGCGTTCTCATGGGGCCAGGGCCAAGTGATGTCGCTCCGCAGGTGCTGGCAGCCTTGGCAGCCCCAACAGTCGGGCATCTTGATCCATACTTTCTGAACCTGATGGACGAAGTCCAACAGATGCTGAGAACAGCTTTTCAAACGAAAAACAAGCTGACTCTCGCTGTGAGCGGAACAGGCAGTGCAGGAATGGAAGCCTGTGTCGTCAATCTTGTCGAACCGGGTGATAAGGTTCTCGTTTGCGTCAACGGAGTCTTTGGAGGACGCATGGCAGACGTGGCTGCACGCTATGGTGCAGACGTCAAAATCATCGAACGTCCTTTCGGCGAGGTCTTTTCAACAGAAGAGATTCAGAAAGCGGTCGAAGAGTTTCAACCAAAGGTTGTCGGAATTGTTCACGCTGAGACATCCACAGGAGCTCTGCAACCGATCCCGGAGATCTCGAAAGCTGTACACGATGCAGGTGCCCTGCTCTTGATGGATTGCGTCACATCTCTTGGCGGGCTGCCTGTCGAAATCGATAAGTGGAATGTCGATGCGGCCTACTCCGGAACGCAGAAATGCCTGAGTTGTCCACCGGGACTCGCTCCGGTCACCTTCAGCGACCGTGCTGTCGAAGTGATGGAAGCTCGAAGTACCAAAGTCGCCAGCTGGTATCTCGACATGAGCATGGTCCGCAACTACTGGAGTGATCACTCACGTGCATATCACCATACTGCCCCGATTAATATGAACTACGGATTGCATCAGGCATTGCGAGATCTGCTCGAAGAAGGTCTCGAAAACCGATTTGCACGGCATCTACGCAATCATCAGGCATTGCGATCTGGGCTGGAAGCAATGGGACTGAAATACGCGGTCGCAGAAGAGTACAGACTCCCGATGCTCAATGCTGTCACAATTCCAGATGGCGTCGACGACAAAGCTGTCCGCGGACAATTGTTAACTGATTTCGGAATTGAAATCGGCGGAGGTCTCGGTCCGATGGCAGGCAAGACCTGGCGAATCGGCTTGATGGGCGAAGCATGTACACAACGAAACGTCCTCCTCTTTCTGGCTGCATTAGAATTCTGCTTACAAGCTGCGGGCCATCACCTGACGCCCGGTGCAGGAGTCGGAGCCGCGAATCAAGCGTACTCAAAACTGAGTGACTGAGAACACTTACTGATTCGCGTATCACTAAAGGCGCCTGGCAAAACATCTTCATAAAGCGCTTGTGACCAATCTCCTGAATCAGTATCCTCCCGTTCAATCAAACATCATTGATTCATCAACTGCTCGCGAGCATGTGTTCAAAAGTTTTTCAAAGAGATTCGAACGCAAATCAAGACCCACGAGTGGTTCAATACTCCTGTTGAAGATTGGAATTCGATTATGCAGGCTCGGAATGCGCGGATCGGGCTGCGGCTCTTCGCCGTCTATTTACTTTTCTACTCCGGTTTTGTGCTTCTGAATGCATTCAGCCCGGACACTATGCGAGCAACCCCTATTGAAGGGATCAACCTTGCGATTATTTACGGCTTCGGTCTGATCATCGCTGCGTTTGTTCTCGCAATTCTTTACGGCTTTCTTTGTCGTTCTGAGGTTCCCAACGACGAAGAAGAGGTGCAAAAATGATTTACGAACCTTCTGTCATTGCAGTTATTGCGTTTCTGGCGTTTGTCGGTGGGACGATGGGCCTCAGCTTCTATCTTGCTGGCAAAGCAAAGTCTTCTGCTGGGTACTTCGCCGCCCATGGTGAAATCCCCTGGTTCATCAACGGGATTGCCTTTGCTGGGGATTACCTTTCGGCAGCGTCATTCCTTGGAATCTGCGGGATGATTGCCTTTTACGGGTACGATGGATTTTTGTACTCGATCGGATTCCTGGCTGGCTGGATTGTCGCACTGTTTGTGGTCGCAGAACCACTGAAGCGTTTAGGAAAGTTTACCTTTGCCGATGCTCTCGATGCGAAGTTTGATTCGCGCGGAATTAAGCTCGTTGTTGGAATCAGTACTTTAGCGGTCTCAATTTTTTACCTGATCCCACAAATGGTGGGAGCCGGTGTGCTGATTCAACCACTCCTCGGATTCCCACACTGGGTCGGCGTTCTCCTGGTAGGCGCTGCAGTAGTGATTATCGTCGTCTCCGCTGGGATGGTTTCGACAACATACGTCCAGTTCCTGAAAGGGTCCTTGCTGGTAGTCTTCAGCTTCATCCTGACGCTGATGATTCTCGCGAAAGGTTTCACTACAGAATCAGGTGGCATGGATAAATATGAGTTCACCAAGGCTGGCCCATTTCCTATGAGTGATCTGGACTGGACTGGCGACACTCCTCCGAAACTCGATGGTGTCAAAGGAGAGTTTCTCCCTAGAGAGGAACGTCTTAAAAAGCTCAACTTCATTCAATCCAAGGAAGCTGATCACGACAGAATTTACACCTACCGAATTGAACCGGTTGCCGAAAGCAATGAGGTCATGCTTGTTGAAGGGCAAATGTTCACAGATGGAGCCGATGGAAAAATTATCGTCAACGGCGAAGAAAAAGGGACAGAAAAAGGCGAGCCGGAACTCCATCCCGTTGGATACATCAGCAAGCTTCCTGGCGATGTGGAAAAAACTGGCCCTCTAGGACCGGTCGAGTTCTTTCAGAAATTTCATGGCAGCGAAGTCATTTTGTGGGGGAGCGATATCTTCGAAAATGAAGATGGTTCCACAACGACGCTCTATTACCAAAAGCCGACAATGGGGAGCGAAGTCCTCATGCCGGGGAACAACAAAAAGTTCTCCGGAATTCGTGGAGACAAACTGATTCCGAAGCTGAACTTCCTGTCGCTCATGCTTGCTTTGTTTTGCGGAACGGCCTCTTTGCCACATATCCTGATTCGTTACTACACCGTCAAAGATGAAGCAAGTGCCCGCAAAAGTACCATTGTCGGTATCGGGGCGATCGGCTTCTTTTATGTCCTGACGTTGTACTTAGGCCTTGGTGCAATGGTCTCAGGGGCAATGGATGTCACTGACACAAACATGGCCGCTCCACTGCTTGCTAAAAGTATGAACATCTGGCTGTTCGCCATCATCTCCGCGATCGCATTTACAACTGTTCTCGGAACTGTTTCCGGTTTGATTCTCGCATCAGCAGGTGCGGTGACTCGTGACTTGTTAATGAACGTCGGAGGAGTTGAACTGACTGATCACCAACAAGTGAAAGTTGCAAAAATCACTTCAGTTGTCGTGGGTGCAATCGCGATTGTCCTTGGAATTCTGTTCGAAGGAATGAACGTTGGCTATCTGGTCGGATGGGCGTTTAGTGTTGCAGCATCTGCAAACCTTCCCGCTCTTGTGATGCTTCTCTTCTGGAAAGGGACGACAAAACAGGGAATCATCGCTGCAGTGTGGGTCGGAATGATTTCATCACTCGGCTGGATTCTGCTGAGTGCCGACACATTCAGTTCGGTTTACGGCTACGCTGGTCATCCGGGATATGTCCCGTTCAGCCAACCCGGAATTGTCACCATTCCACTTGGTTTCATCACTTTGATTGTCTTTTCATTACTCACCAAATCTAAATCCGAAACCGCAGTCGCCAGCTAGAGCAGTTTGCTCTACCGTGTGCCCGTGAAGAACGCATCTCTCCAGGAAAAATGCTGTTCGCCACGAGGCAGATCCTGCAAACCAGCTCGAAAGATGCTCTAACTCTTGAACGACGATTGCGGCTCAAACGCACTTCGCTGCACACCTCAGGTCAGGTGTGCAGCTTTTTTTATTTCTTCACTCTCGTTCATCCGAGAAGAAACGATCAAACACGAGAACAAATTCACGATGAGTCTGCAGCATTATCGCTGCATCTTGGGTGGCCGCTTCTCTCCCGATGACTCACCGGGGGCTACATCGACACTGAAGACTAGAACCGGTCCTAAAACGCCTTGAGGATAGTGAACATGCAGCCGAGTTGCCAGAACGCTTGGTGCAAGTGTGAG
>NZ_JBLWTN010000031.1:42500-65413 GCF_048270125.1 Thalassoglobus sp. | reverse complement strand
ACTCAAACCATCACTCCCAATAATCACCCCAACACCCCAAAAAACGATCTCCAAACCCACCCCGTGAGAAATGCGGGTTAGTTGAAGTCGCCAAGCTCGACGATTCTGAGAAGCCAGTCAAGAAACCAAACGACCTCGTCGTCGATCACAACGGTGGCATTTACGTCACGCTCACAAGGCAAAATCAGGTCGTGTACATCTCCCCCAGTGGAGAACAGTCAGTCGCGGTCGAGGGCATCCAAACCCCCAACGGCATTGCGATGTCTCCGGACGAAAAGAGACTTTACGTCTCCGCTTATGTCCCAAAAGAAATTTGGGCCTACGACATCACATCTCCAGGAAAAACCGAGAACGCTCGACAGTTCTCAAAGATGGATGACGGACCGGACAAAGGGGCTGATGGAATGACGATTGACCGGGCAGGGAACGTCTATTGCGCCGGTCCGATATCGGTTTGGATCTGGTCACCAGCAGGAGAAAAGCTGGCAGAGATCGAAACTCCCAGCCGTCCAATCAACTGCGCCTTTGGTGATCCGGATATGCGATCGCTCTACATCACCTGTTTCGGCGGTCTCTACAGACAGCGAATGACAATTTCTGGAAAGTCACCAAATCCCCCTTCAGTAAAGAAACTTCAATCCGAAAATTCGTCGCGGCCCGAAACCGTCATCCCCGATGAAGTCACCGCTCAGCTGGATGTTGTGTACGCGGAGTACGGACATCGCAAATTACTGATGGATATTTTCTCTCCTTCGAATCTTAAAGGTCCAAAACCGGCAATTGTCGTCGTCCACGGAGGTGGGTGGTTAAACGGCGATAAAACAAAATTTCGCGCACCCGCGATAGAACTCGCCAAACGTGGATATGTGACCGCTGCGATTGAATATCGACTCGGTGGAGAAGCCCTCTTCCCGGCAGGCATCCATGACTGCAATGCAGCTGTCCGTTACCTGCGAGCCAATGCTGAAACGCTCGAAATTGCTCCTCAACGAATCGGAGCTGTCGGAGGATCCGCAGGAGGACATCTTGTCGGCTTGATGGCGACCGGCTGGGAGAATCAGCAACTGCAAGGTGATGGCGGGCATGCTGACCACTCATCTCGTCTCCAAGCTGCCATCGTGATGGCTGGCCCAATGCAAATGACAACCGGCAGTGTGGCGGAACGATCCCTGAAGAATCCAAAGCAGTCCAACTCCAACAAATGGTTGGGCAAAACAATTCAGGAAGCCCCCGAGCTTTACGCCCTCGCAGATGCACACCTTCAGATCTCTAAAAACAGCAGCCCGATTCTCTTCATGGTTGGTGAACATGATAACCCACAGCGAAATCAGCCCTCACGAGATAAGCTGAAAGAAAACGGGGTCTTTACAGGATTGAACACCTATTCTGAGGGGAAACATGGTTGCTGGAACCAGCTCCCCTGGTTCATCGCCATGTCTGATGACATGGACTATTTCTTCAGAGAACATTTGAAATCAGATTAAGCAATTGTGAACTCACCCTTTCCCACCGAAGTTCAAACGCAGAAGGGAAACGACACACTTTCTACTGAGTTCAATATCGGTGATACGAGATACTCAACCGGGCGGCACTAATGACTACCTGCCTATGGTTATCCGAAGTACGACAGAAAAGACTGCACGGAAAATTCCTCAATTCACCCGCCACACGCACTGAACACAGAACTATCAGATTGTGCGGAGAAGCATAGATCAGCATGGCGTTATGCGAACGCTCCTTTTGCAGTACGACAGCAGATCGACCTGTCCCCCCACTGTCTGAGCTGAAATCATTACAACGCTTAGGAAACGGATTCACCCAATATTGATAGATTCTACATTTTTCCTTCGCTGTCGGTGTGAAGCGGTAGCAATCGCTTGCCGGTCCATTAAGATTGAGTGAGTTCTCTCTGTACTGCCCCTGTCGTCATCAAACGAGTCTTGAATGGCTGACCTTTATCACGAATGCGGCATTGTTGCTGTCTACCACTATGGCCAGGAGAATGAATCTCCGCTGGTGAAAGACTACGGACGCAACTGTGTCTCGCAGATGATCCCTCGCATGCTCCTCGATATCCAAAATCGAGGGCAGCTCGCCGCCGGGATCACCACTTACAAGCCGAACAATCACGATCTGCTGCTGACGCACAAGAATGTGGGGCTCGTTTCCGAAGTCTTCAAGATGAGTCGGAAAGAGAAGTACCACAAGCTCATGGCTCAGCATTGCGGACCAGCTGCGATTGGGCACACGCGCTATGCAACTTGCGGCAAAGACGACCCCAGCTACGCTCAGCCGTTTGAACGGACACACCTCGAAAAGCGGAAATGGTTCGCCTTCGGGTTTAACGGGCAACTGGCGAATTACGGTCAACTCCGCGAACAGATAGTTTCTCAAGGTGATTTCCACCTCGCCCGAGAAACAGATACCGAAATTTTGATGCACCTGATCAGTCAGGAAATTTCCCTGAAGTCCAACATCTCCATGAAAGACTTACTCTGGAAAATTTCCGCACATCTCGATGGTGCTTACAACATTGCCTTTATGAATGCGTGTGGCGACATGTTCGTTTCACGTGATCCACAAGGCTTCCGACCGCTCTGCTATGCTGACCGTGACGGTTTCTTCGCTGCCGCAAGTGAATCGGTCGCCCTCTCCAATCTCGGATTTGACAGCGCCGATATCAAAGACCTCGCCGCCGGGGAAGCGGTCATCATTGAGGATGGCAAACTGCGAGTCGAAGAATACCGCCCGGCACCTCGGAATTCTCATTGCTTCTTCGAGTGGATTTATTTCGCAAACGTCTGCAGCCGTCTTGATGGACGCAGCGTGTACCTCACCCGGAAAATGCTCGGTGAGGAACTTGCAAAACAGGAAACAGAATCCAAAGAGAACGCCATCGTAGTCCCGGTTCCGGATACTGCCAAAGCCGCCGCCGAGGGCATGGCATTCGAGATGGGCATCCCTTGTCTGGAAGGCTTGATGCGTCATCGCGCATTGGGACGAACTTTCATCGAAGGGGAAGATCGCGAAGAGAAAGCGAAGATGAAGTACATCCCATTGCCGGAAGTACTCGAAGGGAAAAAAGTCTTCTTGGTTGATGACACCATCGTTCGCTCGACCACGATGAAAGTCCTCGTAGAGCAGATCTTGTCACGAGGAAAAGCTGCCGAAGTTCATATCCGAGTCGCATGCCCCCCAATCATGGCACCCTGCTTCTACGGGATCGACATGCCGGATGTCAGCGACTTGTTCGCTCCTCGATTCACCAAAGGCCAACTTGACCTGACACTAGAAATCGAAGGTCGCATGGCGAAGCACTTTAATGCCAATTCTCTTCGCTACTTACCAGTGTCATCTGTTGCAAAAGCGATTAATATTGATGAGTCGAATTTGTGCCAGGCATGCTTGACGGGTGAGTACCCAACCCAGGCGGGGAAACAGCTTTACACTCTCTCGCTCAATGCAAATGAATCCTGCTCAAATGGATCGTCTCCAAAAGGAAACGACTCCAGGCGACTTGTCGAAGGACTGGCAGAACCGGTGTTGCCCCCTTCAGAATAATCGACTCTATTCAAGACTGAAGACCTATGATTCGCTCCTTTGTGCTCGCTCTTGGAATTGCGTCACTCCTTCACTCCTCGCTCATCGCCCAAGACGACGAATTCAAAAAGGGATTGATCGGGACATACACTTCCCCAAATACAAACCACGTTCAACGTGTCGACCCGGATATCGCCTTCCAGTGGGAGCAGTCAGCCCCTCACCCACAAATCGGTGCTAAAGACTGGAAAGCTGAGTGGACTGGCCAAGTTCTTCTGCGTTCACTCACGCCATACCGATTCCATGCTCAGGTCAATGGATCAGTCACGGTTCTCATCGACGATGAGGTCGTTCTGAAAGTAGAGTCGAATGGACCGCAATGGCTCTCCGGAGAGCCCGTTAAGGTCTCACCCGGTTTTCAGGACATCAAAGTCAAATACGAACCTGGCAGCAAAGGGGCTGAGCTGAAACTTTTCTGGTCCAGTGAAGAGTTCGATATTGAACCGATTCCTTCGCACCAATTCTTTCATGAAGAAGATGATTCAGAAATTCAGCTCATTGAACTTGGCAGACAGCACTTCGATGCAAAGCGTTGTGCAAACTGCCACCGGGAAGAAAAGATCATCGATCGCTTCAGCCCGGCTCCACCACTCTGGGGGGTTACGAGCGGGACAAATCCTCAATGGATTGTTGACAAACTTCTCGGACAGCACCCAGAAGCTGAACATGACCAGATGCCTAACTTTGGCTTCACGAAAGAGCAGGCCGAGGACATTGCCGCATACTTGCATCGACTGGATGCTCCTTTCGACTTAATGACCAGCCCGGATGCTAAACCGAAAAAAGGGCAACCGAATGGTGAAGAACTTTTCAACTCTCTCGGTTGCCTGGCGTGCCACCAAGTCGATGATCTCGGCACCAGCGGTCCATTTTCAGGGACGCCTCTCACGAATATTGGCAACAAACGTTCCGCGGACTGGCTCGCCACCTGGCTGACGACTCCGGATCGCTTGAATCCAGTGCATCGCATGCCGGAATTCAAACTCTCGCGCACCGAGCGTGGACTGCTTGCCGAGTATCTATCAACACTTGGCAAGAAAAAAGAGACCAAGTTTGGTCGTGCCGCGAAGGTCACCTACACGGAAAGCACGATTCGCGGACAAGCACTTGTTAAAGAGTTTCAATGTGCAAACTGCCACAAAATCCCCGCCATCGAAGCGACAAACAAACCTGTCGCAAAGCTCACAAAAGCCCCAAAAGATCTGGCAGGTTCCTGCCTTTCCAAACAGGCTGACCAGAAACTGAAACGCCCGAGATATCTTCATCTGAACCGAGAAGCGATCACGGCATACCTCAACAGTCTGGATGGTGCTCCAAGCGAAAAACTTTCGATGTTCGAACAGGGACAACGAGTTCTTGAGCGTCGACAATGCCTCGCCTGTCACTCACGATCTTCAGAGCAAGGACTGAAGGCACAAGCGATGCAAATCGCGAAGGCGACACCATCACTCCAAAACCAGACTCAACTTGTCATCCCACCCAGCCTGAACGCCGTGGGCGACAAGCTCCAGGATTCCGTTCTCGATGTTGCTCTTTCCGGCAAACAGGACCGAGTGCGGGCAAACTGGCTGAAAGTCCAGATGCCGACATTCGTCCATTCAGAGGAAGAGATCGCTGCCCTCAAGCACTATCTCATCGAACATGACCGACTTCCACCGGAAGCAGCCGAACCACAACCCGAGCTCAAACTCTCACCGAGTGAAGCTCTGCTCGTGGGAAGAAAATTAGTCGGTGCGGGTGGCTGGAGTTGCATCGCCTGTCACCAAATTGGTGACTACATCCCCAAGAACACCGCTCTCGGCACCCGAGGTTCGGATCTCATGGCAATCGGCAAGCGACTGCGACCAGAGTTTTATTACCGCTGGGCGAAATCGCCGATCCGAATTATTCCGGGGATGGAGATGCCATCGTTCACCAAGCCGGTTCCGGGCGTCCTGAACGATGATCCACATCAGCAGCTCGCTGCAATTTTCGCAGCTGTCAATGATCCAAATTTTGAACCACCCACAAATCCATCTCAAGTTGAACAGCTTTGGCAAGTCGCCGAAGGTGAGTCTCCTAGAATTGTCCGTGACGTCTTTACAGTGGGCAAAGCCAATGGAGACGGAACCGTTGCAAGGGCCTTTGCCGTCGGGTTTGACAATCAGCACGGAATGCTGATCGACCTGGACCAAATGGCTGTCCGGGATTGGGGCTACGGCGACTTTGCACGTCAGCGAACCGTTGGAAAGAGTTGGTTCTGGGATCTTGCCGGAGCCTCCGTTGCGAGAGGGTTCAACTCATCGCCGGATCTGGTCATGATCAGCGAAACCGACGGTGTGCAGGAATTCATCCCCATCGATCCTGCTCGCATTGCCCATGCAACTGACTACAAAGTGAACGGGCAGGGTGTGGAACTCAACTATGAGTTGCAGGTAAAAATCGCAGGAAAAAACATCACGATCCCGGTCAGGGAAGAGTACCTCGGATTTGCCACGAAAGAAGAATCCGGCTGGCAAAGAACTATCACGCCTTTAAGTCTCCCAGACGGTATTCAAATCGGATTCCGACCAACTCCAAATCTTGAAACATCTTTCCAGGCAGACATCCAACCTCAACCTAGCAACGAGCAACAGGTTGTGAAACATGGTGATGTTACGATCCCGACAGCCCACGCCGGTGAATCGATCCAAGTCTTCTATAAAACGACAGCAAAGGCTCCACGAACACAACTTCCCGAACTTCAGGTCGTACTCCCAACTACCGACAAAGTGACAACCTTCCCCGGTCACGAAGGAACAAGACTTCCGATTCCAACGACAATCATGCCAACGGCTCTCGCGCTGGATAGTCAGGGGCGGTTGCTGGTCACGTCGCTCAAGGGAGATGTGTATCGCATTTCCGATAGCAACAATGATGGACTCGAGGAGAAGCTGGAACTTATCGCGGAAGGTCTGTCTGCCCCATTTGGAGTCGTTGCAGATGGAAACGATGTACTCGTGGCTCACAAGCCAGAACTCTTGCGGCTCATTGATGGCAACAACGACGGGATCTTCGAAAAGCGTGAAATTCCGTCAGACGGCTGGGGGCACTCCGACAACTATCACGACTGGGTTTCTGGTCCGGTCTTTGACAAAAGCGGAAGCCTGTTCGTTGCCACAGGTAGTGACTACTCGCAGCCTAAACGAGATCGCAAACTTGCAAAATGGCGAGGAAAAATTGTGCGAGCGGGTACCGACGGTCAAGTGGAAGCCTACGCACACGAACTCCGATACCCCATTGGAATTGCGACTGACGCACAAGGTCGAATTTTCGTCAGCGACCAACAAGGCGTTCAAAACACTTTCAACGAGATCAATCATATCGTCCCCGGAGGAGCGTACGGAGTTCCCGGTCAACTCGATGGAGAAGGCTCCAAAGAACCACGGCTCCCCGCAGTTCAAATTCCACATCCCTGGACTCGAAGCGTCAACGGAATCTTCTTCCTTCCCGAGAACACAAAGAGTCCGTTTGCAGGTCATGGAGTCGGCTGCGAGTACAACCAAAAATTCCTGGTTCGATTCTCAATGCATGAGGTCGACGGCGAACTTCAAGGAGCCTGTTACCCACTCACAAAGTTGACCTGGAAAAACGAGGCGAACACTTTCCTCGGACCAATTGCAGGAGTGGCAGCGGAGAACGGAGACATCTATATCGGCAGCATCTACGATTCCGGTTGGCTCGGCGGACCGAATGTGGGTGAAGTGGTCAAGCTGAAACAGACAGGAGAGTACGGCAATGGCATCCGAGAAATCCGGGCCATTCCCGGTGGATTCGAAATCGACTTCATCAGCAAAGTGGATGCTCAAGCTGCCACAAACAAAGAGAGTTATTCGATCTCTGGTTATACCCGAGTCTGGCAAGGCTCTTACGCCACCGACGACTCTGGTCGCTATTCCCCCGAGATCGAAAAGATTGAACTCTCCGAGGACGGCAAATCCGTCACCTTGTACTCATCAAACCTCAAACCAAAATTCCTGTACGAATTCAACATTGGAGAAATCGGAAAAGATGGCCAAGCCCTCTTCCCATCCTTCGGAGCCTACTCCATGAATCGCGTACCAACGAAGTAACTGGTGTTAGAGCAGTTTACTCTACCCTGTGCCCGCGCAGTATGCGTTCACCAATCAAACTGCTCGTTGCCTCGAGGCAGACCATACTCGCCTGATCCCGACAAATCATGACCTCTGCTGACCGATTGAGATGCACAGGCTGGCGAACTTTCGGTTTTTACCCTTTGATTCGGTCCTTGTTTTGGTTTGGACGGGCCTTTTTTTCCAGAAACTCGATGATCTTTTCGCTGACATCGATGCCGGTCGACATTTCGATTCCTTCCAGTCCGGGGGAGGAATTGACTTCCATGACAACCGGACCGTGGTTTGAACGCAGGATATCGACGCCTGCAATTTGCAGCCCCATAGACTTGGCAGCTCGGAGTGCTGTCGCCTTCTCCTCGGGAGAGATCTTCACTTTTCTGGCGATTCCTCCGCGATGCAGATTCGAACGGAAGTCTCCTCCCGATGAAGTCCGCATCATGGAAGCGACGACTTTTCCCCCAATCACAATGCAGCGAATATCACTTCCGGCGGCTTCCTTAATGAACTCCTGAACCAGAATATTCGCGTTGAGTCCTCGGAAGGCTTCAATCACTGCCTCGGCTGCTTTCCGGGTTTCGGCGAGAATCACACCTGTCCCTTGAGTTCCTTCGACAACTTTGACCACCAACGGTGCGCCGCCAACGCTGTCGATGAGACCTTCGATATCTTTAGTCGAGTGAGCAATCCCTGAAACCGGAAGTCCAACGCCGTCACGAGAGAGAATTTGCAGGCAGCGGAGTTTATCTCGTGAACGTGTAATCGCCTGAGATTCATTTGAGCTGTACACGCCCATCATCTCAAATTGCCGCACAACAGCTGTTCCATAGAAGGTGTGAGAAGCACCGATCCGCGGAATAATTGCTTCGATGTCCACAAGCTCTCGGCCAGCGAACATGATAGTCGGTCGATGCGAGGCAATGTTCATGAAACATCGCAAGTAGTCGATCACCAACATTTCGTGGCCCCGCTTTTCGCCTGCTTCCTTGAGCTTGGCAGTGGAGTAGAGGCTCGATTTCCGTGAAAGTATCGCGATTTTCATTAAGGCTGTAGCTGGACTTCGTCACAACTCTTTTTCTAAATACGTCTGGAAACGCCACCCCTTGAAGAAGTGTCGCCTTTAAATCAGGAATTGCTCAAGATCATTTTCATTGCTTGCCGTACCCGTGAAGGTCACTTTCATGACTTCATAGACCGCTCGCTGCGAGGCAGAAGTAAAGACGAGAACTGGAATTTCTCAAGCAACATCCGCCCCGCTTTCTATTTTGAACGATGCTCTTTTTTCGGAATGCGGGAACTGTCGCGATAAGAGGCTCCCGGGTCAACCAGGAATCGTTTTCTCATCGCACGTCGACCAATGAGCATTCGAAAGCCCATTTCGTCACGGTTTGCGAGAGTCAGCTCGATGGGCCAGACTTCATCGAACAATGCAATGTGAGTTAGAATCACTGGTCTAGAAGTTTCATGCCCGCTGGAGCTGCGCACCGAGCGATACTCAATCAGCGGGGCTTCGGCTCGAATGGTCTTTTTTGAATCTCGTTGAAACGGGTGAATTTCAAATCGGGCAAAGTCTTGTCCATCGCGGCGGAATCGTTCGATATGGATCGCATGAACGGAAGATGTTGTCGCTCCGGTATCGATCTTGGCTTTGATGGCATCGATGCCGAGTTCTGGCAAGCTGACCCACTCTCGCCAGCCGATGATTTTTTTCTCTCTGCGTTTCTTCTTCATGAACTGTTCCGATGGGGGGCAATCGCCAATCTCTGCTAGAACGCTTTTGTGCTTCTCGTGTCTATGAAGAGTGTTTTCATGTGATGAATCACTCATATCCACGAGACGGGTCACGGACATTTTTTCAAAAATGTTCTAACCGCAAGGCGCTAACCCCGGATTTGTACGAACACATCGCGATGGACCGGAGCCAGTGCTCTGGGATGTCTCGCTTTCGAACGCTTCCACGTCGAATGTTCGAGTGATCGCACCTAATTCAATGCTTGCTCGTTATACTGTAGGTTTCTCAGCCAAGTTGAAACAGTCAGTCCCGGTCTGAATAGTGCGAGTTGATTTTATTATCGATGGATACAACCTGATGCATGCCGCTGGGCTTGCGCGGGAAAACTACGCACCGGGCGGACTAGAAAGAAGCCGCAACCGGCTCCTCTCCGTCATTCGACACGGTCTCACTCAAGAGCAGCGATCTCACACAACAGTCGTTTTTGATGGACAAGGCACACAGGGGGGCTTCAGTCCAGAGTTTCAATTCCACGGAATATTGGTCACATTTTCTTCCTCGGGACAGGAAGCTGACGACCTCATCGAAGAGTTCATTGCAGCCCATTCATTTCCGAAGAATCTCTTTGTCGTATCCGGGGATCACCGCTTGCACAAAGCGGCCCGGACCCGAAAAGCCCAGGCAATTGACTCAACAGAGTTCTTTGAACAGCTAGTACGATCAAGAAAGGAGCGTTTAGGTCAAACAGGCTCCGAATCCGTTGCGGAACCTGAAAAGCCAGTTAGCGGGAACACAGAGGACTGGCTGGAAGAATTTGGAGATATCGACCTTCAGGAGATCGAAAAAGGAGTCGTCAAAGAGATCCAGCAAGAGAAAAAGATCAAGAAGGAGATCGCTGACCAGAAACACCCACCAGCGACTAAAGCGACAAAACCTTCTGAACAGAGTGATTTTTCACCACAAACCGACCAGGGACAACCGGAGCAAAACCGCCCCTTCGATCTGGAATTTTGGGAAAATCGGATTGCAGAACTGGATCAAGAGGGATATTAACTTACAATTGACGGGTTGCGTGTCGCTGACATGATTTCAATCTTCAACTACACATCCATAATTAAACCAAGGCATCCACATGAACTCTCCTGCCGATAATTACTCGATGGATTACGGGCAACGCGATTTGTTCGTTGCCGACGCAGCTCAAGAAGAACGGGTCACGTTCATTCGCCGAACGTATGCTCACGTCGCTGGAGCTGTCGCTTTTTTCGTTGTCCTGCTGGCCATCATACTCAACACACCGAGCATCGTTCAGCCATTAACCAACTTGATGCTGGGCAACTGGTGGATCGTCCTGATCGTGTTTTTCATCGCCAGCACCGCGGCTCATAGAATGGCAGCAACCGGAGCCAACCCAGGATTGCAATACGCCGGACTTGCGTTCTACGCCCTCGCCCAAGCAGTCATCTTTGCTCCGTTCCTGTACCTCATCCAGAGACAAATGGGTGGTGACGTGATCATGCAGTCCGCGATCTTCACCTTGATGATCTTCGGCGGTTTGACAACTTTCGTTTTAGCGACCAAGAGTGATTTTTCCTTCATGCGAAACATACTCGTCATGGGCGGTTTCGCAGCGATGGCATTAATTGTCGTCTCACTGTTCACATCCATCACCTTGGGAACGTGGTTCTCTGGAGCGATGATCCTGCTGATGTCTGGATTCATTCTCTGGGAAACCTCCAACGTCCTGCACCACTATCGTACTGATCAATACGTGGCTGCTTCTTTGGCGATCTTCTCGTCACTGGCAACACTTTTCTGGTACGTCCTGAGATTCACCGCTGCATTCAACGACTAAATCTGCCAGCGCGAGCCTGAGTAAACAAAACGACGCTGTCTCATTTGAGACAGCGTCGTTTTTTCATGAAAGAACTGCGTTGTCCTGATCAGGGTGCGATTGAGACACACTCCATCTTGCCAAGTAAGCAAGCGAGCAAGTAATGAACACCACGCTATCACTTTGCCCTCGACTCAACCTCTTGTCCCCACTCGAAGTAAACTGCTACGAAGTGATTTCGACGGTGTTTGATGCAGTTGAAAAGAGGCGCTCATCTTGAATCATGACTCACCAAAATCCGAAGAGCCTAAAAATCGGAGATGGCTTCACCCCCATCTGGAGTGCTGATCGCTTCCAAGACCTTGGGTGAGACGCTCGGACTAGAGCATCTATCAGATTGGTTTGCAGGATCTACCTCGTGGCGAACAGCATTTTTAATAGTGAAATGCGTTCTTCACGGGCACACGGTAAAGCAAACTGCTCTAGTCAGTTTGACGCTCACTTCAGCAAAGAGCAGGATTGCCATTTCACCGTAGCTGTTCCCAAACTGATCTAATCGGCTCAGTAATGAATGTCGGCCCAAGCTCTGACGTATCCAGCAGACGCGATAGCAAAGCAAAATGAGTTTACGCGATTTTCGTCCGTCCCTTGACCCGTTCCCAAGTTGCGCGAGATGCCAGGACAGTGAATGTCACGACTCCAACGAGAACGCCCATGTACAATGGATTCGTTGTCGTTGTCACTCCATAAAGAACGCCAGCGATGAGGGAGAGAATGATGACATTCGCAATTCCGAGCCAGCCGGGGAAGAACTCTTTTCGCTTCCCCGCCCCAAAATTAATCGTATTCAGAGCCACCGCCAGAATGACGAGAACTCCGACAACCAAGCCTTCGAGCTTATCGGAATTGGACGATGCCAGCTTTTGAACTGAGTCGACGACCAACCGCAGGAACAGAGTTCCGAGTATTACCCCCTGAACTGTGCCAAGCCCCCCCATCAAGCTGCAACCGCCGACGACAGCAGCCGCAATCGCGTTGAGTTCATAACCTAAACCGGCATTCGAGGCGCCCACGGAGCCAAGATACGAGGCGTATAATATCCCGGAGATCGCTGCCGTCACACTCCCCAGGCAATAGGCAAGCCATTTAAGACGTTCAGTCCGAATGCCAGAAAGCTTGGCAGCCGTTTCATTGCCTCCCATGGCATACAAATGACGCCCCACAACAGTTTTATTCATCAGCACCCAAAAGAACACCGCGAAAACAAGCCATAACACCACGGGAATCCACCACGCTTCGGACCCCACAGAAAGTAGGGTCTCATCGTTGACTGTAATCTGTTCGCTGCCAGTCATTTTCTCCGACAACAGGCGTGCCAGACTCCGCAAACCGACCAGTGATGCCAACGTGGCGACGAATGGAGGGAGTTCGATCACGGTGATCAGCCATGCGTGGAACGTTCCTATTAAAACCGCGCAAGCAAGCGTTACCAGCGCAGAGACGACCAGAATCCAGGTCGCGACATCCCCTGTCATTGGCTGCCCCCGTTCTGTTTTCGGAACGAGTAAAATAATCAGACCGAAGAAGATTGTCCCGCTGAACGCAATGACCGATCCACTCGAAAGGTCGATCCCACCGGCGATGATCACAATGGCCGCTCCGAACGCGAAGATGCCGAGCATCGAAGCATCCCTGAGAATGGACTGAGCGTTCTCGATTGGCTTTTCACGGTAAGATGAGCTGAGAGATGTCGTCACAAACATCACCGCAAAAATGGCGATGACCAACCCAATTTCGTTCCGGTATTTTCTTAGAAATTCCATAGACCAGTACTACTCGCGCGGCCGATAGACCGCAACCGCCTAGAATGAATCTGTTTTAGAGCAATTTGCTCTACCGTGTGCCCGTGAAGAACGCATTTCTCCAGTAAAAATGCTGTTCGCCACGAGGCAGAACGTAAAGACCAATCTTTGATTTGCTCTAGCCGGCCACCTGGAGCCGATTTGAATTAAAAAAATGAAGTGCGTGATCTGCCTTGTCGAGATGAGCGATTCTCTACATATCGTGACATAAAACACTTTACGCAGGCTCAAGAATCACGAAGGTACCCTGCTCAACACGCTTTTTGATGTCGTAGATTTTGTCGCCAAGCGACAAGCGACATTTACGAGCTGACCAAAGACCGATCTTCCAACCAGGCTTTGAATTCTTCGTAGGTCATAAAGACAGTTTCCTTTTCAAAAATTTCTTTTTTGACCGGACTTCCATCAGGGACAACGACTCGCAACTCAGTTTTGAAGAGATCATTTTCCCCTTCTTGAGCGTAATTGGGGTAATACTCATCAATCGTAAGCTGATCACCTTCAACCATTGCGAGCAGCAATTTCACGCTTTCATATCCAATCTGATACGGGTTCTGAACAACCATCACATCAACATCGCCTTCACCCATGGCTTTGATACTGGCTTCGGCGGCATCAAAGCAGGCGACATCCACTTTGTCAGTCAAATTACGATCTTTCACCACTTGCACGATTTGGGGAGTGTTATAAGCCCAGATGCCAACCAGCATGTTCAAGTCGGCGTTTCGATCGAGAGCACCTTCGACGTTTTCGCGAGCTTTCTTTTTGTCGGCACCATCCGCGAGTCGCTCCATTTCCTCGCCCGACTTCCCCATCCCTTCGACAAAACCATCCATGCGGGCAACCGCATTAGCTGAACTGGTTGACCCGACGAAGAAGCTGTACTTCGCACCTTCCCCATGAATCGCCTTTGCAGCACGACCGAGTTCACGTCCACCGACGATATTGTCAGTACCAAGATATGCAAACCGGGCGTCACGAAACTGTTCCCGGTCGATGTCACCGTCAAAGCAAATGACTTTGACCCCTTTGTCGCGAAGTTTCTTCATCTCGCGAGCAATCGCAGCACTTTCGGGGTTGTAAACAGAAATCCCCACGGCAACGATGTCGGACTTCAGATTGTACTGCTTGAGTTTGTCGAGTTGTGCCTTGTCAGTGAAGTCTCCCCGTTCAAATGAAAGCACATATCCCTGACCGTCCAGATCCAATTCTTTTTCGGCGGTCACTGCCCCTGCTTCACAAGTATCCCAAAATGGATCGGGACCGTTGGTGAGCAGGACGATCCGCTTCTTCCCTCCGTTTGCCCCTGGGCCTGCTTCAGGTGTTTCACCTGGGCATCCCATGAACGACAGAGTGAGAAGTCCGGAAAACAAAAAAAGAAACGACCGGCGAAGTGGGTCCATTTGTGCATCCTAAATAGCTGTTATGAGTTCACTCGTGATTACCCAGAATAAAAACGCTCCCGCAGGTCGGTGCGAATTCCAGATAGAAACGTTTCCAGTTAAGAATATGAAATCGTGAAGAGTTCGAATCGATACCGACTGATTTAGGATTTGAAGATAAAAGCTGACAGATCACAAGTCAACGAGTGAGGATTTGGCGATTTCATCGCATCGCTCAGCCCGCAGTGAGACTGAACTTTCCAAGTCGATTGGAAAACCGGAGTGAAAAAGTTATCGTCTAAACATTCGCATCAATGAATTCAGAGAAGTGGTCACAACCAGCTATGCGCGACTTTGAATATGAATCACCCGATTCACTCGACGGGGCCATTCAACTCCTCAATCACCCACTGTCAAAACCTCTTGCCGGCGGAACCGATCTGATTGATCACCTCCGTACTGGAAGACTGGTCGCCGATGTTGTGGTCGATATTAAAAAGATTCCGGAACTCAATGTTTTGGAATTTTCCGAGAACGGCCTGCGGTTGGGCGCAGCAGTCTGTTGCCATGATATTTGTGCCAACGCAGACATTCAGGCCAATTATCCGGCTCTGAAAGATGTTTGCTCGATCATCGGCGGAATCCAAATTCAATCGCGAGCCAGCGTCGGCGGAAACTTATGCAATTCCGGGGCGGCGGCCGACTCGACTCCAGCACTCATTGCTCTCGGAGGCGTCTGTCATATCGCAGGACCAAACGGTGTGCGACAAGTCCCTGTCGAGGAATTCTGCACAGGTCCCAGCCAGAACATCTTAAAGCAAGGCGAATTACTGACAGAAATCCGCTTCCCCTTACCGCAAGGCAAATCGAGCAGCCATTATCGACGCTTCATCCCTCGATACGAAATGGACATCGCAGTTGTCGGCGTTGGCGCAAGCGTTGAACTGGATGATTCAGGGAAAACAATCACATCGGCTCGAGTTGGCCTGGGAGCAGTTGCTGCGAGTCCGTTTCTTGCAGAGAAAGTCAACGAGTTCCTCACCGGAAAAGAGCCGACGGAAGAAACCTTCACCGAAGCGGGCAACATCGCACGCAGCTTGATTTCGCCGATCGATGACCACCGTGGCACCAAAGAATTCCGGTTGCATGTCACTGGAGTCTTGGTCAAACGGGTCTTAACCGAAGCCGCCACCCGCGCACTCAGCAAGTAATTTCGCCCCTCCGTCAGAGATTCGTACAACCGAGAGAGATTGAAAGTTCACACCATGGCAGCACAACGCGTTGTGACGACCAATATCAATGGAACTCAAAAGTCATTCCTTTGCGAACCCCGCCAAACGTTGCTGGAAGTCCTTCGAGACAATCTCGATTTAACGGGAACCAAAGAAGGTTGCAGCAACGGAAACTGCGGAGCCTGTACGGTTCTGCTCGATGGAAAACCTGTCACGAGTTGTCTGGTTTTGGCTGTCGAATGTGAAGGGGCCGAAATCGAGACGATTGAAGGGGTCGCCACGAAAGATGGCTTGGCTCCAGTGCAAAACGCCTTCCTCGAAAACGCAGCCTTGCAATGCGGGGTCTGCACTCCCGGATTCATTATGTCGACGAAAGCGATGCTGCGAGAGAATCCGAATCCAACCGAAGAAGAGATTCGCTTCTACCTCGCCGGGAACCTTTGCCGGTGCACCGGGTACGACAAGATCATCGATGCCGTTCAGGATGCCGCTCAACGTCAATGCGGAACGGCCTGTTCCAACGAGACATAATCAAGATGCCGGCTTGGCTCGTTTCGCTGCTTCATCCTCTTGGAGCGAAGCGAGGAGCCACTGGATTCGATTGCAACAGGGCTCACAACAGTAATCTGTTCGCCATCTCACTGACTCGTCTCGTTTGTTTGAGATAAGATGTACTTCACACAAACAGAATGTGACGTATGTCCCAAACCCGCTACCACTCCCTGATCTACTTTACGCTTCTGGCGATTGCCTGGGGTGGAGCAGTCCTCTTTGTGCTCAGCTTCAAGGACATTCAAGGTGACTGGGACCACGCAGCCTGTGGAGTCTGGGGTTGCTCACCGCCACTCGCTGCGGTCGGAGTCTGCCAGGCAATCTGGGCGCTGGTTCTCTTCCCTATCATCCTGTGGGTGAATCGCGTTTGCCCACAAAGGGTAGCACGAATCACCGCTAACACTCTTGTCGCTGTTGGCCTTCTCGCATCTCTTGTGATCGTGATTTACGAAATCTTTCACTGGCTGCTCTTCGTACAACCGGAGCATCGAATTTACTTCGGCCACCGAATTGCGCTGGCAACGCTGACACAAGTGGAGTTTCCGGTTGTCATGCTGTTGGTTTCGGGGTTGGTCTTGAGAGGAATTTCTTCGTTCAATTCGAGTCCGGAGACTATTCGCCGGACACTTGAAGCGTCCGACGAATAACGTCTGGAAAATTTGTCGCTGTCGGTTTTAAAACGTTTTTGACCGCTCAGTGATCTGGAAACTTCTCAGACCTATCTTGTTTACTCAATCTCCTCACCAGAAACTGCGTCTGCAACGACATCCCATGGAATTTGTATGATTGCGTCTCGCTGGTCTTCAACCTCTTTCTCTGGGTCAAGAGTTGTCACAGCTGCAACCCATCCAAACTTTCGGTCTGTCACGATAGCTTTCTCGGGGTCGAGTTCAATGTCAAAAAGAACCAGCTCATGTCCACCTGAATGTGACTCGGGAACAACTCTTCTTCGACCGGGAATATAGGCATCCTGCCTGAGCATTTCGAACATCTCTTTGTCCTCAGCACTCGGAGTGTCCGATTTATAGAGACTGGCAAACTCCATTGCTTTTAGGCCGAGCAAAGTCGTTTCTTGTTGAGACTTCCGCAAAAAAGTCCCTAACACCAATCCATGTCCATGCGGTCCGAGGATGATCGCTCCGAGGATCAACGGACGGATTCTTGCCTCATCCTGAAGCAGGAGTTTCCGCTGATCTCGAAAGACTTCTCCGGTAAAGAATGATTGCAAAATCGCCCAAAGCAATTGCGCTCCCAGTTTCGCGAGGATAAGAGTGCAAATGAGAATCAATGCAATCGGAATCATGATCAGAGATCCGATTACATTGAAGAGAACGGAGTTACCCATTTCGTTCAGGTACTCCTTTCCCCGAGAAGTTCTCAAGAATTGCAGTACTCTCTCCTCAAGAACGTCTTGGTCAATTTTCATATCACTTCTGTTTTGAAAATCTCAAACGGACCTACTGAATCGACATTAAGTATGCGATCAGATCAGCGAACATCGGTACCGTAATCTCCTTCTCCAACCCTTCGGGCATAATCGACAGCCCAGAGCTGCGCATCTCTTCGATGTCGCTTCTCAGCAGAGTGTCGGTCTTCTTTTCGGCTCGGAGTAACGTCACAGATGTTGCTGTCTCGTCGCTAATCATTCCGGTGTGTGTTTTCCCGGATTGCATGAGCACAAGGTAGTTCACGTACTGCGGGTTCACTTCGCGATTCGGATCCAGCACGTTCAGCAAAATTGTATCGGCTCCACGATTTTGAATTGTCGCCAGGTTCGGTCCGATCTCAGTCCCTTCTTCATTCAGGCGATGGCACGTTGCACAATTCTTCAGGAATACCTGTCGTCCACGGCCAGGGTTCCCGCTGAGACTCAGAGCTTCGCGATACTTTTCAATCACTGCAGTTCTGGTTGGTCGACTCGAGTTCTTCAGAAGTTTATCGACGCGTGCTTTCAGCTTGGCATCTTTTGATTTTTGAAGAGCCTGTAAGCGAACCAGACTGAGATCAGTGATTTTCAAATCTCCATTCTCAACGGCCGACAACAAGACGTCCGTTCCCTGTGAACGACCAAAAAGAGCCTCTTCAGCTTCCAGACGAATCGCGGGGCTCAGGCCAGCCCAATTGCTAATCAGTTCTTCTGAAAGCTTCTTGAAGTCCACAGTCGTCAACGTGTTTATCGCTGCCGACTGGACTTGTTGAGGAACCGTATTGACCAACAACTCAAGTAACTTCTGGCTATCTCCTTCGTCTTTGGAGAGCTTCAGGTTATCAATCGCCTGAACGCGAGCAGGTGCCGAAGCTTTCGGATCGAAGGCGACCGCACGAGAACCGACGACAACATCCTCGATGACTTGCTTCAAATCACCCGAGTCCAATTGCGAACGAAGAGCTGGCTTACGTTGAAGTGCAGCTGTCACAAAATTCGCTTTCAGCGATGTTTGGCTGTCAGGGAGTTCAGAAATTTTCTTCAACGATGTGACGACCAGTTCGTTCGAACTCTGAGTAGCGAGCTGATCGAACAGGCGAACGAGAACCGAGCCTGAAACGGGCTTGTCTCTCGAAATCAAGTTGAAGAAGACAGTCTCGATCCCCTCATTGAGTGAACTCATGGCTGCGATGAACACCCACGGGTCCGTGCCATCTTTCGCGAGCAGCTCTGTAAGAATTTCCGCGCGGGGCTCTACTGCAAGGGCTCCACTTGTGTATGCGAGTTCGTAGCGGACACGGGCATCGGGATCGTTCTTCAATGCAACGAGGAGCTCAGACAGCTGACGCACCTCAGAATGATGTTTGGAGAGACGAACAGCGACTTCCCGAACTCTTGGATGTTGATCTTTCAACGCCCCCGCAAGTGCCTCGACAGGCAGTTTGTTTAAGCTCTGCAGGAGAGACAGTGCATGAACTTTCCCGTACGGTGTTTTTGCAGTTGAGGCCAACTTGACGATCGCGACAGTCGCTGCAGGATCTTTTCGCTCAAAGAGGAGACGACTGGCGGTGTCGCGATGCCAGGAGTTCGTGTGGTCGAGATATTCCACGAGTGCAAAAGTCGACATTTGCCCTAAATTCGCTGAGCGTGCCTTCACTCCGCCTTCCGGAACCACTCGATATAAACGCCCTCGGTCACGACCACTTGTGAGATCGAGGTGCTGTTTGATCTCCGGTGGAAGGCTTTTGGGGTGCTCAATGGTTTCCCGATACATATCGAGCACATGCAGACAGCCATCAGGAGCGTTGGCGTACTGAACTGGACGGAACCAAACGTCGGTCGAGCGAAGAAACTCGCGGTTTTCATCAATCCGGGAAGCGACAAAAGTGGCCCCTTTCGGAGTCAGCTTTTTGCGGTGAACAATATTACTTCCGACATCACCAACGAACACGGTCCCTTTGGCATCTTCTCCGTATGCATCTCCGCGATAAATCGTAATTCCTGTGGCACCGGTGAAATACCCAGCTGGTCGTCCGCCACCTTCAACGACTCCGACGACCTGTTTAGACACACGCAAACGGGTCCGCACGATTCGCCAAGGCTCAACTTGACTGGTTCGGAACACTGGGGCCTGTGCACCATCGTCGGCGATGCGAGTACGTGGCCCGGGAGCTTTGAAAGCTGGGTTTCGTGCGATATCCAAGTCGTCGTACATCACCATTTGAGCATGATCACTATTCGAGCAGACGAACTTGCGACCCCAGTCATCGAAGGACATTCCGTGCTGAGCCCCGCCACTCTCCGCACGTAAATCGAGTTTGATTGGATCAAACGAAAAGTCACGTCCACGCAAGTTGACACCGGGATCGTTTTTATCACCGACTCGCTTCACCAGACCTCCCGATGAACTGGTCGCACCATGAATACGGTTGTCCATCCCCCAGCGGAAACTGTTCACAAGTCCCTGAACGTTTGTCCGTTGAAAACCAGTAAAGACAACTTTTCTCTCGTCCGCTTTCCCGTCCGCATTGGTATCACGAAGAAAATAGACATCAGGAGCGGCACCGACGAACACACCACCTTGCGAACAGATAATCGCTGTCGGCCAGGAAAGGTTGTCCGCAAACACGACACTCTTATCGAACTTACCATCACCATCAGTGTCAGTCAGCAGGCGGACCTGCCCCAAGCTTTCGGTATCCTGCTCGGAGTAGTCTTTCATCTCGACAACATACAAACGACCGTTTTCGTCGAACGACATTGCTACCGGGTCAGTCACTAAAGGTTCGGCAGCAGTTTGTTCAATTTTGAAACCGGGAACCAAGTCAAATGTCTTCATTGCTTCGGCTGGTGACTTCCCGGCAATACGAGGCAGTTCAGCAGCGAAGTCCAACGTCTGACGCGGCGTATGGCCTAAGGCCTTATCGATGAACTCGTAAGCCTGTTCGCGAGTTTCTGTCGGAAAATCGTGATCACAATCGGGATAGACAACTTTCAAGTTGTCTGTCGCATCGAAGAGCGAATAGACACCGAGAGCGCGAGGAATCGCCTTCTTCACCCCATTGATTTCGAAGTTACTATCCTCTTTCGGAGAACTCGAAAAGAACGCCCGTGGAGCAAGTGAAGCGACCACTTCATAGAAGTCGAACGGAACCTTGTCAGGATCGAGCCCGTACTTCTCTTGTAGCAACGGCATATAACGACTGCTCGTCCAGCCTTTTATGTTTCCCTCGTAATAATCATGAAACGGTGTCCAACCGCAACTCGTGACAACCACATCGATCCGGTCGTCAAACGCTCCCACAAACATCGCATTGTGACCACCGAGTGAATGCCCGATGACTCCGATTCTTTCTGGATCAACACTGGCAGTCGCTTCCAATAGATCGACACACCGCATGTGGTTGAAGATTCCTTTCATCGTCCCCGAAACGTAGTCATCCGATTCAAAATCGTAATCTTTATAGTCACCGAAAGACGGATAATCTGGCGCGACAACAACATAACCCCGCTGTGCGAGTTCAACAGCGTACTGCCGATTCGGTCGAGGACCATCGCCAGCAACGATGCGTTTCCCCTGTGCACCGGTCGGATGCAAAGCAATCACACCGGGAACTTTCTTCCCTTCCGGGAGTGGATCCGGGTAGTAGATATCCGCTGGAATCCGGTCATTTTTGTCAGCTGCAAAGGTGACAGTCGTTCGTCGATAACCATCGCCCTGTGTTCGCTCGACAGCCTCAATCGCCAATGGGACAAGATTTGAGCGATCAGGCAGCGGCCCCATCGCCTCCTCCATCCCTGCGATGATCTGCTTCCGACGCTTTTCCCAATCCGCCTTCGTTTTAACAGGTTGCCGAGCACCCGCCTCATCGAGATAATAGGTCAGGTCGGAGTGATCCACTTTAGAAGTCGCTGCATCTTGAGCATGCACCTGCAGACAGAAAACGCTGCAGCTTAATATGAAAACAGAAGTAAAAAATTTCATCACTGGCCTTTTGAATTGACAATCAAAGCTTGGCTGACACTCTTAAAATTCGTCGTTAAGACGTTGAAAAATTATGCTACGCCCCTTCAAGGGCACGCATCGCGTTGTTGTAGAAAATATTCTCACGGATCTTCGGATCGGTAACAATTCGAGTCACAAAATCTTGCAGCTGTGTACTGTAACAGACACCATTGAAGTTCCCTCCCTGACCATCACGGCAAGGACAGTCGCTCCCGAAGAGCAGTTGATTCGGATGCCGCTCAAAAAAACCGGCGGTGAACTCTTCATCGCGACTCAAAGCGCCGAAGCCAGACCCGGCAGAGAGATCTGCATACAAATTCGGGTATTCGGACAACAAACGATCCAGCAACCCACCCGGTTTAACTGGCCCCTTGGGGTAAAGAGTTTTCTCAGCTGGCGGGACATCCGCACTGATGTTGGCCCACCATGTTTGGGCGTGTCCAATAATGCGGACTTTTTTGTAACGTTTGAGATACGTTTCAAGATGCTCAGCCAATCCCTGATTGTACCCTTTCACTCCATCCTGAAAATGAATCGTGATCGGCCAGTTGACTTCGTCGCAAAATGCTATCACCGCTTCAACGCGAGGATCGTCTAAAGGAACGTGCTCCTTCTGTTCACCAACTCCACGACATCCGAGTTTATGGTACGCCTGCAAACGTTCGAGACAGTCCGGCTTCCGAATATCCGTTTGGCAGAACGGGATAATCCGTTCGGGATACTGATGAAAAGCATGCAACACCGTTTCCGACCTGAGCAGCACACCCCCTTCGCCTGTTTCGAGAGGTAGAATGAATGCCTTCTCTGTCCCCGTCGCATCCATATGCCGAATCGTATCTTCAATCGACCGGTCAATATGATTGATATGCAAATGACAATCGAGCAACTTCCGTGGTTCTGGGCCCTCCGTTTTCAAAGGCTCTTTCGCAAACCCGCTTGAAACGAACCCAGACGGAACAAACATTGTCGACAATGCAGAGAGCCCCACCGCCGTAAGAGAAGCACCTGTAGCCGAGAGAAAATCACGTCGGGAAGGTTGGAAGTCATTCTTCATGCAGCTCTCCAGGAAGGAGGAGGGGAGGGAGGTCCATAAGGCAAATTGAGTATGAATTGTCCCGACAAAGAACTCAACCTGTGAGCCAGATTTTCTATGGCTTATGCAGTCTGTTATTATT
>NZ_JBLWTN010000031.1:0-37500 GCF_048270125.1 Thalassoglobus sp. | reverse complement strand
CGCATACGCTACTCACTTATGCGTAGAAGAGATTCGATTTTACTCGAATCGAACCTAGCCTCCAACTGTTGATTGCGTTCAGACAGCAAGCCTGAGCCCCTCAATCAACTTCAGCCAACACATCGGCACCTTCTTCCCAGTTGCATTCTCCGACAGTTGGTCAATCTCTGTGCTTGTGACTGCAACGACCTTGTGTCGGTCTACGATTTTGCTTGATAAATGCCTGACACACGATCACACATTTGAGCATACCCCTTTAACAATTCAGCCTTTCTCATCATATCCCTACTCAATCTCACGGCGTTTCAAGCAGCTGGGAGAGTTGATCTACAATCTTGCTGAAATGATGGACGCAATTCGTTTCGCGAACATAAGCGATCTCGCACTTGAGCCTCCATTTTCAAACACCAGTTCTCATCGACTTCCGGTCCTGGTTGATGAATGAATGCGTCAGATTTATTCACCCACTGTTTACCTGACACGCTCTTTGCATCCACAATTTCCATTCTCGGTGCATCATCATTACTTTCACTTCTAATTGTTCTGCTGACCCCTCTTCGAAGAACTACAGTTAGCGGCACATTTGGAATGCTCCAATATCACGCGGATACTCAACACCGATCACCCCAAACCTGAATCTTGAACACCCTCACTTTATTGATCTCACCCAGATGCATTGAGGATCCACTTTCGTCACCACACATAATGGGTGACCGGACACCTTGGTTTCTCTGCTCAGATAGTCAGATCAATCAACTTCTATCACAGCGTGTGCGATCAGTCTTGTGACAATCAATTAATGAAGCTGTGAAGGAGAGTTTCACATAGAGCAGTTTGCTCGATCTTGTGCCCGTGAAGATCTCGTTTCATCAATAAAATTACTGTTCTCCACAGCACAGAACCGGCACTCCAATTCGAAAGATGCTCTAGAAGTGAGGCCTATGCGTTTCAGCATAAATCAGTGCACACACCCTTGGCCCAGGCAAGGTCGCCTCTTAATTGAGTGGGCACGAAAAGAGCCTTGAAAACTGTCCGATGTTTTCAAGGCTCTCAGTATAAGTGTAAGACTTCGCAATCCTGGAGCAGAGTCATTTTTGAATTACTTCAGACTCGCCAGTTGCGATATCACCAGGCAACAGCTTTTCGGTGTGCTTTTGAGTGAACGTCATTTGAGAGGCCCCCTGACCGAAGTTGACGACCTGATTATTTTGAGTCACTTCCCGGCTAATCACCAACCCTTTTTCCAGATCGAAAAGAATTGTCCCTTCTGGTTGGCGGCGAATTAGCTGAATCTCCAAATCAGCATTATTCAATGGGGTCAGAATCTTGGTCTTCATGCTGATTTTGGCGATTCCATCCTTAACCGACTGAATAAAATAGCGCCGCTGCAACTTAATGTTCTGCTTCAGGCTTCCGCCAGGGAGATTCAGAGGAACTGTCACATCTTCTTTCCATAACCCGCCCACTTTCACAGGCTCTTCGGGTAATTTGACAAGAACGTCCTGAGCAAGCTCTTTGACCTCTTTATCCTTCTTCAACAAAGTTTCAATTCTCACGATGTCGCCCGTCGCAGAAATATCGACTCGCAGGTGTTTCTTCCCGACCATGGATGCCAGTGGTGCAAAAAGAGTTTCAGGCTCCTCGTTTTCCCGGCTGTCGTACTCAGCTTGTTGCCCGTTTTGATTCACATGAGTTTTCACCCATTCCATATTCATCAATTCAAGAGTTGCCAGTCCATTTTGATCGACCGAGATCACGCGATAGTTTTTGACGGAATCCTGATACGAGAAAGGCGTGTCCTCATCCATGCCAATTTTGATGACATAATCATCACGCGAGGAGACCTCGTACCGAATGACCTGGCCTTCAATGAACTTATACCGAAGTAAGTACTCTTTTGAGTCCTCAGCCTGAGCAACTGAAGTCGCGAAGAAAATGATTGCGAATGAAATCTTTGAAAAACGTGACATCAGAGCATCCTTGCCCAGAGTTGTAGGTTGAGTATGTAGAAGAGTCCCGGTTCGGGAACCTGGATAACCAAGACGATTCACATTATTTGAAGCGTCAATGTCAGGTTCTTGAGCCAACTTCAGACAATCTCTATCAAAAACGCAGAAATTCTGCGAGGTGAATTTCTTCTCCCGGCATATTCGAGTGATTTTCCAATGAAAAAATCAGTGAGAGTTGGAGCAGTTTGCTCTACCATTTGCCCGTGTAGAACGCAGTTCTCAAGTAAAAATGCTGTTCGCCACGAGGCAGATCCTGAAAACCAATTCGAAAGATGCTCTAGACTTGAGCAGGCTCAATCGACGCGTTTGGCTTCATCGACTGGTATCCAAGGACAAAAGCCCATCATCCTCTAACATTTTCTTCATCTTATTGACGATTTCAGGATGCTTCGAGGAAATGTTTGTCTCCTCCCCGAGATCGTTTTCCAGATGGTACAACCGCCAATCTTCTTCAGATTGCTGGTCAGACTTCGAGTTCTTCTTTTTTTTGCTGCGATATTTGACAAGTTTCCACTGCTCATGACGCATCCCGATCTCGGTTTCCCCTTCCTGGCTGGCCCAAAAAAGGTAGTCATGTCTTTTTTGCTGAGCATTCCTTCCAAGTAGAGTCGGCAAATAGGAAATTCCGTCTATATTTTCGGGAATTTCAACCGAAGCAACTTCGCACGCGGTTGGAAGAAAATCCCAAAATGCAGAGGGTAAATCGCTTTCTGCGCCGGCTTTCACCTTGCCTGGCCAGCGAGCAATCATCGGAACCCGAATACCACCTTCGTGCATCGAGCGCTTATACCCTTTAAGTGGGCCGTTCGAATCAAAGAACTCATGCTTGTGGCCCCCCTCTTCGTGCGGCCCGTTGTCTGAGGTAAATATAACGAGAGTTTTTTCGTCCAAATTCAATTCTTTAAGAAGTGCGAAGAGTCGTCCAACGTCGCGGTCCATATGAGCGATCATCCCTGCGAATCCTTTTTCAGGATTAGGCCAGTCTCGATCTGCATAAATTCCGTAGTCTGGGATCTCCATCCCATCCCCCAAAACGCGGCCGCCTTCATTATTCGCGTGTGGAATTGTCCAGTGTATGTGCAACAGGAAAGGATTTTCCTGATTCGCTCGAACAAAATCGAAGGCTGCCGTCGTCATAAAATCGTGCGAATAACTGACTCGCTGTGAGGAGACCCGACCACGAGCCTGCGGATCTTGCATTAAAACATTTCCAGGCAAGGTGACTTGGGTTTTATTTTCCCAAAGAAATGGTGGATAGAAATTATGGGCAGTCCCTTGATTGAGGTATCCGTACCAATAATCAAATCCATTGTTGTTCGGATGCCCGACGTTATTGACCTCGTTCGGCTCGTTGACGTTCCCAAGTGCCCATTTTCCAACTCCGCCAGTTTTGTAACCTTTTGCCTTAAGCAATTCAGCCACAGTAATTTCTTCAGGTTGAAGCAACCGGCTTCGATTCCCAATTAATCCAGTATTCCCACAATGTTTTCCCAGCCATAACACCAGTCGTGACGGTCGACAAACCGTATGACCGGCGTAGTGATTGGTGAATCGCATTCCCTCAGCTGCCATACGATCGATATTGGGAGTCTCGATCACTTTTTGCCCGAAACATCCCAAGTCTCCATACCCCAGATCGTCCGTCATGATGTAAATGATGTTCGGTTGCTCAGCGGCAAAAAGATTTATGCCTGAAAAAACGAGACAACAACAGAGAACGAATTTCGAAAACGATTTCACAATTACGATTCCAGCAGGAGTTTGTTTTTTTGAGCGAGACAACAATGCATGCCACATGCATTGAAGTTTATAAGATTCATTTGCCCACGGGGAGCCAGAACAGAGAAGTGCCGAACGAATCTCTTGCCAAAATAATTGCAGCAAGAATGACCGCCACTATGAATTCGAACCTGTCCTGCTCTTTAAGAGTGAGTATGATAGGAGTGATAAAATTTCAAAACTGAATCAAAAACCTGGGTGACCCTCTTAAACACTAAGGATCACCGTCATTCGAGAGGTTTTCGTATCAGTAGTTCACTTTGACTCTCGATTGCCTCATGCCTTTCATTTCCCGATTTCTGTTTGTCGTTTATCCGTTCGCTTGCCTGGCTGGTTTCGTCTTGGCTGAAGAGCCCACGAAAATCGCGGGCGAAACGATGGGGACGACGTACCACATTTCATGGATCAATAACGACTCGAAACCTGACGAGATTCAACAACTGGTCGATGCTCGACTTATCCAGATCAACAAGTTGATGTCGACATACGATCCGGACTCTGAACTTTCCCGCTTCAATAAATCGACTCAAACGGATTGGTTTCCTGTTTCAGAAGAAACCGCAACTGTCGTGCAGGCAGCTCTGGAAATCAGCAAAGTTTCCGAAGGGGCGTTCGACCCGACCGTCGGGCGACTTGTCCGTCTTTGGAATTTTGGAAGCGGACCGCATACCGATGAACCACCGACTGATGAAGAAATTCAGAAGGCATTGAAATCGGTGGGGTACAAGCTCATCAATGTTCGAAAGGAGCCGCCAGCAATTTCGAAATCGAATCCCGACGCAGAACTTGATTTGTCCGCAATCGCTAAAGGCTTTGGTGTCGATGTCGTATTCGAACTGTTACACGATCAAGGCATCGAAAACTGCATGGTGGAGATCGGCGGGGAAGTTCGCGCCGCTGGAACGAAAAATGGCATTCCCTGGACAATCGCAATTGAACGTCCAGAATCATTAACTCAAAGTTTGCACGCGAAAGTCGAGTTGACGGATGAAGCACTCGCAACTTCGGGGAACTATCGTAACTATTTCGTAAAAGATGAAGTCCGTTACTCACACACCATCGATCCGCGAACGGGAAAACCGGTCACCCATCAGCTGGCCTCGGTTTCGATTGTCGCCAAAGACTGCATGCGCGCCGATGCATGGGCCACAACATTAATGGTGTTGGGTTCCGAAGAAGGACTCAAACTTGCTGAGACCAATCACCTTTCAGCCTATTTGCTTGAAAGAAGCGGCGATAATTTTCGAGAGTTGGCATCGAGCGATGTCGCTGGGAAATTTGTTAAGTTCACACAGGCTGAAACTGAAAAGAAAAATTCCATGTCACCGATACTTACAACGTTTCTACTGGCAGCCGCCGTATTTGCTATTGCCCTGGTCGGCCTGGCAGCCGGAGTGATCCTTTCGAACAAAACTCTCAAAGGGAGTTGTGGAGGAATCGCAGGCACAAAAGATGAACAGGGAAATTCTATCTGCGAACTCTGCACGACCCCACCGGAAGAGTGCGATCAGTTCAAAGAGAAACTTCGCGAACAGCTGAAAGCAAATTCAAAAGACTGATCGAGTCTTTCATCATTTCTTCGATGAGACACAGCTTGGTTCTTCTCTTCCCAGTCTGAACTGATGCTAAAAATTCATTGCGTTTTCGCGTGGCGCCTCAAAACAAATGTCGCCTGATGTGCGTTCAGCCTCACATTGGAAGCGCATAGTGAACCTTCTTACGTGAGGATGATCCCAGACGTGTGAAACCAAGTGACTCAATCGAGGACCTCTCGTGTTAATGATTGGCCCAAACTTTGGATTCTTGTACTACTGGACAATCATCTTGATAGTTGGAGCTGCTTTGTTGTTTTTGACTTTTGGCCTCACCAAGAAAAGCTCCAAACGAGATTTCATCTTATTCGCGGCGGTAACGGTGTTGGTCTCTGCAGTCGTGACTGCTTTCGCTTCTATCTATGCATTTATCAGTGTTATGCAAGCGATCTAGACCAGCCTGCTCTACGGTGTGCCCGTGAAGAGCGCATTTCTCGAATTAAAAGTACTGTTCGCCACGAGGTAGAACCTGCAAACCAATTCGAAAGATGCTCTAGAAACACGAACGCAGACTAGAAATCAGTTCGTCTGACTTTTAACTCTTTTGGCAACTCAACTTCATCCAGTGTAGTGCAAGTCGCAGGTTGGCTTGGGTCCAAAGGAGCGGGCAGATGTCGTTGGGGATCCAGTTTCCATCTTCAAGGAAGTAGGATTCCGGGCAACGATAGGGACCGAAGTGTGAATGGCGATCGGTTAATTGAGCGAGTGATCGTTTGAGATGGAAGAGTTGCAACTCACGATCTGCTTCGCGGCCAGATTCAAGATATCGTTGAGCGAAAATGATTGAGAGAATCGGGTCGAACAGACACCACTGCGCTTCTTGCCCCTCTTCCAAAAGCGCGTCTCGACCAGAAAGGTCTTCGCTGTAATCAGTCGTTCGCGTTTCCGGGGACAACAATGCCCGATAGTTAGCACACCAGTAAGAATCGCCAATGTACCGTTTGATCCCGATTGGCTCCATCAAATGTTGACGCACATTCTCTGTGATCTGAGTTGTTGTTTCGCGATCAACAATTTGCAGCGGGTAACAAAGAAAAAGCAGAGCGGAATCGTAAAGCCGATGCTGGGAAGGATCCGGCTGAATGCACTCTGCCGGGAGAATTTCATCGAGTGCCGATTCTCCCTGAGCCAGGCATTTGACAATCTGATCTTGTACTGAAGAATCGAGTTCGGTTCCCGACTCACTCAGCCAGGCCTTCAGTTCAACAAGACCTGCGACCACCGGCCCGATGCTACTGGCTTCGATTTTCTTCGTCTCTTCCCAATGACCACTCTCTTCGTCCTGCCAGTATTCGATCTTGTGAAGATACTGGACAACGAGCGAAAGCAGATCAACAATTTCTTCGCTTACGGAAAGATCACCGGACCGTAACAGCTTGCACATCAACCACAGGAAGTAACCGATTGCATCGTTTTGAGCGTGTGCCCAGTGTTCATCATTTTCGGTCAGTGACTCACCATCGAAGCGGATGTGCGGACGCGATTGCACATTCGCTGGGTCAGTCTTGCCTGAAATGATGTCGACAAATTTGTGTCGATACTTCGAATAGAAACTGACGAACGACTGAATCGCATTGACCGCGATTTGCTTTTCACCAATCAACCACAGTGCGTGGGCGATATGAATATTGTCGCGAACCCAGACGTTCTGGTAACCGGTCAGGCGAAACTCCGGATTTTCGGCAGCGGCTGCGGAGAACAGACCGGTCGATAAAGTTGGGAAATTGAACGTCCCCTGATCGACGAGAAACTGAACGATTTCATCAATTTCCTGCGAGGTCGTGTTGCTTGAAACCCATTCCGAAGGAGGGGTTGCTGATCCAATTGCCATCTTTTGTTCCTCCATGAAACAAATTCATTCGCAACTGACCGGCTCGCTCCAACAGAACCTGAACATGAACTCCGAAACCTCAATGATTCAGAGCAATTTCAGTCGCAATTTCAGTCGCAGTGTCAGCGGCACTTAAAGTCTGTTGCGCGCGAGCATCGTGGATCGCTCGCGTATTTACGAATTCTTGTAGTCCCCTACGGCTGGAGCACTTGGCTGTGCGTCCGGGCCGAAGTATCGCAGGCCGACGAGAGGTTCTTTACCGGTGTTTTCGTAGGTTACCCCTTCGCCTGCTTTCTTCGCAGTGACGAAAATTTCGTCTTCTGTCATTTCGCCAAAACGAATCATCACTGGAGACTGCAGAACCATACTTTCAACTTGACCACTACCTTGAACGGTGATCCAAGAGTACGCTCCTCCATCTTTGATGGTGCATTTCGCACCAGGTTGGAGCGTCAACTCTTTCGCAGTGAACAGTTGCTCACCGTCCACTTTTCCGTAGACGATCCACTTATCAACCCAGCCATTCCCCTGTTCGGAAACAATCGGCTCTAGATAGTTTGAATCTTTGAAATCTGGATCGACGTTCTTGTCCCAATCGAGAGCTTCGACGAGGTAAGTGTTGTCGTCGTGCTTGTCAGCTGGGAAATCCTTGGTGAGCAATGCACGTGGAACTTCACGACCTTCAACGAGGTTTTGGTACATCCCGAACACATCGCTTCCCCACTGTGGTTCGTATGTCACTAAAGAACCAGGAGCGTGGAGAACACAAGGGGGGATCAACCAGCCAGTCCCCGGTTTGAGGCGATATGCTTTTGAGAGATCCAGGATTCCGTTATCGCCATCATTCCAGCGATCGAGGCAATCAATGACGTCCTGCTTTGTGGTGCCTGGTTCCAACCCCATGAATGTGTACGGGAAATTATTGCCAATGGCGTTCATTTGTGGTGGGAAGTAGTACGACTCCGGCTTTCCTTCTTGCCCCACTTTGGCAGCCTGCTCCTTGTTTTGGTGCATGTGGTGCGGAATCGGCCCCATGTTATCGAAGAATTTCGAGTAGACTGGCCACTTCTTGTAAGTGTCCCAAATGTGGTCCCCGATGATCTCGCCCTTCAGTTCCTCGACTGCATCCCGCAACAGGAACTTCTCTCCGTTGTGAACACAGTACGAAAGGCCTTCGTCCCATCCACGGTTATCGTTGGCTGCTTCGGTGGTTGAACCGAACCAGCGTTCATCAATCCCGCCCCGATTCATTCCGAGCGCGTAATAATCATTCGGATGGAGTTTCAGGCGGCGTCCTGGTTGCAGGAAGGAGCGCGGAACCCAGTTCGGAGCGAGCCGAAAAATACCACCGGTCTCAGACAGAGCCGCGGATGCAAGTTGATTGACATTGGCCATTTGACTTTGCCTTCTTTCAAAATTGAATCACTTCTCGTACTGACTCACCAGCAGAGGGACCTCATTGAATTCTCTTGACGACTCTTTCAGGAATCTTTTTGAGGTCGACGCCCGCGGCCTCGGCGTTGTCCACCGCCGCCACGTTGACCACCGTTACGCTGTCCCCCTTTGCGACTGGATGACGAGGCATTTTGCTTCTTAGTATCCAGGTAGGAAATCGCTTCTTCCCAAGTCGGAATTCCGGCGTAACGATCTTTCGCCTCTTCTTGAGGCTTCTTATCAGCGACCTTTTCAGCCTTTTCACGAGGAGCGGGCTTTTCGCTAGATGCTGACGTCTCTTTCGGAGTGCGTCGTTTTTTCTCAGTCGCTTCTTCTCGCTGAACCCGTTTTCGTTTTGGGGCACGGCGTTTTTTAGGTTTCGAACGAGGTGCTACGTCGTCAACTTCAAGACCGGCTCCAAATCCGTCATCGTCGTCATCGAAGTCGTGATCGTTACTGGCAACGGATTCTTCGACTTCATCATCGTCGAAGTCATCATCCTCGACATCATCGAAATCTTCTTCATCGTCGATTTCGTCGTCGATGGAGTCACTTAGGTCAGGACCATCGAGAAGACCGGCTCCGAAGCCATCGTCATCATCATCGATCGTTTCCTGCACAACCGGTTTCGGCTTACGACGCTTGGGACGTCGTTTCGCTTTAGGTTTCCTGGAGCTTTCTTCCTGAGGACTGTCATCTTCATCGCTGGATTCGACAGGCTCTTCCTCAACAACCGCTTTAGCTTTCGGTTTCCTGCGACGTTCCGGCTTCCGCTTTTTCGCAGGTTCTGTTTTTTTTGCTCGCGACTTTGATCGATCGTCAGTCAGACCATCCAGAGCGTCCCAGTAAGCATCTCGCTCACTTCGTTCTTCTTCGTCATTTTCTTCGTCATCGTCATCGCCTTCGTCGGCATCTTCTTCTTCATCGTCGTCGAAAGCTTCATCTTCGAGCTCGTCAACCTCTTCGTCCTCACAGACTTCGGCTCTGACGTCGTCGTCGTCGTCCTCATCATCGAAAGAGGGATCATCGACACCTGCTCCGAAATCGTCGTAGTCGTCGTCCAGCAACCCGGCACCAAATCCGGTTTCGGAGACTACGTTTTGAGCAGGGGCAACTGGTTTTTTCGCAGCAGAGACAATCCAGGCAATCGGATCGTCGTCATCACTCGCTTCGTCTGCGGCCGATTCTTTCTCTGAATCGAGCTTTATAGCATCGCTTTTCACAGCGTCAGTCGAAGGAGGGGCGACAGCCTCAATCTCTTCGTCAGGCAAGCCAAATCCGAGGTCATCCAGCCCCAAGCCATCGACTTCGAGCGGTTCTTCATCATAGTCCGAGGCATTCAAGTCCACACCTAGAAGGTCATGGGCTAACGATTCGACGTCATCGTCTTCCGGATTGCGTGATTTTTTCGTATTCATACCACAGAAATTACCGTCAGGAATCACCCCCTGCAAGACTCAGCGACTCTCTCCTTCAGAAGCTCTCTGAATCTGGAAGAATCGCGCGATTTTTCCGAGAATCCTCAACCGCACACGAAATCAAGCTGTAGAGTGGCTTGTCCGGTTCCGAGTAAAAAGTTGCCCGTTGAAGAAAAAAGGTTGACAACGACTTTTCAATCCATTATCGACACCGGCTGAAAACTAATATGCATGTTGTGATTTCGGTTGTCCGGCCCTCTTGGCGGGGAAGACAGTGAATTATTGATGAAGAAGTAAAGGCTTCAGACCATGACTATCATGATCGAAACAAGGTCACCACATGGAGAGACCTCGGAGACGATGATTTTGGACACAATGAGCTTCGAAGAGGAAGCGACCTCCACGCTCGTATTGGCGATTGAGGACGAAGAGGAATTCGAAGGTTTCGAACTCGAAATCGACGACGAAGATGACGACGACGAAGACGATGAGTTCGAAGATGACGACGACTTCGATGACGACGACGACTTCGACGACGATTTTGATGATGACTTCGACGACGACGATTTCGACGATGACGAATTTGATGACGACGATTTCGACGACGATGATGACGACGAAGAAGATGACGATGACTTCGACGATGACGACGACTTCTAAGTCTTCTCAATGAAACAAGATATGGCTGACCGCATCATCTGAGACCGCAGCCAGATCGACCACCACCGATGCGTCTTCATGTCGCTCGTGGACATCTCAACACTGAGACAGTTTCGTTCAGTGTTGCAAGCATGTAGACTACAATCACAATTGATTTTCCGCGCCGATGTGAGTCATTGACCAACATCGGCGTTTTGCTTTGCCGGGCACTTGAAGCGTTCAGCGAAAAATTTCTCAACTCTTAATTCCTATCCTTCCCCATGTTCCAAAAAGTCGACCAAGCCCAGTTTCTCGAAGGCGAACACCAAATGTTTCGCTTCTGGCGAGATCAAAACGTCTTCCAACAATTACTGGAAAAGAACAAGGGGAAGAAAAAGTGGTCCTTCCTCGACGGGCCAATCACTGCCAACAACCCGATGGGCGTCCATCATGCCTGGGGGCGAACCTTCAAAGATGCCTATCAGCGATATTTCGCGATGACCGGGCACGAGCTTCGCTACCAGAACGGGTTTGACTGCCAGGGTTTGTGGGTTGAAGTCGAAGTTCAAAAAGAACTCAAGCTCGATACCAAAGAGTCCATCGAAAACGTCGGAATTGATGTTTTCACGTGGACATGCAAAAAGCGTGTCCTCAAATTCGCAGCCCGCCAAACCGAGCAATCGCAGCGACTCGGCTACTGGATGGAATGGGACGACCCCGCCGAACTCCGCAAGCTCTCGGAAAACATCGACAGCGAAAAAGAAGTGTCGCTTCGCACTCCCAAAGGCAAAACCGTCACCGGTTCCGCGGAGCAACTCGTTTCCAAACTTGGTAACCCAGAATGGGGTGGCAGCTACTTCACCTTCTCGACCGAGAACAACGAAACAATCTGGACTTTTCTCAAAAAATGCCACGAACGGGGCAAAATCTATCTCGGTCACGACGTCATGCCCTGGGGCGGACAAGCGGGAAGTGCGTATTCCCAAATGGAAATCGCCGACGGTCGTAAGCTGACGACTCATAAGTCGGTCTTTGCACGGTTCCCGTTGGTCGAAAATCACGGAGACACCGAGACACGGAGAAGTCAAGAAGAAGACTTACCGGAATACTTGCTCATCTGGACGACAACCCCGTGGACGCTCACATCCAACGTCGCGACGATGATCAACCCAGACTTGGACTACGTCCGCATTAAAGCCCAAATCCGTGGCGATGAAGAGCCAGCGATCTATTACTTCGCCAAAGAGAACTTGAACTTCAAACGTCTTGAAAAAGAGTTCAAAGAAGGCTTCGGTCGCCCCGAATGGCAATGGCCCGAAGGTCTCGGCAAGCTGAAAACCATCGCGCAAATGTTCAAAGAGCAGGGCGGCTTCGAAGAAGTCGGGACTGTAAAGGGTTCCGAAATGGTCGGCTGGGAATACCGCGGACCATTTGATGAACTTCACGCTCAACAACAACCGGGCGGATATCCGTCCAAATTCACTCAGGAAGATTCCCATTTAGCCCCCGGTGAATCACCGGAAGCTAAGTTGGTTGGGAAATCTTCTGTCGATTCTCACCGTGTCGTCGATGCCGGTCGTGACTTCAAAGGCAACCCCATCGTCGTTGCTGGTGAAGGAACCGGTATTGTGCATTCGGCTCCCGGTTGTGGTGATGTCGATCATAAAATCGGGATGGAACTTGGGCTCCCAGCCATCGCTCCGCTTGGTGAGGATGGTCGATTCGGGGAAGGCTTTGGTCCATTCACCGGCAAAGAAGCGATTGATCCAGCGACCGCTGAAATGGTCTTTGATTCGCTTAAGGAAAAAGGGCTGCTGGTTTATGTTGAAGAATATCCGCACATCTATCCGCATTGTTGGCGGACGGGTGAAGAGCTTGTCTTCCGTTTGGTCGATGAGTGGTTCATCAACATGGACTGGCGGGATGAAATCAAAGCGGTCACCGAGTGCATCAACTGGATTCCGGACAGCATCCAGGGGAAAGAGCGGGAAATCGAGTGGCTGAACACGATGCGGGATTGGATGATCTCCAAGAAACGCTACTGGGGCCTCGCGCTGCCGATCTGGGTGAATCCCGAAGACCCGACGGATTTTGATGTGATCGGCTCGCTGCAAGAACTGGAAGAACGTGCCAAAGATGGCGGCGAAGGCTGGGACGAGTTCGAAGGTCACACGCCACACCGTCCGTGGATCGATGTCGTCAAAATCAGAAGCAAAAAAACCGGTGCGCTCATGCACCGTATCGAAGATGTCGGCAACCCCTGGCTGGATGCCGGAATCGTCCCGTTCTCAACAATGAACTACAACGGACGCAACTCAGAATCCGACCTCAACTGGGACGAATGGTTCCCGGCTGATCTTGTGACCGAATGTTTCCCCGGTCAGTTCCGGAACTGGTTCTATTCGTTGTTGTCGCTGGCAACGATGATGCGGTATGACGAAACCGATGACCCGGAAGAGAAAAAACCTTTCAAGAACCTGCTCGGACACCGGCTCGTCATGGACGAGACTGGACAACCGATGCACAAATCGGACGGGACCGCCATCTGGTTCGAAGAAGCAGCCGAACAGATTGGTGTCGACACGATTCGCTGGATGTACCTGGCTCAGAATCCAGCTTCCGATTTGCGATTCGGAACTCGGCATCCCGATGAACCTGTGACACTCGAAACACCTGAAGGACCAATCAACGAAACGCAAGAAGGACTCCCAACCTGCAAAGTGACCAGTACCCCGGCGGACAACATTCGTCGACAGGTATTGATCCCGCTTTGGAACAGCTACGCATTCTTCGTGAACTATGCTGTCCTTGATGGCTTCGATCCGAACGCGGAGCAAGTTCCGCTTGATGACCGCATGGAAATCGATCGCTGGATTCTTTCGCGGCTGCAAGAGTTGACGCAAGTTGCCCACGATTCATTCCAGTCCTTTAACGCTGCCAACTTTATGCAAGCAGCTGCGGAGTTCATTGAAGACCTGTCAAACGGGTACATTCGCCGCAACCGCCGTCGCTTCTGGAAAGCTGTCGAGGGGGATTCATCACTTCGGACATGGGACGCTGACAAACTCGCAGCGTACCAAACGTTGCATGAAGTTCTCGTCACACTTTCGAAATTGCTTGCCCCAGCGATCCCGTTTCTCTCCGAACGGATGTACCAGAATTTAGTCAGGGGTCACGAACTTGGGGATGAGAGTGGAGAACCGGTCTCTGTTCATCTTTGTGATTACCCGACTGTCGATGAGTCGAAGTTTGACTCGGAACTTAACGCCCGTGGACAAGCGATTCAAACACTGATTCGCATGGGCCACCGGTTACGAGAGTCGGCAGAGATGCGGGTTCGTCAACCACTGGCGGAACTTCGGTTCGCCTGCCAAAGTGCAAAGCAAGCTGCCGGACTGGAACAGTCGAAAGATCTCATTGCGGATGAACTTAATGTGAAAGTCGTGACTCTCGCTGAGAATCTTGATGACCTTGTCAGCTACTCATTCAAGCCGAACTTAAAAACGCTCGGCCCGAAGTACGGCAAGTTACTGGGCGCGATTCGCAAAGAACTCCCAGAGATCGACGAAGCAATTTTGGCTCCGCTGCGAAACGACGAGGCGGTCACGCTGACCATCGGAGGTGAAGAAATCAGCCTCGAGCCAGCAGACGTTCTGATCAGTGTCGAACAGGCCAGCGACTGGGCGAGTGCCGATGCCGATGGAATCCAAATCGCCCTGTCGACAAACCTGACTGATGAGTTGATCGCTGAAGGAATGGCCCGCGACCTGATTCGACAGGTCCAGCAACTTCGCAAAGAAGCCGACCTCGAAGAGAACCAACGCATCCAGGTCGTGTGGTCGACCTCCGACGACGCAACTCTGATCAACAGTGCCATCAAAACCTGGTCGGAAACCATCCAAGCCGAAACCCGATCTGATTCAATCACGGAATCAAACAACGATGGCAAACAGGTGAACGTGGGTGATGCCTCAATTTCCCTGAAAATTTCCTACTAGAGCAGTTTGCTCTACCGTGTGCCCGTGAAGAACGCATTTCTCTAGGAAAAATGCTGTTCGCCACGAGGCAGAACCTGCAAACCAATTCGAAAGATGCTCTAGAGCATGTCTTCGATTTGCCTATAGTAGTACCGCGGCATCTTTGGAGATCGTTTACCTCCGGCGTGATTCACCCGGGGGCTAAGTAGCGGTTTCACAAAGATGTCCGCGACCTGAGTCGTGGAGACAAGAAACACGAATGTGTTCTTGTTCTCAAACTTGCGACTGCCCCGTCTTACCATCATCTGGAAAGCTGCACGGTTTTCTCAAATGGTTTCCTTTGCGACGGTGGGTTTCTATGATCAAGGTAACTTCACACCCATTGTTGCCTTGCCAATATTGAATGACATGAATCGACCGCACGCTCCCGCTCAGCAACTTCCTGATCCGACCATCGAACTTTCCGAAGGCTGGCATTGCCTGCATATCTACTATCAGCTGGATCGCGTCACGCTTCAGCAACTCTCCCCAGAGGAAATCTCTGCTGGCGTGGAAGAGTTCAAAGCGGTGCTGAACCCCGAAGCGGAGCACGCTCCGGAACGTGTGCAAAGCTTCGTCGTCTCCGGTCACCGGGCTGACATCGGGTTGATGTTAATGGACAAAGATCCTTTGATGATCGACGCCCTGCACCAGAGACTGATGTCCACAAAAATTGGCTTGGCACTTGAACCGACATATTCGTTCGTCTCGCTGACGGAAGTCTCTGAGTATGTTCCCACAGTGGAGCAGTATTCCGAAAAACTACGTCTCGGCGGAACTTCACCAGACGATCCGTCCTACGCTGCCAAAGTCAAAGCTTACGAACAACGACTTCCGATGATGAACAAGCAGCGGCTTTACCCGGACTTCCCGGACTGGCCGATTCACTGCTTCTACCCCATGAATAAAAGTCGCGTTCCAGATGCAAACTGGTACATGGAACCGTTCAGCAAACGCTCTGCCTTGATGTCCGAGCATGCGACGTCTGGAATCAAATTCGCTGGTCGCGTCTCACAACTGATCACAGCTTCAACCGGTTTCGATGACTGGGAATGGGGCGTCACCCTGTGGGGTCGAACTCCGGAATACATCAAGGAAATCGTCTACACGATGCGGTTCGACCAGGCCTCTGCCAAGTATGCGGAGTTTGGAGAGTTTTACATCGGCTACATCATGGATGCTGAAGCGATCCTCAAACATTTACAAATTCAATAAGTTCGCGGACAGCGCTGTGCGTTGAGCGACAGACTCAGCTGCGAATCGATTCCACTTGCCCTTTCACTCTAGCCCCTTGTGTATCGCATGTACTTCATCGACCCACATGTTCACATGGTTTCGCGCACAACTGACGATTACGAGCGCATGGTCCGCATGGGATGCGTCGCGGTCAGTGAGCCTGCATTCTGGGCCGGATTTGATCGTGGAACAGTCGAAGGGTTCCGTGACTACTTCGAACAGCTCACTGGATTCGAACCGAAGCGTGCAGGCTGGAGCGGAGTTCAGCATTTCACATGGCTGTGCATCAACGCGAAAGAGGCAGAGAACATCCCTCTTTCGCGAGAAGTCATCGCGATGATCCCGGAGTTCCTCAATCGCCCCGGCGTGCTTGGCATCGGAGAGATCGGACTCAACAAGAACACTCCCAACGAGTCAACTATTTTTCGCGAGCACCTCGATCTGGCAGCCAAGACGAACGAACTTGTGCTCATCCACACCCCGCACTTGCAAGACAAGTACAAGGGGACCCGGATGATTGTCGACATGCTCCAGGAACGAAACGACATTCCTGCCGAGCGAGTTTGTATTGACCATGTGGAAGAGCACACCGTTCAGTATGCAAAAGAGGGTGGATTCTGGTGCGGGATGACACTCTACCCGACCACCAAATGCACTCCCGCCCGAGCTGCAGATATCATCGAGCGTTACGGCGACGACCGCATCATGGTGAACTCGGCTGGCGACTGGGGACCATCCAATCCACTCGCGGTCCCGGACTTCATCCAGGAAATGCGTAAACGTGGTCACAGCGAAGCCAAAATCAAAAAGGTCGTCTACGACAACCCGCTAGAGTTCTTCTCACAATGCGAACGGTTTGAATTCCAGGCCCCCGAGTAGCACGCCGAAACACGCAAATGCCGCCCCGTTGCCGCGATGAAATCATTGCTTTTGCGGACACATTGATCAGGATTGAGGCTGGAAATCCTGAAACCAACCCCTAAAATCCCAGCAATCACATTACGGAAGTGGGGACGACCTCACCGCTCCAATCTCGATCAGGGACGGCCCTGCAACGGTGGAGGCTTCCCGATGGCATGGTTTCTTTTATTTATCGCCGGACTTTTTGAAATCGGCTGGGCAATCGGCCTGAAATACACTGAAGGTTTCACAAAGCTTTGGCCGAGCATTTGGACGATCAGCGCAATGATCGCCAGCTTTCTCCTTCTGGGGACCGCTCTCAAATCACTCCCGATCGGGACGGCTTACAGCATTTGGGTCGGCATTGGCTCCGTGGGAACAGTCCTTTTGGGTATCGCCCTGTTTGGAGAACCGGCTACGTTTTACCGAATTCTGTTTGTCATGTTGATCGTGATCGGCATCGCCGGGCTGAAAATCACATCTCCGGTCTGAGCTTCTCCCGTCAGCGACTTCACTGAAGTCGCTGCACTTTTTAACGCAGTCTGCTCTAGTGCATCTTTCGAATTGGTTTGCAGGTTCTGCCTCGTGGCGAACAGTATTTTTACTGGAGAAATGCGTACTTCACGGGCACACGATAGAGCAAACTGCTCTAAACGTGTGCCGATGTCGTACACGCTTCACCAGCAAAGTTGCTGTGCGCCACAAGGCAGAACCGGAACGCCAATTCGAAAAATTCGACAGGGACCATCAAACGTCGATATCGTCAACTTCGCCAGCTTCGTCCATGATGATGCGATAGCGTTCGCTGGCATCTTTCCCCAGGAGTTGGGAGAAGATGGTGTCGGCGTCGACGGCACTTTCGATATCAACTCGTAACAACGTACGGGTTTTAGGATCGAGGGTTGTTTCCTTCAGCTGTGCAGCGTTCATTTCACCGAGCCCTTTGAATCGCTGCACGTCGACTTTTCGATTGGCTGGGATAGAGGCCATAATTTCTTCTTTGTCGGCATCATCACGCGCGTAGTGTCGCTCTTTGCCAACTTCGATTTTGTACAAAGGTGGCTGCCCCAGATAGAGCTTTCCCTGTTGAACAAGATCACGCATGTGCCGGAAAAAGAAAGTGAGCAAGAGTGTGCTGATGTGGTAGCCGTCGCTGTCCGCATCCATCAGCAGGATGATGCGATCATAACGTAACTTGTGGACATCGAAGTTGGGGCCGATGCCGGTTCCCAGTGTTTCGACCAGGTCGTGAATTTCCTGATTCTTGAGGATTTTTCCCAGCGCGAGAGACTCGGTGTTGAGAATTTTTCCTTTAAGCGGAAGAACAGCCTGGGTCTTGGAATCTCTTCCACTGGCTGCGGTTCCCCCGGCTGACTGACCTTCCACAATGAACAGTTCGCACTGTTCGGGATCGTTGGATCGACAGTCGAGCAGCTTGCCCGGCAAGTTGCTTCGCCTTGATCCGGGACCTTTTCGCTTGATCTCTTTGACAGCTTCGCGGCTCGCCAATCTGGCCCGAGCTGCGAGAACAATTCGACCGATCACGGCATCAGCGATGGACGGGTTATTGTTCAACCATGATTCCACTCCGGGACGAACCATCCCGTCGACGAGAGAATTCATTTCCGGGTTATTGAGTCGATCTTTCGTTTGCCCCTGAAACATCGGGTCGTTGTGAAAGACCGAGACGATTCCGACCACTCCTTCGCGGATATCATCTGGGGAGATCGTCAGCCCTTTCGGTTTGATGTTGTGAACTTCCATGTAGTTCTTCACCGCTTTCGCCACTCCCGAGCGAAAGCCGGATTCATGTGTTCCGCCGCCTCGTGTTCGAATCCCGTTGACGTAACTGCGAATGTGCTCGTCGGTCGATTCCGTCCATTGCAGGACCATGTCTACGTGGACTTTTCCTTCGTCCTTCGCCTGCTTGAACGGGTTCTCGTGGACGACTTTGCGTTTGTCATCTTTGATGATTTTCAACAGATACGCCACGATCCCTTCGGGGTGGTGAAGCTCGAATCGTTCGTTCTTGACTTCATCTACGAAAATGATTTTCAGCCCGCCATGGATGTACGAAATGTCTTCCAGGTGCTGGCGGATCGTGTCGGCGTTGAACTGGATACGGCGGAAAATTTGAACATCGGGACGGAAGAAAATGATTGTTCCATGTCCGCGGAACGGCTTCACTTTTTTCACCGGTCCCTGAGGACGGCCACGCATGTAGGTTTGCTGATACTCATGACCATCACGATGGACAGTGGCGATCATTTCTTCGGAGAGGGCGTTCACTGCGGATGAACCAATTCCGTGCAGGCCGCCGCTGCGAACGTAGTTCTTCTCGGAGAATTTCCCGCCTGCGTAAAGCGTGGTGAGGATGACTTCCAGAGCCGACTTGCCTGTCTTTTTATGCTTATCGACCGGAATTCCACGGCCGTTATCCTCGACAGAAATCGAGCAGCCATCTTTGTGGAGTGTCACTTTGATCTGGTCACACTCACCAGCAAGATATTCGTCGACAGAGTTGTCCACGACTTCCCAGCAAAGGTGGTGCAGCCCCCGTGAATCAACTCCTCCAATGTACATCGAAGGACGTGTCCGGACATGCTCGAGTCCCTCCAGGACTTCGATATCGTCCGCCATGTAGCTGGACGTTCCTTTCGCAGTAGCTGCCATGAAATCAGTCTAAGGTCTAAAGTTGAGAGTCGAGTTTCGAGAGATCACAATACCGGTTCGCGATCAGTTTTTCTTTTCGCCGATACGATAGAGATGATGCTCACTGCGAAGCAACAGAGAATCTCCCTCGATGGCATAAGACGCAAAGGTTCGCTCATCCTTGCCGATAGAATTCCGAGTAATCTCTTCAAACTTCTTTGATGCGTTCACGACGACCGTTGTCCCGTCCTCGTCCTGGAAATAGATTTTCCCATTCGCAACCATCGGTGACGCTGTGTAGTTTCCACCGATTCGCTCTTGCCAATGGATCTCTCCAGTCTTCGCATCAATACACGTTGCGAACCCGCTGTCGGAAACAACATAAAGCTCTTCACCGACCAGCAACGGCGAAGGAGAATTCGGCATTTTCCGTGTGATCTTCCATTTCAAGTGCGTCTCAGTGACATTTCCGGTCCCTGTGGGATCAATGGCCAGCAGTGATGGCGTGTTGAATCCGGTGCAGATAAAGACCAGCCCCTGGCCGAAGACCGGTCGAGGGACTACGGAAAACCCACCCGGATAATCGACTCGCCAGATTTCTTTTCCAGTTTGAGGATCGTAGGAGAAAACAGCGTCTGATCCGGGGCAGACGACCTGCGTCCGTCCACCTGCATCAATTAGCAGTGGTGTCGAAAAGGAAAAACCTTTCTGGGCTTCAGTGTCACGATCAGTTTTCCAGCGAATCTCTCCGGTCGACTTATCGAGACCAACAACGAACTGTTGATCCCCACCGTCGCAGCAGAAGATCAGCACATTGCCGGCGAGAACTGGCGAACCACCGTTTCCATGCACTGGTCGATATTCCAACTGCTGCTTCCATATCACTTCGCCTTCCAGCGTAGTACATGCAGTCCCGTATGGTCCGAAGTGAACGTAGATGCGATTATCTTCAATGATCGGTGTCGGGCTGGCGTGGCTGTTCTTCTTATGAACTTTGGCTTTGCCCTGCTGCTGGATAACTGTCTTTTCCCAAAGAAGCTTTCCACTGTTGACGTTCAGGCAAACGAGATTCAGATTGTGTCCCTCTGATTCATTCTCAACAGCTGTTGTCAAATAAACCTTGTCCCCCAGAATGACAGGTGAGGACCAGGCGAGTCCGTCGACCTTCGATTTCCAGAGAACGTTTTCGGTGCCTGACCAGTTGATGGGTAACTTGCTCGCAGGTGCTTCACCCTGTCCGGTCGGACCACGGAACTCTTTCCAGTCCGCACAAGCTGCTTGAGAGCAAATGATCAACATCGCCAAGCAGAGGGAAAATTTCATATCAACTCTCATAGTCTGCGTCCTGGGTAATTCGATTCGATACTGAACTCCTGCTCCTGTGAAACGATGAAACAGTTCTTCGAAAGGGTTTCATCGAGATTCAGCAGCACGTTTGCAATTCAAAAAAAGCGGTCTGATCACTGATTGAAATTGTATCAACCCGATCCGATTTGGGAACAATACAGCACATTCAGTAGAGTACATTCAGTCCTTGCCCATTACGTGAAGATTGCTTTGAAGCTTTCGGGGGAGTTCCCCAACTACAGCCGCGATCACTCAATCACTGAGTAAACTGAGTAAATTGCTCACTCCCAAAAATCCCGGACAGATTCGAGCATCAACGAGAGCAAAGAAGGATTGAGATAGACGACATGCGAAAATCTTAACCGAAAAATGGAGTTCCCTGGCAATTTTGTAGATTTTCAACGAATCAAACTCAATTTCATGACAATTGATATTGTCACCGATGCGGGGGTGACGATCAAAATAGAGATCGAGTCTTTTTCGAGGAGGAGAAAAGGACGGATGACCATCCTGAAATTTCAAAACAGCTCTGTCACCACTTCTGATGGTGTTCAGCTTCACTGCGTGGAGCATCCGGTCATCAATTCCCATGGAACCGTCCTGTTGGTTCACGGTCTCGGTGAACACAGTGCCCGATACGACCATGTGGTTCAGGTGATGAACCGCTCTGGGTTAAGCGTGATGCGTTTCGACCATCGTGGACATGGGCTCTCTCCCGGACGACGGGGACATATCCCCAGCTACGAGACATTCCTGGACGATCTCTCGCTTGTTGCAAATCGTGTCATCGAGAACAGGCCGAACCAGAAAATCGTACTGTACGGCCACAGTATGGGAGGCGGGATCGTTGCGAACTGGGCTTTACGAAGATTCGATGACAGTTGGAGCGACCACGTCATCGGCGCTGTGCTTTCGGCCCCCTGGTTTCGCTTAACATCACAGCTCACTCTTTGGCAGAAATTGCTCGCATTCCCTGTTGCAGGTGTTTTCCCCAAGCTCACAATCTCAACGAAAATTCACGTCACGCAAACATGTCGATCAGATGATGCCATTGAGAGGTTTCAAAGAGACAGCCTGAACCACCGCCGCATCAGCCTCCGGACGCTCACCGAGTGTTATCGTGCTGGTCAATTTGCATTAGCAAACGCAGAGCGTTTCCCGCTCCCAATCCTGGCAGTCCATGGTTCTGCAGACAGAGTCACTTCACCGGAAGCAACGCGGGAATTCTGTTCAAAAATCAACGATGCCCGGTTCATCCCACTCGATGACCTCATCCACGAACCGCACCACGACCCCAAATGGCGAGAAGTGGTCTATCACACCACGGAATGGGTTTTGAAACGATACCGGTTTGCTTTCGCAGCGTAGATTCAGTTGGAAAGTCAGTTAGAAAGGTTGTGAGACTCTCACATTTTTCATGTGCTTGAGAGATGAGTAATTCAGGTTCAAATCTGAAATGAAAGACTTCCGCTCACTCAATCACAATCTGATCTAAGCCCGGTTCATCGGGAGGATATTGTGGATTGAGCTCTTCAAGCTTTTCGCAAAGAATCTTACTGACGGCCCAGTTGCGATACCATTTCTGATCCGCCGGGATGACATGCCAGGGAGCATGTTCGGTCGAGCATTTCGTGATGACGTCATTGAATGCAGTACGGTATTGATCCCATTGCTTTCGTTTCTCCAAATCCTGACGCGAAAACTTCCAGTGCTTGTGCGGTTCATCAAGTCGCGACTGGAATCGTTCTTTCTGCTCGTCTTTTGAAATGTGCAGATAGAACTTCAGAATCGTTGTGCCTGTTTCGGTCAGGAATTTCTCGAACTGATTGATCTGGTCAAATCGGGGCAGCCAGACTTCCTGAGGAACAAGTTCATCAACCCGGACGATTAAGACATCTTCGTAATGAGATCGATTGAAGACATGGATCATCCCCAGCGGTGGAACGTCGCGGTGAACGCGCCAAAGATAGTCGTGGGCAAGCTCTCGCTTTGAGGGAGCCTTGAAAGAAATGACACGCACACCCTGCGGGTTGACTCCTTCAAAAACGGATCGCGTGGTGCTGTCTTTCCCGCCGGCATCCATTGCTTGTAAAACGACCAGAAGCTTTCGCTTCCCTTCTGCGTAAAAGGCTGGCTGAAGCTCAGCGATCCGTTTTCGGAAGTTCTTGAACTCCCTCTCTGCTTTGTCACGATCGTCGTGCAACTCTTTGCCAGCAGTCGTAATTTGAGACAAATCGACGCTCTCACCGGGAGTCACTTGATGCAATGTACCCATCAGCTCACTTAGCAGAATTCCAGAGACTCGAACTTCATTCAGTCACGCTTAGTGCCGATGAAGGTCACTTTGATGACTCCGTAGACTGCTCGTCATGGGGTAGAAAGTAAAGACCAATATGAAATTTACTCTTGAGATTGGAGTTCCAGAATCTCGAGAACAGATTGCCTCGATCAGCCCGAACGACTACGTTGCTCCGAAACGGACTTTCAAAGTCGTGATCAGAATCAACTTATCGACTAGACAACGGATTGAAATATGGCCGATGAGCCGCAAAAGTCACACGGGCCGATTTACAAGGACCGGTCATTTCTCGGCATGCTTGTTACTCAGTTTCTGGGGGCCTTCAACGATAATGTTTTCAAACAAATTTTGCTGTTTGTTTGCATCGACTTCGCTGCTGGCAAGCGAGAAGCTGACCTTCAAGGATTGGCCACGACCGTATTTGCGATTCCATTCATCATTCTTTCGGGCTATTGCGGTTTCCTTTCCGACAAGCTCAGCAAACGAAATCTGATTGTCACCAGCAAGGTTCTGGAAATCGTTGTGATGGGACTGGGAGGGTTCGCGTTCCTCTCTGGGAATATCTCGATCATGATGGCTGTGCTCTTCCTGATGGGAGCTCAAAGCGCGCTGTTCGGGCCATCAAAATATGGAATCCTGCCTGAACTGTTTTCGGAGAAAGATCTCCCGCGAGTGAATGGCTGGATTTTGATGACAACTTTCCTGTCGATCATTCTCGGCTTTGCCATCTCCGGGGAAATCAAAGAGGCTCTTAACGATGACCTCTGGAAAGCCTCTTATATTTGCGTGGGCATCGCCATCGTTGGAACGTTAACTGCGTTGATGGTCCGCAAGACTCCCATCGCAAATCCAGACGCAAAGTTTGAGCCATCAACACTGATTGTCAATTCAGAAACAAGACGCCTGATCTTCAAAGACCGCCGTCTGCTGTGGACACTCGTTGCGACTTCAGTTTTCTGGACAACAGGTGGCGTGGTTTACCCGAACGCGACGAACGATCTGGGAATTAAACAATTCGGCTGGGGCGAAGCTGCCACAGGGCGATTGGCTGCCTGTACGGGAATCGGAATCGCACTCGGCTGTCTGGTCGCGGGGTATCTTTCGCGAAATCGCTTCAATGGAAAACTGGTTCGCTTCGGGGCAATCGGAATGTTCCTGGGCTTAATCGTGATGGCCCTGCCAAGCTCGTCCCCAGCGACGATTGCGATTGGTGTGCCCGGTGCAATCATCGGATTGATCTGGCTCGGTTTTTGTGCCGGGTTGTTCACGGTTCCGTTGCAAGTCTTTCTACAGACTGCGACTCCTCGACTGCACAAAGGGAGAATCATCGGAGCGATGAATCTGGCCAACTGGATTGGAATGGCGATGGCCGGAGTTTATTACTCGATCTGGAATCAGATTTTTGCGATTGAAGGCTTGAACGTTCCTTACAATGCCATGTACGGAGCGGCCGCCCTGCTGCTGTTACCATTGGTCCTGTTTTATCGTCCAGAATCGGTTGATCTCAACGATATTTCCAGCGAACAGAGCGAATTACAAGTCGCAATAGCGACTCCGAAAAGCTGATTCAAGCTGGTCAACCGCGACAATCATTTTTAACGATTCAGGGTACTGGAACCGTTTTAGTGAGGCCTCTTGCGCGGTTTGGTCGATAAAACCATAAGATTTGCCCGATTTGAGCAACGAGAACGGCATTCTCGTCAGGCTGGAGTTGACTTCTCCGGGCTGCATCGCAGAATAACAGAAGCGGTAACTCTGCCGACAGTCAATTCATTCTACACATCTTCAGCCAATGATCGCGAAGCTGATCCCTACCGATGGTTCACAACCGATTGCAATCGATCGCAATCTGACCATCGTTGGACGTAAAAAAGGGCTTTGCGATCTCGTTCTAGACAATTCCAGCATCTCGAAGGTTCACTGTGCCGTTGCCAAAACGGATGGACTTCTTTTCATTCGCGATTTGGGAAGCACCAACGGCACGAAGGTTAATGGGCAACGCGTTTCTCGCGGGGCACTTCTCCCTGGCGATGAAATCGCGTTTGCCAACGTGAAGTTCCGAGTCCACCTTGGTCCAGATGAAGTGGAACCTTCCGAACAGACTGAAAAGATTCTCTCTCTCCCGAAGCTGATCGACACATCGGAAGCTGATGAAGAGGGCGAACTCGTTAGCGTGGATAGCGAAAACGATCTCCCGCTGATCTCCGACGACTGATCTCAGCTGAACGATTTCCAACTTCTTATGCACATGATTTCTTCCGAGAACATCTGCATGAACTTGCGCATTCTCGATGCCTGTCAGATGATGTTTGTCACGTCCCGACTTGAGCATCATTCGAATTGGTTTGCAGGATCTGCCTCGTGGCGAACAGCATTTTTATTAGAAAATGCGTTCTTCACGGGCACACGGTAGAGCAAACTGCTCTAAGCTCACATTCAGGACTTCACAGCTGGCTCACCACAAGTGCAAGACGCGCAAATCAATATGGATGATCAATATTAGATTCGTTCTCGTTACACTTTGAGTTCTTCGGCATCGCCACCGAGTTGATTCTCATACTGCTTTCGAATCGGGCTGATCACATCGCTCAAGAATTCGTCGACCTGTTCCGGAGCGCGGCCGATATACTTCCGAGCATCAAGAGCTGCTGTCAGATCAACATTTGCGAACAACGCATCGTTGCCCAACCTCTCCATGAGGTCATGCTCTTTCCCGAACTCTTTGACTTGCTTATCGGACTCGACACTGTGAATCCGCACAGCTTCGTGTAGGTCTTGACGGTCTCCACCTGCTTTCACTCCAGCCATCAAGATCTCCTCAGTCGCCATGAACGGCAACACTTCGTTCAGACGCTTCTCGATAATTTTGGGATAGACCCTCAATCCGCTGGCAACATTGCGATAGATCAGCAGTACGGAGTCAATTGCAAGGAAGGATTGCGGCAACGAGAGGCGTCGGTTTGCACTGTCATCCAAAGTCCGCTCCATCCATTGAGTCGCGGCTGTTTGGTCACCATTTTGAGCAAGGCTGATAGCAAAGCGTGACAGCGCACAGATTCGTTCTGACCGCATCGGGTTGAACTTGTACGCCATTGCAGAAGAACCGATCTGCTTATCCGCCTTCGGCTCTTCGATTTCCTTCCAGCTTTGCAGCAGGCGTAAATCGCTGGCAGCTTTGTGGGCTGATTGTCCAATTCCACTCAGAGTTGCGAGAACCTGCGCGTCGACCTTTCGCGAATAGGTTTGTCCGGTCACCGCATACCGTTGATCAAACCCCATTTTCTCCGCGACGAGCTTGTCCAACTGACAGACTTTTTCGTGGTCTCCTTCAAACAGACTCAAAAACGTGGCCTGTGTCCCTGTTGTTCCTTTGACGCCGCGAAAGCGTAACGTCGCGAGGCGATGCTCAACTTCCTGCAGGTCGAGAACTAAATCGTAACACCACAATGTTGCACGTTTACCGACAGTTGTCGGTTGAGCCGGTTGCAGGTGCGTAAAGCCAAGGCACGGAAGATCTTTGTATTGCTCTGCGAAACTTCCAAGAGCATCAATCACTTGCACCAGTCGAGACTGGGTCAGCTCCAAGCTCTCGCGAATTTGAATCAATTCGGAGTTGTCCGTCACATAACAGGAGGTTGCTCCCAAGTGAATGATTCCGCCTGCCTGCGGGCACAACTCTTTATAGGTGTGGACGTGTGCCATCACGTCATGTCGAACTTCACGTTCATGCTTCGCTGCGACGTCGAAATCGATGTTGTCAACGTTGCTACGAAGTTCGTTCAATTGTGCATCAGAGATATCAAGCCCCAACTCCTGTTGAGCTTCTGCCAACGCCACCCACAGCTTCCGCCAAGTGCTGTGCTTCTTCTGAGCAGACCAAATGCCACTCATTTCAGCAGAGGCATAACGGGTATTAAGAGGATTTTGATAAATTTCGTGAGACACGGGAGGAACTTTCAAACGATGTTTCGAACGTTTTCTGCAAGGCAACATGCTCTCGCGACAACAGGAAATCTGCAACCAACAGGGCAGGGTTTCCCAAAGGAAATGTCTCATCTTGCGGCACTTTCCCGAATTGCGTAACGTTTGCGGGTATCGGGGGCATCAGGGATCGATTCTGACGTCCAATAACGTTCAATTTCCTCGTGGCCGCAAGGAGGCTGTCATGAGTTCGTCCCGCTCAACATTCCTTTCTGGGACCATTTTTGGCATTGTTCTAGGAGTCATCCTGGGGCATATTTCTATCTGGAAAGATGTCCGGACTCATTCCGCGCCGATATCGCAAACCTTTCCGGTCAAGGAACTTGCTCCAAATGGGATGTCTTACGACTTGGGTGAGTCATCGGCTCAGTACCCGTACTATCCCGAGGAACCTCTCAAGCCAATCCACAACTCGAACCAACATGATTACGAAGAAGAACTCCCTGCAGACTCTCCTTTAGCTAACGCCATCGCTGTGGAAACGGTTGAGGTAAATGAAGTTGCATCAGTCGTTTCTGATCAATTTTACACCGAAATTGAAGAAGACCCAACGCCTGGAGCCGAGGAACCAAACCCCCTCGATATCGAAAATGCAGCCCCGATCGAGACAGTTCCAAGCAAGAATCAAAATGCCGTTCGAAAAGCGATCGACGATGAACTGTCGACCACTCCAAAGTCTCAGCGGGATGTCTGGTTTGATTCTCTCAAGGATATGCATGTTGACGATGCAACAGGTGTGATCCGAATGTGGAAAATGATCGGCGGCCCGATTCCAGGTCTGGGTGAAGAGTCGCTAATCCTTTCCCCTTCTGCTCCTCCAGACAATTCACAGAAAAGTAAATCTGCAGAAGCGACACCCGGTTTGAAAGAGGTACTCAGCAAAGCGATTTCGATACATCAAAGAAACGCACTCATGGTGTCGACACTGGGCTACATCCGTATTGTCCCCCGTTTCACGGAGGAAATCATCGACGGTGTCCCAACAATCACTGGTGTCACGGAAGAACTTGATTTCAATTTCGGAGAACGATTCGTCGCTGGAACACAGCTTGACTTGATGATCAAAGGAGCAGGCATGTTCCGCGTGCAAGATTCGAAAGGTCAAGACTACCTGACTCGCCGAGGAAGATTCTCGCTGAACAAGAAACGACAACTCGCTCTCATCGACCCTGAGGCTGAATACGTTCTTCAACCAGTGATCACAATTCCTGAGTCTGCCACTCAAATCTCGATCGAAGCTGACGGCCAGGTGAACGTGAACGGCGTCTCCGATGAAGAACCTGTCTCAGCAGGTTCAATCATGCTGACACCGACGATTTCATGCAATCAACTGAGCTACTATCAAAACGGCTTGCTGAAAGTGAGCCCGGACTTTGAGACCGTTTCGATCGCTCCAGATAGCAAAGGGCACGGACATCTCATTCAAGGATTCCTGGAAGTTTCGAACGTGAATCTCGTCAACGAAAATCAGGAAATCGCTCGCTTCAAAGAGATCCTCGGCGAATAACATCCGCCCGTAGACAGCTATGACGCATCATTACGTGCGGCGGGCGGTTGATGAAATCGCGAAAGCAATCTTCAAGAGATCACAATTGCTTTTGCGTCACATGCTTTTGCGGCACAATTCTCGACCCACAGATCAGCAGTGGAAACCTGGGTAACGACACTCGATCGGGCAGGGGATCGAGAACTGCTTGAAGCGGGCATCGTTTCCTCGTACGATCGAGTACTCACGACACCGTACTCGAATCGGGGGAGAATCATGCCACAAAGCCGTCAGCTTCTGTTCGTCATTGCGATTCTATCATCAAGCACTGCGTCACTTGTCGCTCAAGATGCAAAGGATTTCGGCCAGCCAAGCCCCAATGTCCCTGAACTGAAGGAACTGGCCCGCTTTGACGGTGAATGGGAGGCGCAACTCACCAACTCTGATCTCAAAATCCCATCCGAGCGAAAGTGGGTCTTTAATGGGTACTTTCTAAAACACGATTTCGAGCTTCCCGGCGGAGCGTTACGTGGGACAATTTACCGTGGATACAACACTCGCAGTAACAAATATACAATGACATTCCTGGACTCTCAGGGAAACATGTCAATGCTCACGGGAGACTGGAACGACAGCCTGAAAACGTTTACCTTCGCAGCCGTTGACAGTTCTTCACAGGTTCAAAAGTATGAATCCGACTTCTCTGCTGCCGACACTGAGCAGTGGACAATCGTATTCGACAACACACTCATGAATCAGGTAACAGGCGTGGCGAGAAAGCTTCGAAACTGATTGTTTGTGCGCAGGCTTCTTGGCAAAAAACGCATTCAAAATCCATCTCATGTCGGACTCATCATTCAACTTTCCCATTGTCGAATCGTGCAGTGGGTGCGGGGTTTGTTGCCACGTGCAAGGTGCACCACCGGACTTCGTGGCGCTATCCCTCAACCCGCACTTTCGAGAGGACCCTTCTTTCGCGGAAGATGTCGAACGCTTCGACAAACTCGCCGGTGAACCTCGTGATTTACTCTTGTCCTATTTGAAGCAGACCGCTGCCGGAGAGATCCGCACCGATGGACCTTGTGTTTGGCTCGATGAAAATAAAGAGCAGTGCCGATTCTACGATCAACGACCGTCGACCTGCCGGGTCTTCGAAGTGAACAGCCCCGGCTGCCACTACTACCGAAAGCTATCCGGGATCGAAGGTTATTCGTGATTCGACTCGCCCATGAAGGCTGAGTCGCTTTCCAATCCGGGTTCACAAATCTCGATCGAGTTCAGCCTCGAAAGAATATTTCACGAGCTGAAGTCTCTTCCAGGGATGCGTAAAAGCTCATACATGAAGCAGATTTTGCCACTCAGAGTATTTTCTACTCTTGCCGGAAACATGAAGATCAACTTCATGATTCCATAGACTGCTCTCCACGGGGCAAATCGTTCAGATCAATGTTGGAATTGCTCTGGCGAACTCTCACTTTGCCAGATGTACCGATTATCCGGTTATTACAGCCTATTCTGAAAACAGCGAAGTCAATCGTTCGCTCGATCAAATCTGTTTCAACGGCTGAGGCAGTTTCGCCGATTTCAATACAAGTGTGGCTATTGAATTTGATCCTTCAAGCATGCTTTTGAGCGCCTCATCAGCCACGAGAAGGACGTTTTTTCAACGATCAAGAACAAGCCTTTTGAGGTTGCGGTCGCCCAACGGAGTGACCGTTCCGAATTCTGGTTTTGCTCTACTGAACCAGTGACTACCCTCGCGTTTGGAGCGTGCTGTGATGTTTCAGAAGGTGCTGTATTTCTTTTCTCTGATTGCACTTGTGCAAAATTCGGTCTCAGCGCAAAGCGACTCCGAGCAGAAGATTCCTTCATCACCAGAAGAAATTTTTGAAGTGGGACTCGAAGACGACGTCGTCAGTCCTATTACATTCAAAGAACTCGAATGTGACATCACAGATCCAGACTGTCTGCCTGGACCACCTCTCGCTTGTGATTCTTATCACGAATGCAATCCTGGCTGGTGCAGCCAACTTTTGAGCGATGACCAGCCTTTGAGTGGACTCAAAAACCAGAAGTGGGGCAGCTGGACCTACTCTGTCGGTGGGGCTTTACGTTACCGCTACATCGATGAGTCCAATCGACTGCGACCACCAACGACTGGTCGAAAGAGCAGCTACAATCAATGGCGCTTCAATCCGTACTTTGAACTTAAACACGGGGACGATTTCACCGCTTACGTTGAAGGAATTGACGGATCAACGTTTAACGCGGACCTCCCCTTACTGCCGGTCGATCAAAATCGCTACGACCTTCTTCAATACTACTCCGACGTGAAGTTGTTCGACACGGGATATGGCGAGAAAATTCGACTGCGAACAGGTCGACAGTTTTTGCAGTACGGTTCACAGCATCTCATATCCCCCCTGGCATGGTCGAATACGTTTCGGAATTTCGAAGGGGCGAAACTCTATTACACCAGTGATGCCTGGAAGATTGACGCTTTTGCAACCCGGCCGGTCAATGGTGCCTCAGGAAACATCAACCGCCCATACAGCTTCGACCACCCAGACCAAAGCCGCTGGTTCAGCGGAGTCTATACCACCTACAAAAATGCCCCGATGGGGACCCTGGACATCTACTGGTTATGGCTAGACGAAGATGACGATCAACCCGACCGCATCGACGGCAAACGGCACACATTTGGAACGCGATACGCTGGCGAGATCCCAATGAACGATGAGTGTGGTAACCTGTGGATGACGCTGGGATGGGACTACGAAGGAGCCTTCCAGGTCGGCAAGGATGTCGTCGGAGCTGGTCCAGCAAAAGACGTTCGTGCGGGTTTCATCTCGACCAACACCGGACTCACCTTCAATCAAGTCGCCTGGTCGCCAACAATCACAGGTGTCTTCTTCTGGGGCTCGGGTGATGACGACCCAACTGACGGAACCAGTAACACGGTTAGCACGCTCTTTCCGTTGGGGCATGCCTACTGGGGACTGATCGACAACTTCTCGGGCCAAAACCTGCTCGACTACAGTGCACAAGTTTCAGTACAACCGACTAAAAAATTGACGTTCCTCACAGCTTGGCACTGGTTCGACAAAGCGCAAGCTGAAGACGCCATCTGGAATGTGGCAGGGGCTCCGTTTGGAGGAAATATCCCAACGGCAAGTCGACATCTGGGGAATGAACTTGATCTCGTAGCGACATACGCGGCGAGCAAAAACGTCACTCTTCAGGCTGGATATTTCTGGTTCTTCTACGGCGATGCCGTCACGAAAAACCCTAATCCTGATGTAGCCAATCGAGGCGATGCTGATCAGTTTTACTTCCTGATGGACTGCAAGTTCTGATATCCTGTCATGAGGTTATCCCCTGACGTAGTTTTCCGCTCAGATTAAGATTCCAGCGGGAAATTGGCTCCCAAATGTTCGCCTGAGATGTCGCAAGTTCCATTTCATCTTCCGCCGTACACGCATATTCCGGGGAAGACTCCGCATCCGTTCTCTGACCCCCAAGGCCATTCATACGGCCAGCATGATCAGAAAGAGATCGATGAAAAAAGCATGTTCGAGCATGCCTTGTTTTTGTTCGAGAACGGTTATTTCTGGGAGGCACATGAAGCTTGGGAACAGGTCTGGATTTCGCTGGAACGGCGCGGACCGGAGGCTGATCTCATCAAAGGTTTCATCAAACTCGCAGCATGTGGAGTCAAATGTCTGGAAGAAAACCGAGTCGGCGCGGAACGACACCTGAAGCGGGCACTCGAATTGTTGAGCTCGGAAAAGATTGATTCTACGAAACGATTTGCATCGCAACTCCCGAATACTCAGAAGCTGATCGAGCAAATGAGAAGACGAATCGAAGCACTCTCCCAGCCCGATTAAGCTCTCTCGTACTTTCCAGGGTTTGGAGAGACAAGCTTCACGGCAGGCCGAAAACTGCTCTCCCCCGAAACAAACCAAATCACCGGGAGTCGAGCGGGTCACTCTACAGCCACGTGTTCAATGACAAATGCGCTGGCCCGCTCGGTTAAGCATTGTTCGAATTGGCGTACAGGATCTGCCTGATGTTGAACAGCGATATTATTAATGAAACGCGTTCTTCACGGGTACACGGTACACGGTGGAGTAAGCTGCTCTAATCAACCATGCTCAGCCAGAATCGTTCTTCTTCTGTTCCAGTAGACTGTTTTTGAAGTGCGATGATCCGTTGTGCACAGGTGACACGTGGTTTGAGGACAATTTCTTCGCCCTCTTCGAGGCCGTTTAGAATTTCAATTTCGTTGTCGCTGGAAATCCCAACCTCGACGTTGCGGTGTTCGACTTCGTTACCGTGGCGAACGAATACGATGTGCTCTCCACCAACTTCAACAATTGATTGAACTGGCGCCTGTAAGGTTGACTGTCGTTGCTCTGCGATAATGTTGACCTTCGCAGTCATTCCGGGAGCGATTGTGCGAGCTAACTCGGGATCAACATCGACATCAACCGTCACGCGGTATTCACGCAGATGGTAGTTTGGATAGAGTCCTGCGAGTGGGACCGTCGAAAGGTGACTGATGTGCCCCTGATACCGGTCCTGCCCGGCTGCATCAATCTCGATGATGGCGGGTAAGCCTGTGCGCATCAATCGGATATTTGATTCGTGCAACCGCAACTTCACCTGCAGACGATCACGATCCGGAATTTTCGCAATGGGTTGCAAGTACCGCATCGAACTTCCTTCGTCGATGCGCGAAGTGGATCTGGAACTTTTCCGGGCGTAAATCAGTTCACCTGATCTGCTCGCTCGAACTGTGCAAGCTGCGATATTTTTCTCCAGGCGATCCTGATAGTCCTTATAGATTCGATATGACCGCTCTCGGGATCGAACAGTAATTTCACGGCGGAGAATCGATGCCGAAGAGGCCATCTTCACTCGCTCAAGTTCTCGTTCTGCCTCGACGGCAATTGCCTTGAGTCGAGTCAGGTTGCGGTCGTAGGAGAAGTCTTGAAGAACATTCAGTTTATCCGTAGCGAGTTGCAACGCTTGCTTCTGTTTCAAAACGTTAATGCGTTCACGATCTCGTTCGCTCTGCGTTCGATAGCCGAGTCGAACCATATCTTCAACAAATTCAAATTGCTTCTCACCCCGATTGAGTTCTTCTTCTGCCAGTGCGACTGAAGCTTTGAGCTGATTGAGTTTTTGCGGATGCTCAGCTTCCACGTATCCATCCAGTTGCAATTTCGACAACCGTTGCTGCAGTTCTGCACGGGCCAAGATGCTTTCATTCGTCAGCTTTTGAATACGTAGATCTTCTTGAGCATCGGCCAGGCGAGCAGCGGCATTGACGAGAAGAACCGCACGATCTTGAAATCGTTTTTTAATGCTCGAAGAATCAAGTTCGGCGATGATGTCACCCTTTTCCACCCAAGTCCCCTCTGGGATGAGGGAGATCACACGTGTGCTCCACTCACATTGGCTGATGATCACATCATTGTCGGCACTATCGACCTCACCACTTTGAGTGACCACAAGCTCCATCGATCCACGTTTGACAACGGCGAACCCTTCTTCAGGCACGACCGGAAACTTCTCAGCGACAGCAAAGGTGACAACGGGAATTGTGATCGACGTTGCCGCAAGAATCGCAACGATTGTTTTGATGATCATTCCATGACGCGAGGACTTACTGCGCAAGACGTCGTCGCGCGAAGTTTCGGATGATTGTTTTGAGAGAGGCATGGCAGGCTACTCGGTGAGAAGGTCACACACGGTGCTACACTAAACGTCGTTGATCACGCATAGCCATATCGTGAGTGGTGGGGTGAATTGTGTGTCGTTGAAAAAGGTGGGAAATAACAACAACACGAACAAATTCAGGTGGGGTAGAGTGCTAAATCTGGTAGCACTTATCTGGGTTTCATTCTATCCGGCTATTTTGCAACTGTCTACCTCCTGTTTTGAGATGCCCTCTCTTCGGAGCAAACAGCAGGGCTCAACAAGTGAACAACCGTGCAAGGTCGTGCAATCGGCCTCGGTTTTCGAGATCAGGTGCTTCTCAATTTTTTTCAATTGAAAACAACTGAAAGCATTACGCCAGTCGCATCAGCGAGTTTTCACTCAACAAGTGCTTGCGTAGTCAGCTCTTCCGTAGAGAAAGCTGCATCGCAGGCCAATGACCACGTCTCAAGGCATGACGACAAAGCATTTTTCCTACCCGTCGTGCCCGTGAAGGTCACTTTTATAGCTTCACAGGCTGTTCGCCACGAGGCAGCACGTAGCGACCAATTTTGGATTTGCTTCAGTACTTAGGAAAAGGATCACTTACCGAGGTTTATGCCGGGGTCGTTTATGTGAAGTCGGCGCTGAGGTCATCGGGTCTGTCGGATCTTCCGATTTCTTCCGTTTTGCCAATTTCTTTTTTGGAGATTTCTCCGTCCCGGAACGACCACATTCGAGACAGTTCCCACTTTTTTCGAGAATATTCCCACAGCGGTTGCATAACGGAATCGGTCGTTCTGCTTCCTCCAGAGAAACGGAGCTTGAGATTTTTGGTGGTCGTGTCGATTTGCGAGCCCTTTTTGCTTCTCCCGCTGAACGCGACTTGATCGGCGATCGACTTTCTACAGGAGTCTCTTTTGGAACTGGTGGAGGGATATCTTCAGCTTCAATCTTGAGTAAGTCCGCTTCAAAGGCGTTACTGAATTCTCCCGACTCGTCAGGTTCCGACTGCAAAGGTTGTTCTTCTGGAGATTGAGCATCAATGTCATCGTCAGACGTCTTCTCCCCTCCACGAAGAATTGTGGTACGAGCGACCTGGCCACTTTTCCTGTCGACTGCGTGAACACGAACCCGCCCTTGTTCATCGTACTGAATAGTCACTTCGATCGGCGAACGTTTCGGAAGTTCTTCCGGGAGACTATGAATCAAACAGTCTCCCAGTTCGACGTATTCTTCCCCGAGCGTCGCACCACTCTCGACGATGTGAAGGTGAACCCGTTTCTGGTTTTCAACCACAGTCCCAAATGTTTGACGATACGCACAGGGGAGCGGAGTGTTCGCTTCGATTAAGTAGTGAGGTCGACGATCTCCTGTTTCCGGATCTCGAATCAAAATCCCAAGTGAACGCCCAGTGACACTTTGTTGTTTAATTTTTTGCAATCGTGCTGAGGCTGTCTCATCGAGAGAAGACTTCTCGAGCGACTGACCGCTGAGCAACATGCCCGCATAAAACGCTGCTCCGTGCGATATCGATTGATCTGGAGGAAGTGTCGTATTGAGCGTGGTCCCACTGATTCGCTGCAGCATATTCCGAATCATCGGCATCCGCGAAGCTCCACCGGTCACCAGAACAGAGTCAACATGTGCCCAGCCTTTACCGTGAGATTTGAGCATCTCTTTGGTGATCTCTTCAGTCCGCTTGACGAGGTCGTTCGTCAACAATTCAAATCGTTCGCGTTCAATCAAAATACTCTTTCGCCGCCCATCGTGCTGAACGAGAATCGTTGCTTTAGGTCGAACGCTGAGGCTTCTTTTGACTTGTTCAATTTCGATGGCAAGCCCTTGCTGACTCTCTAAGTCCAAGCGGGGATCGCTGGTTGAGGATTTCACAAATTCATCGCAAGCGAAGTCTTCCAGCCGTTGATTCCAATCCAGTCCACCCAGCTGCAAATCTCCACCCGAAGCAATCACCTTGACTTCATCTTTGTTGTACTGAACCAAAGAGAGATCACAGGTTCCGCCTCCAAGGTCAAACACGAGAACAGTTTGATCCTGCGCGATTTCGGCAAACCAGATCCCTTCGCTCAACACGTGGCAGAGTGCAGTTGCAACCGGCTCGTTGATGATGTCAACTCGCTCAAGTCCGGCATCCACTCCAGCTTGCACAGTGATTTGTCTTTGAACGTCGCTGAACTGAGCAGGAACGGTAATTACGGCATGACGAACACGCCCCAGACGTTCCTCTGCTCCATCGAGAAGCTTCCGGATAATCAATGAGGAAATCTCTTTGGGACGATAGACATGCCCATCAAAGATCCAGCACTTGTTCGGATCGCCGATGTGCCGTTTGGCGTGCAAAACAACACGCTCCGGACTCGTCACAGAATTCCGCAGAGCTTCTGAACCGACGACAACTTCATCTCCATCAAAAAAGACGACAGATGGAGTCGTCAACTCTCCCTCAGTGTTTGGGATCGTGACCGGTTGTCCTTCCGGAGTCAGATACGAGAGGCAGGAATACGTCGTTCCCAAGTCGATTCCAACAGGATGGACTCGTTGTTTCGGACGATTTAAAGGCATTCCTGGCTCCATTGAGTTCTGCTTCGACACAGAGTGACTTTTGCGATTGCACCATCCCAGAACGGTTCCCTCTCATCATATCACCGATTCCATGACATCACCAATCGGGTAGCTGGATTCATCAGGGTGGGCGCGTGAAGATTTCAAACGCAGAGCTTAAAACGGAGGAACTCCCATACAATCAACACCACCTGCCGGCAAACGATCAGAAGCACTCAAATACTTCAGCTCGGCCTTCAAGATTCCTGAGAAGTGCGGGACGTTTCAGACCCGGCGCATTGAAGCAAAAGAGGTGCTGATCATGAAGCATTTTTGAAAACAGGTACGTGTCCTGTCTTATGCCGAGCAGTCTGCGAAGACATGAAAGTGCTCTTCAATGGACTACAAGCACTGAAAATATTCAAACCGAGCTGTGCGCGAGAGACTCGACCAGATGCTAGAGCATCTTTCGAATTGGTTTGCAGGTTCTGCCTCGTGGCGAACAGTATTTTTACTAGAACCGGTCCTAAAACGCCTTGAGGATAGTGAACATGCAGCCGAGTTGCCAGAACGCTTGGTGCAAGTGTGAGTAGTGTTCCCAGCGGGTTGTGAG
>NZ_JBLWTN010000030.1:0-70027 GCF_048270125.1 Thalassoglobus sp. | reverse complement strand
ACACAGTGACTCCCGTGGGGAAAGGAAGGTTATCGATGAACAGAGTCGACCTGTCATAAATTCCATCATTGTCGACATCTCTCAGGAGTCGAACTTTTCCTCCTGGCTCAAAGTTCCCCGCGAGTCCAGACGGGTAGTCATGCATTTCGCAGACCCAAAGCGCCCCATCAGGTCCGAAATCGAAAGCGACTGGATCAATCGTCAACGGTTCGGCAGCGACAACCTGAGCAGTCCAGTCAGCTGGCAAAGTGAGACGGCTCAACGACTGTACCGGGGAAAGTGGAGGGAGACCGGCATCGGCCTTCGCCGTTTGTTTATTCTTGTAGGAGGCGGGAAGTAATCGAGTGATGGAATCGAAGATCAGCTGTTCCACTCCGGGGGCTAACTTGGCCGGTTTATTGTAGTAGGTCATTGCACTCCCACCTTCATATCCCCCTTCCTGAAGCACACGCTCAGAAGGGATATAGCAAGGAGTGTCGTTCGCATATGCCATCACCCAAACTCGTGTGGGATCAAATTCCTTGCGGAGGCGAATGGCGTAATCGACCACAACTTCACCAGGAAGAAAAACCATTCCTAAGCTCTCGCCAAACGTGATTGTTTGCACGGAGTACGGAACTGATGTCGCGAGTTCTTCGCCACGGTCAAGCGTGTCCAGTTGAACCTGAGCGTGATGCCCGATGTAACTGCCGACTTTGACTCGCTCTTCCCAATATGATCGAGGTGGTAGCTCAGCGAGTGGAAGATTGAAACGTTCAATGCGACCGGTCAGGGAACCTGAAATCGGTTTCATGGCATTTTTCAGCACACGATCAACTTCCGTAGCCAATTCCAATCCCTGCGATTGAGCGATATCGACTTTATCACCTGTGACCCCAGAAATCGGGTTCTGATCTGCCCCGCAACCAATTGAAATCATGCCGACGACACCGGGGTGCATACGCTCGATGGTTTCCGAAGCGAAGCCAGCCCAGTCTCCACCAACGAGATTATGAGAGAGCGTCACCGCATGACAGGCATACGTTGCCAGAACCGCGAACGGTTTTCCATCGGTCGACTTCGCAACAAGTACCGGCAAGCCGTGGTCAACTGGACCAGTTTCAGGGCTACGACGATTCTTCGAAAAGGCGACTTGTCCTGTTCCCCACCAAAGCTCGGCTGGCTGACGTGCTTTGAGCGCCGACCGTGAGACTTCGACCAGGTGTTCCGTCAACTCCTTTGTGTACTGATCAATATGTTTTTGATGCGCATCGGGAATCGGTTGCCCGAACAGTGTCGGGAGGATTCCTTTGAGCATCGGTGCTGTGTGGGTATGTGTCGTCGTGATTGCGAATTTCTCACGAGAGATTCCATCCTGTGCGAGTTGCTTCGAAACTTCGGTGACAACAGCATCCGAAATCCCGGTCGAATCCAAAGTGATCAAGATCGTTGGACCTTCTTCGTCGGTTCCGATCGCAAGCGCGCGTGCATAGATTGGAGACTGGATTCCTTCAGACTCTTCTCGACGAAATCCGAATCCGCTCAAGCGGACCGGCGTGTTGGGTGTCACGTCAGCCCGCGCAGCTCCAACAGAATAAACTTGTGGTGCGACGACAGCTTCATCAGCACCGAGCGAATTTTCCTCAAAGGCAAACAGCCCGAAGTAACCAACCAAGACTAGAAACAGCAATCTCTTTGTGAACATCGATTCAATACCTTTGAGGACCATTGAAGATGAGCGCGATTCTTCCCTTATGCACTCAATGCGATCAAAAGTATAGAGCCGTATTAGTGAACGATCTATGTTCCGGAGGCTGCCCGCTTTGAGAATTCGTCACCTGAATGAACAAATCCGGGATCGATTTTCACGCTCCAAATCCAAGCAAGCAGACATTGAAGTCGCGAAACAGATCTTCAAGGCGACGACAAGCAGTTCGTCTCCGGATAATCACCAGTGAAATCCGCACTCAAAAGATGCTGTTGATGGTGTCGATTACAAATTTCCAGCAGGCGTGTTCACTGCCAGGTCTTCGATCATCAATTTTGTTGCTGCTTCGACTCCGGCTTCCCATTTTTCTTCGCCGAATTCCTCAGCCAGTTTTCCACTGCGGAAACCGAAGATGATTCCCCGTGAAGAATTCACAATCGCTCCGAGACCATTGTGATCAAAAGCGCCTGCAACGTCAGCTGAGGTTCCCCCCTGGCTTCCGTACCCCGGAACTAACAGCGGTGTGTGTGGCATTCGCTTTCGAAGCTCATCAAGTTCTTTCGGATAGGTCGCACCGACGACGGCACCTATAGAACTATAGTCGTTGCCGTTTGCCATCTCCTGCGAGAGAGCTTCCACACGGTCAGCAACATTCTCAAAGAGTTTCGTCGCGTCTGTTTCACGATCCTGAAAATCGCCCGCCCCCGGATTGCTTGTCCGAACAAGCACATACAGACCAGCTTCGACCTCTTTTGCTCGATCCACAAACGGTTGCAGCGTATCGACACCCATGTAAGGATTGACCGTCAAACAGTCGGCCCCGAACGGAGCCGACTTTGCATCCTCGCCGGCGAGATAAGCTGCCGCATACGCCTGTGCGGTCGAGCCGATGTCTCCACGTTTGGCGTCACAAACGACAAGTAATCCAGCCTGTCGAGCTGCTTGAATGACGTTGCGCAAGGCGAGGACTCCCGCAGGACCACAAGCTTCAAAGAAAGCAGATTGCGGTTTCACTGCTGGGACCAGAGGAGCGACGACATCGATAATTCTTAAACAGAATTCTTCGAACGCTTTCGCCTGAATCTCTCCACATGTTCCTCCACTCGCATCTGCGGAATTTTGGATCTCGGCAGGGATCTGATCCCAACGTGGATCGAGTCCGACGAGTGCAGGAGTTTTCTTTTTTTGGATTGCCTGATGCAGACGCTCGACATAGGAGGCCATGTATGATCTTCCGCTTGATTTCAATTTGAGTGATTGAGAGTGATGCCATTCGGCTCAACAGATTCAGCCTGTCCGAGACAATAGAGATGGCTGTCCGTCCGAATGAAGAGTTGATTACCGGAGACAGCAGGGGTTGCCATCCCACCAGCACTTTCGAGACGATTCTCTGAGATTTTTTCGTACTTCTCGCCAGCCTGGAAGACTGTCACGAGTCCCTCTTCGTTGGTGATATAGTAATAGTCGCCAACACGAACAGGAGAAGCACTGAAGTTTCCGCCGATTCGCTCTTGCCAGTTTCGTTTCCCGGTTTGCAAGTTGTAGCTGGTCAGAATTCCTTCACCGGAGAGGACCAGGACGTTTTCGTCAGCAATGATCGGGGAAGGAACATAAGCGATATTGCGGCTGTTACTCCACTTCACGTGTGAGTCAGTAACGTCACCTGTGCCATCGGCCTGAATGCACATTGTCACTTTCTCGGAGTAGCCCCCACTCACGATGACATACGGGTCAGAAAACGCGACCGTGTTTGCGGTGACCGCTGAAGGGCCATCCACACGCCAGATTTCTTCACCAGTCTCAGGATTGTAACTGACAGTTCTTCCGTAGCCTTGTTGAATTAACTGTGGTTTGCCAGCCAAGGTTGCCACAACGGGAGTAGAGTAATTTCCATGCCTGCTCGTTGTTTCACGTCTGTTCCTCCAGGCGATTTTGCCAGTGGCTCGGTCCAATGCCGCGATGAAACCACCTCCACGACTGTCACCATTTACAATGACGAAGTTTTCATGGAAGGTCGGAGATGAACCGTAACCATGCTCTGACTTGAATTCTCCGGCGTCCACATCCCAGATCACATTTCCATCAAAATCAAGGGCAACAACCTGCAATCGATCATGGTTGGCGAAGGCTGTGAAAACAGAATGCCCATCACTTGCGGGAGTCGCAGAGGCATCGGAATTCTTGCGGTGTTTCTTTGAAATTCCGCCGGAATTGACAACGGTTGACCATTTTTGCTTCCCGGTTGTTCGATCAAAACAGATTACGGATTGCGTCTCCTGTTTTTCATCCGCATCCGTCAGGAAAACATCATCACCAACAATGCTCGGAGATGAATGCCCTCTTCCTGGGACTGGTGATTTCCAGATGACATTTTCCGTTTCCGACCACTTCAACGGCGCGGATTGCTCCGGGCTGAGACCGTTCTGGTGTTGACCGCGCCAGAGTGGCCAGTCCTGCTCACCAAAGCTGATTGGCTTTGCGATGCTGCTGACGTTTGGAGACGCCTTGATCGGTTCCACGTTCGGTGCCCCACCGCAACCGAAGAATACGGTGAGCGAACAAATTCCGAAGACAATCTTTTTCATGAATGTACTTCTACGCTAAATAATAAAATTCAGCAGCACACATCACAGACGAAGCGTGCTGCCGAATGGTTGAGGTTTATCGGGATTTCTTGGACCAGCTGTCCTTGAGTGAAACTGCTCGATTAAACACGAGAGCTTCTGGGGTTGAATCTTTTTGATCTCCGATGAAATACCCTTTGCGTTCAAACTGAACAGGAAAATCGTGCCCAGTTTCACCGAGTGATGGCTCCAGTTTGCACCCTTTAAGAACCGTCAACGACTCTTCATTGATCGAGTCTTTCCAATCAGTCCCTTCGGGAACATCGGCAACGTTTTCGATCTTTAACAAGTGGTCATACAACCGAACTTCAGCATCGACAGCACTCCCCGCATGCACCCAATGGATCGTTCCTTTGACTTTGCGCCCATCAGGTGAGTTCCCCCCTTTGGTTGCAGGATCGTAAGTGCAGTTGAGCTGAATAATCTCGCCATTTTCGTCTTTGACGAAGTCTTCGCACTTGAGGAAGTAAGCCCAGCGAAGGCGGACTTCTCGACCGGGACCAAGCCGGAAGAATTTCTTTGGAGGGTCTTCCATGAAGTCGTCTCGCTCGATGTACAGCTCTCGCCCGAATGGAATCTTCCGGCTGCCAGCGGATTCGTCTTCAGGATTATTAACAGCATCGAGTTGTTCAACTTGCCCTTCCGGATAATTTGTGATGACAACCTTGATTGGATCAAGGACAGCCATCCGTCTCTCCGCACGTTTATTGAGATCCGCTCGAAGTGCGTTCTCGAGAACAACCATGTCGGTCATTCCGTTGAATCGTGTGATCCCGATTTCTTCACAAAACTTGCGAATTGATTCGGGGGTGTACCCACGTCGACGCAATCCACTGATGGTCGGCATGCGAGGATCATCCCAGCCTTCGACCATCTTCCCTTCGACAAGCTCTAAAAGCTTGCGTTTACTCATGATGGTATGCGTGAGATTAAGTCTCGCAAACTCATATTGCTTTGAAGGGTAAATCTCCAGTTTCTCAATGAACCAATCATAGAGCGGGCGATGCGTATCGAATTCAAGCGTGCAAATCGAGTGCGTCACTTCCTCAATCGAATCGCTTTGACCGTGGGCGTAATCATACATCGGGTAGATGCACCACTTGTCACCTGTGCGGTGATGCTCAGCATGTCGAATACGATAGAGCAAAGGATCACGCAGGATGAGATGCTTGGAGGCCATGTCGATTTTGGCTCTCAGGACATGCTCTCCATCCTTGAACTCTCCGTCACGCATCTTCTTGAAGAGTGTCAGGTTCTCATCAACCGATCGATCTCGATGCGGACTTTCCGTCCCCGGTTCGTTGGCCGTCCCACGCTGGGTTCGGATGTCCTCAAACGATTGGCTATCTACGTAAGCCAGATCTTTTTTGATCAGGTCACATGCCCAGTCGTAAAGTTGCTCGAAGTAATCAGAAGTAAAATGGAGTGCGTCCCATTCGAAACCGAGCCAGCGGACGTCGTCCTGAATCGAATCAACGTATTCAGTATCCTCTTTCGTCGGATTGGTATCATCAAAACGCAAATTGCATTTGCCGTTGAATTGCCGGGCAATGCCGAAATTCAGACAAATCGACTTAGCGTGACCGATATGCAGATATCCATTCGGCTCGGGCGGAAACCGTGTCTGGACACGCCCGTTGTGTTTTCCGGATTCGATATCGTTGTTGATAATTTCGCGAATGAAATCCAATTTCGGGGATTCCGTTTCGTTGTGATCTGAAGCAGCGGACATCTGGTTCCTTCCTGAAGGCTCAATATGACAGGGGCGATTTTACAGAACTCACTACAGAACAAAAATGGACACTTGCCGAACTGTGCTCGAATCCATCAGAATTGATGCTCCAGAGCAGTTTCCTCTACCGTGTACCCGTTAAGAACGCATTTCTCTAGGAAAAATGCTGTTCGCCACGAGGTGGAATCTGCAAACCAATTCGAAAGATGCTCTAAAATGAAAGAAATGAACTTTCCAGTTTTAATTCAAAGTCAAACAACTGCACTCAGGCTCTCGTAGCTATGAGAACATGCTCCTTACAGAGGTTCGCCGCAAACTCAGGTGGGCTGTTTAGGCCTGCAGATTTACAAATGGAGGAGCATCGCAAGACCTCGTTTTACTAGAGCAGTTTGCTCTACCTTGTGCCCGTGAAGAACGTATTTCTCCAGTAAAAATGCTGTTCGCCACGAGGCAGAACCTGCAAACCAATTCGAAAGATGCTCTAGAGAAATCATCCAAATGTTTTGCAGAGGATCTTCGTATCGGATATCTTCTGATAAGGAAACTGGGCATCTCCTTTTTGAATTTTCACTTCGTTGAACTCCCTTTCGTTGATCACTGATCACCATTCATCAGCGACTCTTCCCAAACCAGTAGCTCTCCTCAATACGGAATACGAAATGCCCATTGCGTTCAAGTGCTCTTGCGGAAAAGTCTACAAAGTTCCTGACGATGCAGCTGGCAAGAAGTTCAAGTGCAAAGCATGCGAGAAACCTCTGCAAGTCCCTGCTCCGGGAGCGAGGAAAGCAAAAAAGAAAGTTCCCGCAGAGCACGATCCGTTTTCGATGGATTTTGGTTTAGAAGATGATGCAGCCCCGGCAGCGCTTCCACCTCGCCGTAAAAAAGGTGGCGAAAGTAGCCCGAAGAAAAAAAAATCGGGAGCCTCTCCAAAAACTGAATCAAAGAAAGGGCTCTATATCGGCATTGGTGTCGTAGCCTTTCTAGTCGTTGGTGGTGTGGGAGGATTCTTTGCGGTTCAATCAATGGGCGACAGAGCACCTGCAGCGCCCGTTCAAGTCCAGTACAGCACTTTCAAGCACGAGCTGGGTGGATTTTCAGTGAAATATCCATCCGACTGGGAGATGAAAGAAGGGGGCGGAAGCGGTGGACGTCCGCCTTTCGCAAGCTTCGAGGACGGAACGGCGTATATCTCTATACGCCACAATCCTAAAGGAGCTTCCATTGGATCGATGGCATCACTTCCATCTGGAGGGCCAATCATCCCCGGTGAACAAGTGGAAGAAGACCCGCCTGCCAAATCTGTCCATGAGTTTATGGCAGAGACAGTCTATTCCATTGACTTCAAGGACTTTGAAGAACTCCCCGGAAAAGAATTCAAAGTCCCGTATGGAGTCGGCTGGCTTTCTGAATTCACCGGCACAGAAGGCTTCGGCAGTAAGAAAAAAGCCTATCGGTTGACGCTGACCGGAACAAATTTCCAGTACAACGTGATTTGCAAATGCCCATCACATAAATGGGATGATTACGAAGCAATCTTCATGGAAGTGATCAAAAGTATCGGCCGGTAGAACCACTGCCCAGGAATCGTGTGAAATCCTGTCCTGGGGAGGGGAGATCAGTTTCAAAAACATTTTTTCTGAAATTTGCAAGAAAATCAGAGTAAGAATTCCGCCGCTGAATACGACTGATATTGAAATCAATCTCAGTCATTACATGCAAGGTATGGGATTGTCCACGGAGTGGCAGTGCGGTATTGTGAAAAGTCAGCCACAAACGATTCACCCCGCACAAGAAAATTGAACTAAATACCTATCCGAAAATTGACATGACAAGCGATGACCTCGCAATCGCTGACAAAATCCTCAATTGTTCATAGCAATTTTGCATCAGAGGTACGCCTTCTGTCACGTCGAAATGAGCTATTCAGCAGCTGAAAAGCACTCATAACGGACACAAAAGCACGAAAGTGCTCTAAAATTGGTCCAGAAATCGATGTCATAACGTGTTTCCTCAATGTCAGAGGGGATCAAGAGTTTTCGGATCGGTTCGAGTAGGGTTTACTGCGGCATGGAAGACAAATTCTGGTACCTCAAAAACTGCCCTCTCTTTGAGAAACTCTCTGAAAGACATGTGCAGGAACTGGAATCTCAGTCGAGATCGCGGACTTTCGTGAAAGGAGGCATGATTTACATGCCAGCCGATCATGGAGAATCCGTATATCTGCTCACCTCTGGACGAATTAAGCTCTATCACATCACCCCCGACGGAAAGCAAACTCTGCTCGCCTTCATAGAGCCGGGAGAAATCTTTGGCGAGCTTGCCGTCTTCGACGCAGGCGGTCGTGAAGAATTCGCTGAAGCGATGCAGAAATCAACGCTCATTAAGATCCCTAAAGAAGTGATCCAGCGCTACATGGAACAGCACTCCGAGGTCGCACTGGGAGTCACCAAACTGATGGGATTCCGCCGGCAACGGATCGAACGACGCCTGAAATCGTTGCTGTTTCGGTCGAATCGAGAACGGCTGGTGCATCTCCTGGTTGAACTCGCCGATCAGTACGGGACCCGGATTTCCGAGGGAGTCCGCTTAGGAATCAAGCTGTCGCATCAGGAACTCGCGAGCATTATCGGCAGCACTCGTGAAACAGTCACAGTGGTGCTCGGAGAACTGCAGGCAGAAGGGAGCATCATCATTCAAAGGCGTCAGATCATTTTGACTCAAATTGAACGCCTCGCACGGAGTATTGAAATGGGCGTTCCGAACATTCCGGTCGACAGCCCATTCATCAATCGCAACAGACGCCCCGCTCGATATGGAGTTTGAATCGACAGATCGACATCCGCGATTCATCATACAAATCTGCAGGACTTCTGCCTCATCCCACAGTATTGTGGTGTGTTTCACAGACCAAAATTCCAGTTCAACCGATAATAAAGATGTGAACACGATCTCCCACTCAATGTTTAGGTCGCATCAAAGAAACTTACAACCCCCTTACGACATCGACAAAATCTGTTGAAGTCATTTCCGCCAACGATAACACCCCTTATAGATTTTGTCAGAGCACAACCCGATCTCTCGAAGAATCGTCCCGGTGAATTCATCAATGCAACACGACGACCAAGCACAATTTGATTCGAGTTCAACTGCTCCCAAACCATTACATGGAGTGGAAGAAGGTTGGGAGCAGTGCAATTCTGGGGAAATCCTGGGAATGCTGAATACCGTGCGGGCAAAGCGACGCAGAAAGCAACTGGCAGAAGCCGCTGCGGTCGGTGGGACGCTCATTTTGCTTTTCGCGGTTACACTGTGGTCAGTCCCATCTGGTCTTCCACCTCATCAAGGTCGGCCTGGCCAAGGTCGGGGTGTTGCTTGTCAGGAAGTCTTCGATCGTGCTGAAGATTTCGTGGCGGGAAACCTGAGCGCACTAGTCGCCGGACGTCTTGAAGAGCATCTCGCTCGCTGTCCTCGCTGTAAGCACCACGTAGAGCATCTCCGTGCTAACGCTGAATCGAATCAGGTCGTTCCGCCAGTTCTTCTCAACACATCTGCCGAACCATGCCATCTCTCGCAACAGACAAGCTCTGACCTGCCAACCTCAGTGACGTTAGCTAGCCGCTAAAAAAATTCTCTGCTCGAGCAGTTTGCTCTACCGTGTGCCTGTAAAGAACGCGTTTCATCAATAATATTGCTGTTCGCAAAAAGGCTGAACCTGCAGACCACTCCAAAAGATGCTTTAATCGCGACTGACTGAGAGTTTCGATTCTCAGGAAAGAAGTCACCATGTCCTGAACCAATCGTTGACCTCAGTCAACCAGGTGTGTTCGTCGCTCGTTCGCCATCGCTTGGCCATTCTTACATTACTGGCCGAGGCTCTTGCCCAAAGTCTTCCCAGTTGCCGACATTGCTTCGCCTTCGCGTAACTGCTTCACAATCTGTACAGACTGAAGTCTTTGTCGCTTCGTCATCAGTGTCTCCTTCGTCCATTATCGACCGGTGAGACTCTCACGACATCTGGATTTGAAATGGGGCGGCATGCCAACGTCGCCAGAAAAACCAGCGAAACAGGCGTTTTACCATGCCAAATAGTGATTACGAAGCCACTGTGACCAGAATCATCGCTGTAATCGGACAAATTTTTTAAAAAAAAACCTTGACGCATCAAGATTCGCTTACGCTTCCTGTTGGTGAACTATGGTTGCAGACTTCAACATTTTGAATCCAGTAGAAGATCAAAGCAAATGAATACGTTCCATCAAAACGTCCAAAGTGCAGTCGCTCACGTCTTTCCCACGATGCGACTGGCCATACTTTGCACTCTAATGATGGCTGTTGAATGCAGTATCTTGCTGATCTCCCCTGGACAACCGTTCCAGGCTGGAGGACCAATTCCCTGGGTCGTCCTCTTTTGGTTGATGTGGTTCTGGCTGACTGCCAGCTGGGGAATTTATTTCGTTGGCCGATTACTAAAGAAGGTTGAGAACCGTCCTTGGTGGCAAAATACCATCATAAAAACCAGCATCGGACTCTTAGGTTGTTTTTTGCTCCTGTTACATATTTGTAGTTGGGGTCTCTTTAAACAAGTTGGACTCTTCGCCAATCTGGAGGCTTATCGATTTCTGATTATCAATCCTCCAATGTCAATATGGAGGGATCTCACCGAGTCAGAGAAAATTGTACTAGCGACGACCCTTTTAGTCGTCGCAGGATGCTTCATATTGAGTTCCAGGTTGCTGAATTATTTCACGTCCGTTAAAGGCTTGGAACTTGATCCTAAAAAGTATGCAACCTCTCGCCGAATTGCTTTCCAACTCGTCACGATACTTTTGTTGATTCCATCCTGGGTGATTGCTTCAGATGGCAGTCGTATTCGGAGAGCGACCTGGTATCAAATCGTTAAAACCAGAATGCACCCTGTCACGACACTATCACTCTCGGCAGCAGAGCAATTCTTCCTGGAGCCAATACAACCTGTTATTGAAGAAGGTGACCTGGTTTCTCTAGATGAGAAATGGTCGCCACCACTGCCTCACACCAAGAAACCATCAGTGATCATTCTTGCAGTCGAATCTTTAAGAGCTGATACCGTTCACCTGAAACATCAGGGAAGAGAAGTTCTTCCGAACATTAATCGTCTTGCCAGAGAGGGGGTGGAGTTTACTTCAGCATATTCACAGAGCACCCATTCTGACTATGCGGATGTTTGTATTATCTCTTCACTTTATCCACTGCGAACTCGCGAGCATCATTATTACACGACTGCTGACCCTTGGCCGAAAACTTTAGCGTTTGACCTCTTCAAGGAAGTGGGATATTCCACAGCTATTATTTCCTCTCAGAATGAAGGCTGGGGGAACATGGATCAATTCCTGGAAACCCCTTCCTTAGATCTGTTCTACGACGCTGCCAGAAGTGGCATCAACAAACGCCCAGAGATTGATAACGAATCGTTTAAACGCGATCCCGGTTTTGTACATGAACTTCGTGTCGGAGCACTCACTACTGGCAAGCTTGAAGATCGCCAGACGATGGATCGTGCTCTCGACTGGTTGAATGAAAAGGTCGAAGCTGATGAACCATTCTTCCTGAGTATGAACTTCCAGTCTTCTCACTTTCCTTATGAAGTCCCTGAAGATGAAGAGCAACCTTTTCAACCTGCAGAACTCGCAGCAGATGTGAGTTTTATGGAATACCCCGAGGAAAGAACCCCTCAAGTGAAGAATGCTTATTACAACGGGATTCACCAATGTGATCACCAGATCGGTCGCATGGTTCGAGAACTCGAAAAACTAAAGATCCTGGATGATGTCATCCTGATTGTGTTGGGTGAGAACGGCGAAGCGCTCAATGAAAACGGGTACTGCGGGCACGCCCAGAAACCTGTTCAACCGATGATTCATGTTGCGACCATCATCCGTGCTCCTGAATACCTGGAACCTGCAACCGATAACTATCCATTGGAACATATTGATGTCATCCCAACCGTCCTGGGCATGCTCGACTGGAACCCGCATCCAAATTTTCAAGGGACTGACATCTTCGCTGAGGACCGAGTCCCTCTCGAAGATCGCTTACTTTACTTTCATGTGAATAACTGCTCCAACGAAGCAGAAGCAGTCATTCTCGGTGGTCGCTGGAAGTTAATGAAAGATCATCACTGGCAGAATGTGCATCTCTACGATCTCAAAACTGATCCAGGTGAGACCAACGATATCATTGAAGAAGAACCTGAACTGGCCCGACAGTTGCTTGATAAAGTTGAAATGTGGCGAGAAAATCAACTGGCGTATTACCATTACTCCAACTACTTCAGCAAATACTATCCACCACACAGACCGATGTGGAAGGAAGGTCTCTCAGAGATCGACCAATAACGTTCATCACTTTGCCTGCTTGGCATTGAAGTCCCCCATCGATAGTGGCCGACTGACTGAGAGTTTCGATTCCCAGGAAAGAAGTCACTCTCTGTGAGGAAGTTCGGCTGTTAATCCTGAATATGGCATGTGACGCATTTCCCTTTCAGGAAAATTTCATCGATGTGACCGAGCTTCTTAGTCCGCTGCATGGTCGCGGAGGTGAGATTGACCTCTTCGAGGCACGCTACCGTTCCGCATTGTGTGCATAAGAAGTGAGAGTGGGCTTTCCGTTTGGGGTTCGCAGGATCACTGTATTCAAATCTCCAGACCTGGTCACCCAGAGCAATTTTGAAGAGCAGCCCCGCGTCTGCCAGATCGTTCAAATTGCGAAAAATGGTCGCTTGATCTATCCCCGATGATTTGAGGCGACCTGTCAGTTCCGCGTGGCTCAGCGGGGCGTCAGCTGAGATGAGTTCCTGCAAGACGGCAGCACGTGCAGCGGTGTGGCGGAGACCGACTTCGCGAATCTGTTTTTCGGCGATCCCTTCTGTTTTCCTCATGGACACTTCTCTAGCAAATTTTTGCTGACTTCCAAAGACATCCCGTCGATCAATCAGATCAGATGTTGTAGCAATGAACACAATCTTCTTGAGTTCTCAACAGGAAGTTTGATCTTAATTCATGCTGAATTCTCTTCAAAGCCAGATGCAAACTAATTGCAAAAACTACTGCTAGTGCAGTTGACTTCTCCCGGTGATTATCGATAATCACCGCACGCGACTGGTCGGCCGCAAAATAAGAACTTGTCAATAACAATGCGTCATTGCGCCCGATCATATTCTGCTTATCGCTACGGCTTCGCGTCGCTGATCGGGTTCTATGCAATTCTTTGGACCGGTGGAACGGTTTGGCATGGTTTAACTTGCGGCCATCATCACCATTCTCTTGCTATCAGTTGTGAAGTTACTGAACTCAACGCTACGCCAAGTGATCATTGTTGCCATGATCACCATGCTGACTCTCAATCGTCTGATACCCCTGCGGCTCCACCTCATGATGAGGAGAACTGCCCGATTTGTCAGTGGTTCAGCCAGGCTCAATCAACGCCAGAAATGGCGATGTCGAAATCCGACGAGCAACTTATTGGATTCGCAACTCCATTCTCTGCTGAGTCCCCTTGTACGATCATCGTCGGCTTCTACCAATCTCGAGCTCCGCCAGCTTAGCGGAGACGAGTACGCTTTCAAGCATTACATTTCCGAGCAATTCGTCAGCATCGCACGCCCTTGCGGTGTGGCTGCGCGATGAGTGAAGACTGCCTTGTGAACGTTAGTGTTCTCGTCAAATGGAGCGATTAAAGCTTTCTCCGCTCCACTTTTGCCACCTCATCATTCACGGTTCTGCCGGGACAGGTTCGAACAGCTGAACGCTGTAGTAACTGCCTGTAATCCGTCTCCGTTTGTTCTGTCACTGTGTCTTCCTGGGAATCTCCGTTGCGGTTGGTGATCGGCACTAACAAGGTCCGACCAGTCCTTCGTTCCGCGCCTCCGTAGCGGAGTTCCTTTGAAACATCTTGATTCAGTGCGATCGCGGTATGCGCCGGGCAGAGTCAATTTCTCATTCAGATTTATTCAACGATCTTATCTCCACACAGGGAAATCACCATGACTTTTTATTCCTGGAAAGCGAGACGAGCATTTACGCTCATCGAGCTTTTGGTTGTTATCGCGATCATTGCGATTTTAATTGCTCTCTTGTTGCCCGCAGTGCAACAGGCACGCGAGGCGGCACGAAGAACTCAGTGCAAGAACAACCTGAAGCAACTCGGAATTGCACTACATAACTATCACGATACTCATAGTGTATTCCCAAATCAGGCGAGCGATTCGTTATACGGGTACTCCGCTTTATCTCAAATTTTGCCGTACATTGATCAAGGAAACCTGTACAACCAATTTGACTTCACTGAGCCGCTGCAGGTCGGATTACCATGGCAACCAATGGTGAATCCCGTCGCTTCTAACGTGGTCAAGAAGCCGCTTTCAGTATTACTTTGCCCAAGTGATGCCGGGGAGCCAATTTATGTTGACGACACCGGAAATGAATGGGCCGGGAGTAACTATCTCGTGAATGGTGGCTCGGGACGCGGTGTCGATTATTGCTCAAGTCTTAATGACGGACTCTTCTGGCGAGGATCGAAAACGAAATTTCGCGACCTGACCGACGGTGTCAGCAACACAGTATTTATGGGAGAAACTCTTTTCGGAAACCGTCGACCGGACACTTCAACTCTGGAAGATCCGCAACGTCAGCTTGAGCGTGTTAGTGGCGGTGCTCCTTGTAGTCCAACCGCAGTTGCAATCTTAGGCATGCCCGCCAGTAACTACGAAGGACGCCGGGCTGGTGCCTGGAGCCTCTCAACGGGATACCACAGTCTTGTGCAAGGATACCTCGCTCCCAATTCCGAAACTCCAGACCACTCTCATCACGGAGAAATCTTGTCAGGAATTCGCAGTACTCACGTTGGAGGCGCGCAATTGTCTCTGTGTGACGGAAGTGTGCGGTTCGTCAGTGAGAGCATTGACCTGGAAACGCTTCGCAACCTTTTCTCTCGCAACGATGGCGAAGTACTCGGCGAGTTCTGACATTTTTCTTCCACGATTCATTTCTATCGGAATAGCGATCTATGAATAGTCACGCACTAAAGATTATGTTTTTTCCATCCTGTTTGTTGAGTCAATCAACAGGATTCGCAACAGACTTGCCTGAGCAGCAGAACTGGACGTCGTTCCGAAACGGCGGACTCTCGACAGCGTCAGGTTCATTTCTGACTGAGTGGACGGAGTCCGAAGGAATTGCCTGGCAACGGGAACTGGTTGGCTACGGTCAGTCGACACCAGTCATATTCGAGGACAAGATCTATCTGACTTCAGTCGTCGGACCAATGAAAGAAGTCTGTCGGATCACCTGCCTGAATCTGCACAGCGGTAAAGAAATCTGGAGCGGACAATTTGACTCCTCGACACAGACGGAATCGAATTACATGCATTCGCGAGCGGCTCCGACACCGGTAGTCGACGCGGATGGGGTCTATGCATTTTTTGAAGGAGGAGACTTTGTTGCTTACTCACATTCAGGAGAAATGCTTTGGCAACAAAACCTTTCCGAAAAGTATGGTCCCTTCCAGAATAATCATGGGCTCGGAAGCTCCCCCGCTCAGACATCTGACCTGATTTTTCTAAACCTCGAACATCGCGGCCCGTCCTCTCTTATTGCAATTGAAAAGCCAACAGGCTTGTTACGCTGGCAGGTCGAACGACCTTCCGGCAACTCCTGGACCTCTCCAATCATCGTCCATGGAACCAACGAATCAAGTGTGGTCATCAGTTCCTCTGGATCGATAACGAGCTACAACACCGAATCAGGAACCAAACTGTGGGAGATCGACGGTGTCGAAGGGAATTCGGTGCCGTCGCCAACATTCGACGGGGCTCATTTACTCATCGGTTCGCGACTTCCCGAGTTTGGCTCGACAGCCGAGGCAGCGAGATCGAACTTCTGCCTGCAATTACAGGATGACCGATTTGACGTCCGCTGGAGAGCGGACAAAGTTGTCAGCGATTATGCCAGCCCTGTCATCGCTGCGAACTGTGTGTACTACCTCAACAAGGTGGGGGTACTCTCCTGCCTTGACTTGGCAACTGGTCGGTCACACTACACCAAACGTCTTGGTGTCGAATGCTGGGCGACACCTTTGGTCGCTGAGGGGCATCTCTATTTCTTTGGGAAAAGTGGTGAAACTGTCGTCATCAAAGCTGGCTGGAGTTTTGAGAGAGTGGCTACCAATCAACTTTGGGACGTGACGAATCCCCCCAAGCCAGAGACATACCTTGAACATCAAAAAACCGACGAGCATGACTCTTCTGGTGGGGGCCGCCGAAGCGGAATGGTTGCCACTCTTCTCAAGGGTGATGCAAACAATGACGGAATTCTCGCCCAGGAAGAAGTCCCAGATCAGTTCAAGGCGATGTTCCCGCGTGTGGACTTAAACGCTGACGGCACACTCGATGCCGAAGAACTGAAATTGATGGAAGAAAGCTTTCGTAAACGACGTGAAGGTTCACAAGAAGGAGCACGAGACCCGATCGTCTATGGCATCGCAGCCGCAGACGGAACCATTGTCGTTAGAACTGGGACTCGGGTTTACGCAATCCGTGAAACAGAAGAGGTGAAGCCATGAATCTGATCGGAAGATTCATTTCGTGTTTGCTTCTGTGCTATGGGCTTTATGGTTGTTCGCCAGGGAACACAACAACCATTTTAGATGAGGAATCTTTCACACTTCCTCAAGAGTTCGAAGAGGCCGGTGTCAAATGGACAAAGTCTAAAGAGCTTTCGGACGCAGAACTCCTCCATCTGTCAGCGTACTTCAAGAAACATCCCTCACTCGCAGAAGGTTCTGTCGTTCGAGGTGAACCGACGTTGTACACGAACACCAAAAAAGTCAAACGCTTCTACTGGGTTCGACACGGAACTGAGCAACTGGAGTGGCTGTACATTCAATTCCATGGCAGAAAAGCCTCGCTGAGGGAAGGTCACGGTTCACCACTTTCAAATTGAATTCGAAACCATCTTACACATTTCATTCCAAAAATCTGTTGAACAAGAACTATGAAAACTGCATATAAAAATTTCTTTTCCTATCTGACAAAGCTGTCAGTCTTACTCGTAATTGCATCTCAATCGCTGGCACTTTCAGGGTGTGGCAATACTGGAACGGAAGGTGAATCTCGCGAATTAACAGAAGCCGACATTCCATTGAAGCGAGATCGCGTGACCAGGCTTTTCTGGCAGGATCGAGAAGAGGATTCGTTGAAGTGGGCTGACTTGGCAAAGGGAGAAGAAGAGTGGTATCTGGATGCGCAAAAGATCCCCGATTTTCCAAAGCTCGATGGCGAGAAACAAGATCTCGTGCAAATGCAAATTCTTGACGGGAAATTGCTGGTAGGCGTTCGGGATAATGATGACGGAAAGTTTCAAAGTGGTTGGGTCGCCATCGATACCGGTGTGATCGAAGAGCCACACGGTGACCACTCAGACTGGACTTATGAATTTGATCCCAAAATTCAGGTGAGTCGCCTCAACAAAGATCAAGGAAATCCAGCCCATCTCTATTCCTACGATGGAAACTACTACTTGGCAAATGACTCGAAGAATGGATTTACTCGCCTTTTGCCAAATGAATTTAAAACCCAAGATCCGGGAACATTTCATTCTGGAGGAGGAAACCACATTACGATGGCGGCAGCAGACAATAAGGTCTGCTACTCGACCTGGATCGATGGTGGCGGTCCCAACAAGGGACGCGTCGATGTCGTCGACCTCAGTAAACCCAATGACACGAGTCTCGCGTACACATTCCATCTCCCTACCGGAGTCATTCATGGAGCAACAGTCAATTCCGGTCGTGTTTTCTTTGCCCCCGCTGATGGAATCTGCTGGACAGAGGCAGACACTGATCTCACGAAGACTCCCGACTCGATGAAGGTTCACCACATTTCACTCGGGAAAGACAAGGAGACGGACAAGCCACTACGCACAGGTTCATTTGTCAATCACCGCAACTGGATCATTTTTACGACCGGAACTACGGACTCGTCCGCCTTATGCCTGTTGAATGCGGAGTCTTCCGAGCCTGCAGTAATTAAAGTTCCAATCGAAGTTGCTGACGGTCTATCACTTGTGACGCCGAAAGTCATTCAATCCAGCACCGGTAAACGGTACGCATTCGTCTTTCAGGATCGAAAGGAGGGCGAAGGAATTGAGAAGCTGACGATCATTGATATCGATCCGGACGGAGACCGTAACTTCTCAGATGCCATAGTTTCGAAAACGATAGAAGTTGGACCGAGCAAGATTGAAGGTCACCACGGACACCATTCGATCTGCTTCACTCCCGATGGCAAATACGCTTGCCTGACGAACCCGGGTGACGGTTCCATCTGGGTGCTCTCACTCTACAACCTGGAAATCCTCGCAAAACTTCAGGCTGGCGGAACTCCTTCTGCAATTACAAACATCGGCGGGATGGATTTCCACTAGAGCATCCTTCGAATTGTTTTGCAGGACCTGCCTCGTGGCGAAAAACAATTTTATTGATGAAACGCGACCTTCTCAGGTACTCGGTAGAGCACGCTACTCTACCGGGAAATTCGAGTGAATGACTTTCCAGCCAGCATTCCCACAGCTGACACTTTAAAAATGAGTAGTTGATTTACACGCTATTGAGGGCGCCACGTCTGAAATCTGCCGGATCAATCATTACATTTGTTCAGATCATTTTAATCCCTAACGACTGAATCTTTCGAAGCGATTTCCCAGAAATCTTGTTGCAAAAACTAAACATGCTGACGCAGACCGAATTCAGCGGCGGGGAATTTCTCAGATTCAACGAAATGGGGCGTGTCCTTGTTTACGATTGTCAAATTCTCGTCCATAATTTTGTCGTTGAGCTTCACATTGACGTCGATGTGGAGAGCAACATCTTCACGCGGGCTGTAGTTATCTAACTCGTCGTCAGGTCTTGTCCTACCTGCCGACGAGTTTTTTTGTCGTCTCACGCAAAAGGTAATTCGAAGCTCCTCACGGATGCGGACGATGAGTTCATTCAGTCGGCGGCGATAAACGTCGGTTCTCAACTTCGAATCCGATTTTTCTTGGTGCCAAAGCAATCCGCGAATCGTGTAACGATCTCCACGTTGCTGCAACTGCTCTGTTGCTATCTGGATCGATTTGATGAAGTTGCGGTAACAAGGGCCCTGAGTCTCTTCGTCTCCAGCAATTCCCGGCTTCCAGTCAGCTCGCAGACTGGTGCCTCCCTTTGAGCCATTGATGAGTGCCAGCTTGCGTTCAGGTTTGTTCTGCAACATCGAACGAGCAAAACCAATTTCGGGTTCAAATGTTGGCGAAGGAAGTTTGCCTCGGTATTTCGGAGGGACGCTGAATCCAGGGGCGAGGGTCTGCCAGCCATCGCTCGAACTGAAGACGTTCCGGTAGAATATAATGACGTCGTCTATCGGTTGCTTTTGCTTTTCAGGCAACTCACTCACAAGTCCTCGACCGTCCATGTTGGACTGCCCTGCAAGTAGATAGACGTCGTAATCATCTGCCACGGAGACTGTTTGGAAAGCCATGCAAAAGAAGACCAAAGGCACGATGCATTTCAATTCAGGAAGAGTTGTTATCGTCTCGTATGCCTTTGATTTGTTAACACTTTAAAAGCCGAGAACAAGCGGCAAGGATGCAGATCAATAGCGGTAGTCTGCTCCGTCTCGACTCCGCTGGCAACTTGCATCAAGCTCCTTTAGTTCTTTATGAAGCTGTTCCATCTGATCTGGAAATTCACTGGACAGGTCATGTTCCTCAAACGGGTCTTTTGCGATATTAGAACCAGTCCGAAAACCTCTGGAATAGCCGCTTGTCTCAACGTTTGAGTGAGCAATATCAGGTTTCAGGACCAGTTCTAGAGCAGTTTGCTCTACCGTGTGCCCGTGAAGAACGCGTTTCTCTAGTAATAATGCTGTTCGCCACGAGGCAGAACCTGCAAACCAATTCGAAAGATGCTCTAAACAGTTTCATTTTACCATTCTTTTTGGCTTCTCGGAGCAGTTTCCAGTCGCCGGAAATAATCGCCTGACCGTCGATACCCTGGTGCAACCTGCGATAGCCGAAGAATAAACTTCGCTCTCGTTTCGTGACTTCACCACGAATCACTGACATCAGGTCAATTCCATCGATAGGTCGAGAACCCTTCGTTACCATTGAGTCGCCCACAATTGAAGCAATCGTCGGAAGGTAGTCAACCGTGCTGCATCGCACGTCTGTTGAGCTTCCAGAAGGAATGACGCCAGGCCACTCAGCACAGGCAGGAACCAGTACGCCTCCTTCATACATCATGTGCTTGTGACCTTTGAAAGGCCCGGCGGAGGCGACACCTTTTTTCGCTAAACCATCGGAGGGACCGTTATCGCTGCAAAAGAAAACCGCAGTGTTCTTCTCGATTCCGAGTTCGCGTAATTTCGTTCTCAGGCGACCGATCTGTTGATCCATGGCTGTTCCTCGCACAAGGGGATGGGTCACCACACACAGCCGCATCGAATACAAAGCTTACCCACAGCTGACAAGAATCGACTAACATCACCAATGTTGGGAGCGACTCACTCCAACTAACTTAGAAAACTGAGAGCATTTTCGTACAGCGGTCCTCTGCGGAGAGGACTTAGAAACAATATCACCATGAAACAAAAACCAATCATCTACCTCGACATGGACGGGGTCTTGTTTGACTTTGTGTCTGCATTTGGCAAAGTTTTGAACATCCCCAACATCGACGAACGACTGGCACCAGCCGTTCGCAACATTGCTGCACAAATCGGCATGACAGAGGATGAAATGTGGGAAAAGGTCAGTCATCACGGACACCACTTCTGGGGGAAGATGCCAGTGTACCCGTGGTTTCACGAGCTCGTGGATCTCGTAGAGGAAAACTCCAGCGAGTGGTACATCTTGTCCTCTCCAGCCCGCAATTCCGATTCATTAAAGGGTAAGCTAGAGTCTCTGAAGCTGATGTTCGGAGAGAGATTCCGTCGGTATATCCTTACACCAAATAAGCGATTGCTTGCTGGCCGAAACCGGATTCTGATTGATGATTACGAGCGACATTGTGAAGAGTTTGAAATGAATGGTGGGGACGCGATTCTGTTCCCACGACAGTGGAACATCAATCATGAGATGGCAGATGAGCCAATGCATTACACAAAGAAGATGCTGGCCAGAATCGTTGATGAGAATCTGGGCGAGTAGAAGCAGCTAAGAAGCTTTCAGTTCTACCAGATTCAACATGCTCAATTCTAAGACGACCTCCGCCAATCTCGTTCTGAATGATGCGACCGACCTGAGTTTCACATCGCACTGAATCAAAAATTGAGTATGGAAATTTGCCACGAAGTGAACGCTTCGCAGGCTGTGGAAGGCATCGATTTGACGACGATTCGCTCCTCACCGATGTCCCTCTGTAGAGTTCACCATTCCTCTTACAGCGACAACTCACCGAAGGTGGGTGATGTCAACGACTTCGGTCAAATCTGAACGTAAATTGCAGCGTTTCTGCTCGACAAATCTTCTTCATATTTGGGGGCAGTTTCTTCTGGGGAGTCTCTGTGATTAGATAATGATTCAAGTCAAATTTCAAAATAACTCAAGGCTGTTTGCCGATGCAAATCGGTTGCGTTGAGGTCGAAGTGAGTAAGTTCAAACGAAATGTTCGGAGGCGATCTGTACAGTTCCGACTCATGTCATTCCGGCAGTTTGTGCCATCCAACGCTGAATATTTTGCATCAAGAGGATGATACCGGGTTCTTATATTGAGGGGAAATTCGGCATCGGGCTAGTATCGCCTCGCATGTCCATTTCCGAACAATTCCAGGCTCGTCGACACAGGTGGATCGTTTTCTTCGTACACCTTTTGTGGATGGGGTGCGCCTCTCGTGAGTCGGCTATTTTTTGGGAAACGAATTCAGAGCCGCCTTTTTCATCGAGCGGTGAAATGATTCCTCCAGATCACTGGTGGCTCACGTTTGGAGATTCTCGACTGAACTCATTGATTGAATTATCCTTCCAGGGTAATTTTGATTTAGTAGCTGCCGTAGAAAGAATAAATGCGGCAAACGCACTTGCCCGTCGTGAAGCTTCCGATTTTTTCCCTGATGTGAACGGGTTTCTTGAAACAGAAAGCACTTTTTTCACGAACGGTCCCGATCGGGCGGACTATGCACTTGGTGTCGACCTCAACTATCCAGTGGACCTTTGGGGAGAAATCGAATATCGAGTCGAAGGAGAAAACTTAAGAGCTGCTGCGACAGGTGCTGACTATCACGCCGTTGCCTTAAATCTTTCCGGTCAAATTGCACGAACATGGTTTGCGTTGATCGAAGCTCATGCTCAGCTGGCTTTGCTCAATGAGCAAATCAGGACGAACCAGACCGGGGTTGATCTTCTGGAAGCTGCATTCGGTGGAGGAATTCGACGCGGCCCCGATGTGTTTCGTCAAAGACAACTTGTCGAATCGACACGTGAACAGGCGGTCGTCGTTCAGCTCCAAATCGAACTGCTTGAACATGTTCTCGCAGTTCTCTTGGGGCATCCACCTCAGGAAGCGACATATGAGACTCAGGAAAATTTACCTGAACTGCCAGCTGCGCCAGCCACCGGACTTCCTGCGGAACTGGTTCAACGTCGCCCAGACGTTCGTCGTGCTTTTCTGGAATTGTCGGCAGCCGACTATGACTTCGCAGCGGCTGTGAGCGCCCAATATCCACGATTGAATCTTACTGCGTCCCTCACGTCTTTGGCAAAAAGTCCTGAAAAGCTCTTCCAGGAATGGGCTGTTGGTCTCGGTGGTCAATTGATTGGTCCGCTGCTGGATGGCGGTCAGCGTCGCGCCGAAGTTGATCGACGTTATGCGATCGTGCAAGAGCGGTTCGCCGAGTATAACCAAACAACGCTGCTTGCGTTTAGACAAGTCGAAGACGCACTCGCACGTGAACGTTATATCCTCGAACGAATTGATCGCCTCAAGGCCCAATTGGAAGAGGCAGAGAAGTCCACGCCCATTCTCCGCAGGTATTATTTTATTCAGGAGGTTGACTACCTGAACGTGCTTAGTTCAATTATGTCTGAGCAGAGCTTGCAGCGTGAAGTCTTGTCCGCCAGACTAGACCTGATACAAAATCGTGTAGAACTCTACCTCGCCCTGGCAGGAAGCTTTGAGCCGACTGCTCCCGCAACCTTTGATGTTCCCTCCACTGTAGAAGTTGACTCGAACGAACCAACTGAAGTTGTTGATTTATTAGAGTTAGACGAAGAAATTTCTCCTCCTGAGATCATTGTCGATGAGTGATTCGCCGAAATCAAAACCGAAGTGGCGTTGGGTTCGCATCATTCTTACGATCATTATCTGCCTCGGAATTATCAGCGCCTCGGTTGCGGCGGTTGTGGTGATCAATCAAACCGAGCCGACAGCTCAAAAGATTGAATCGACACGGAAATCGGCAGCGCTGGTTGAGACGATGACAGTCCAACGTGGGGCATTTTCACCACAGATTGTTGTGCTGGGATCGGTCGAACCAGCCAGCGATGTTATTCTCAGTCCTCGTGTTAGCGGACAAGTTCTTCTCATGGGGCCGAAGCTTGTTCCGGGAGGGATGATCAAGAAAGGCGACCTTCTCTTAAAGATCGACCCTGCGGATTTTGAGAATGCTGTCTCGATCAAAGAAAGCGAACTGCAGCAGACCCAAGCATCGTTGAAAATCGAAGAAGGACGTCAATCAGTCGCCAAACAGGAACTCGCTTTGCTCGAAGGTACAATCCAGGGTGCCGATCGCGAACTGGTCCTGCGAGAACCACAAATTGCATCGATTCGTGCTGAAGTGAGTGCCGCTGAAGCAGCCGTTCAACGTGCAAAACTGGACTTGGAACGGACCGAAATCTTCGCCCCATTCGACGCGCATGTTATGAGCCGTTCGGTCAATGTCGGATCGCAAGTTCGACCAGGTGATGAGCTTGCCCGGCTCGTTGGTGTCGAAGAATATTGGATTATGGCATCTGTTCCCATCCGTCACTTGAAATGGATTCAGTTTCAAGACAAAGACCAGCGTGGTTCAGAAGTCATACTTCGAAATTCCGATAGTTGGCCCGCTGGAGTCACACGGACCGGGACGGTCGCTCGCATGATCGGAACTCTGGATCCGCAGACACGACTTGCGAGTGTGTTAATCACAGTGCAAGATCCTCTCTCACTGGAATCAGATGCTCCTCCACTGATTCTCGAAACGTTGATGGAAACTCATATCACTGGTCGAACCATCGAAGATGTGATTCAGTTAAACCGTGAACACATTCATGAAGGGGATACTGTCTGGGTCATGAAAGATGGCAAGCTGGAAATTCGCCGCGTAGAGATCGTTTTTCGAGATGGTGAAGATGCCTACATCCAAAGTGGATTAAGTTCGGGAGACGAAGTTGTAATCACGAATCTCGCAACAGTTGCAGAAGGGATTGGACTGCGAAAGGCCGCTACGACACCGATTCAAACCGAAAATTCAGGCGAGGTATTGGATTGAGTGCCGAAATCGATCAACCGAAGCCTTCTCCAGGACCAATTGCCTGGATGGCTCAAAATTCCATCGCAGCCAATCTCCTGATGGTGATTCTGCTAGGTGGGGGAGTCTGGTCAGCATTTACGATTCAGAAGGAAGTCTTTCCTCAGTTTCAGCTAGATGTTGTGGAAGTCAGCGTCGGTTATCCGGGAGCTGCTCCGTCCGAAGTAGAACAGGGAATTTTACGCCCAATTGAAGAAGCAGTTCGCGGCGTTGATGGGATTCGAGAAATAACCAGCGAAGCCCGCGAAGGTCAGGGAGATGTGCTGATTGAGCTCGTCGCTGGACAGGACCGGATGAAAGCGTTCCAGGACATCGATCAGGCAGTCAATCGAATTCGAACGTTTCCTGACGACATCGAACAGCCCGAAGTCAGTCTGCAATCCGAACAACAAGAAGTCATGGAAGTCGGATTGTTTGGTCCAGTCGATGTCTGGACGCTTCGAAAACTGGCGGAACAACTCCGCGACCAACTGCAATCACACGAGCAAATCACGCAGGTCGAATTGGGAAGAGTTCCGGGGTATGTCACACATGTTGAGATTCCCCGGCAGCGACTACGAGAATACGGCTTAACTCTTTCGGATGTTGCTCGCATCATACGAACGTCCAGCCAGGATGTGGCTGCGGGTGCTGTGGAAACAAGCTCCGGCCAAATTTTGCTCCGCCTCAAAGCCCGTAAACAACAAGCCGACGAGTTCGCACAAGTTGAGATTGTCAGTGGGGCCGAAGGACAGGTCGTTACCTTAGGCGATATCGCGACAATCCGAGATGGATTTGAAGAAATTGGATTCCATTCTCAGTTCAATGAGACCCCTTCGGTCGAGCTGAATATCTTCCGTGTCGGCTCGCAATCACCAATCGATATCGCCAAGGCGGTCGAAGAGACGATGGCGGACTTCGAAAGCTCATTGCCACCGGGAGTGAAGTGGCGCATCGACAATAATAACGCAGAAGAGTTTCGCCGCAGATTGAGTCTGGTCATCGAAAACGCTGTTCTGGCGGTCGTCATCGTGTTGGTCATCTTGTCCCTCTTTTTAGAATTCCGTTTGGCGTTTTGGGTGATGATGGGCATGGCCGTCTCGTTTATAGGCGGTGTCTTGCTTCTGCCTCTCGTCGGTCTGAGCATCAACATGATCTCACTATTCGGATTTCTAGTAGTACTGGGAATTGTCGTTGATGACGCTGTAGTTGTGGGCGAAAACGTTTACGAAGAGCGGCTAAAACAAAAAAGCGATCTCTCAGCTGCGATCGATGGGACCAAAGATGTTGCCGGCCCGGTGCTCTTTAGTATTCTGACGAATATTGTTGCGTTTATTCCCCTGCTCTTTATTCCAGGCGAAACAGGAAAATTTTGGCGACCATTGCCAGCTGTCGTCATTGTAGTGCTGGCACTTTCGCTGATTGAATCCCTTTTCATACTCCCTGCCCACTTGACGCATGCCGGTTCGGCATCACGGTCTCGTGGATTGCGAGGATTTTTGCATCACGGACAGCAAAGTTTCAGCCGAGGCTTCACTCGTCTCGTGGAAATCATTTACGGCCCAATCTTGAAACTATGCTTGAAAATCCGCTACGTGACGACATCCCTGGCACTCGGAATATTTCTTATTATCGGTGGGTACGCCTTGAGCGCCCACATGGGCATGGTTCTGATGCCAGAGGTCTCAGCCGATGAGATTGAATGTGGTGTGCGTCTACCCGTTGGAACGACTCGCGAGCAGTCTGCAGAACTCGCTGCGATTGTGACCCAGGCAAGCCAACGTATGTTTGACGAACACAATCTTCATGAAGTGGCAGAAGGGATTAAAACGAATGTCCGGAGGCAAAACTTTATTGACGTCGAAATTGTTCTCAAGCCGCCCGATCAGCGAGACATGACTGCAAACGAAGTCATTGAACTCTGGAGAGATTCCATTGGAGATCTCCCCGGAGTCGATCAAATTACATTTGAAGCCGAGAGTGGTCCAGGTGGTTTTCGACAGGACATCAGTATCGATCTCAGCCATAGCGACGTCGATGTGCTTGGCAAAGCTTCGCAAGCATTTGTAGAACGTCTCGAAAGTTTTTCAAATACTCGTGACGTAAGTGATAGCTTCAACAAAGGGAAATCTCAGTATGACTTCAAACTTCGTCCCGAAGGCCGAGCCCTTGGGTTGACTGACGAAGAGGTTGGTGACCAGTTACGATCCGCATTTTTCGGTTCGCTGGCACTTCGACTCCTTCGAGGAACAAACGAAATCGAAGTCCGGGTGAAGCTGCCTGAAGAGCAACGAAAAGACATTCATCACCTCGAAGATTTGATCATCCGAACTCCCGATGGAGTGGAAGTTCCATTACTCGATGTCGCTGATGTAGAAAAAAGTGAAGCATTCACAAGCATCAACCGCCGCAATGGTCGGCGGGTTGTCAACGTTTCAATGGATGTCGATCCCAAGCGTGCTGTCACCCAGGTGATTAGCGCTCTACGAGAAGAAACGCTTCCGCAACTTCGCGATGATTACCCCGGAATCACCTGGACCTTCGAAGGCAGCGATGCCGAGATGCGGCAGGCGACTTCGGCACTTTGGGGATATTTTGGACTCGCATTGGCGATAATCTACTCACTCCTGGCAGTCGCTTTCCGAAACTATGTTCAGCCATTCATCGTACTGGTTGCGATCCCTTTCGGAATCGTCGGTGCGGTGTTGGGTCATATGTGGTTAGGTTACGACCTCTCGCTCGTCAGTCTCATGGGAGTCATCGCACTCTCAGGAGTTGTCATCAATGATTCACTGATCATGATCGACTACGCAAACCGTAATCGCGGCGAGAACTCTGCGTTCGAAGCAATTACCCAAGCTGGTCTCCGTAGGTTCCGACCAATCCTGCTCACAACGCTGACAACATTTGGCGGGCTCATCCCACTCATCTTCGAGACCTCTCTCCAAGCCCAATATATCATTCCCATGGCGATCTCACTCGGCTTCGGCATTCTCTTTTCCACAACCATTATCCTCGTACTGGTCCCTTGTCTGTACTTAATCCTCGAAGATATTTATCAATTTTATACAGTCAGACCCTAATCATTCGCGACCTATCAGCGTCTAACTCGTATAACATTCTGGGTGGTTTTGGAGGTCAATTCTCTGGGTGTTGGAATGATGACTTGGGAGTAGAGCAGGACCTTCTGGTATGCCCCCAACACATCAGGCGGGTTCAATTTTTGGGGGCATTTCACTTGTGAAGAATGTTTCTCATCTGATGAAACACTCAATTCTACGAAACTTGTCACGGGGATTTTTTCTCAAAATGCTTTCTGTGCTGAGCATCAATGCGAATAGCCAGACACCTGAGGTGTCTGGCTATTCGTTTCGGAATATTATTCGGCACTTTCTTCATCTGTTCATGCTTTACTTGTTCGGCTTAGTAACGATTGCTGTGTCCGCTGTTGTGATGACTCCCGTGGTGACTCCCGTGGTGACCGCCGTGGTGACCGCCATGATGCCCACCGTGGTGATTGTTGTGGCTGTTGTAATGGCCGTGTGAATTGTGGTGCGAGTTGTGATGGTTCTTGTAATGACCGCCGAAGTGATGCCCACCAGAATGATGGTTGTTGTGGTGTGAATTAAAGTGTCCGCCATGGTGGTGATGGGAATTATGATGAGAGTTGAAATGCCCGCCGTGGTTGCTTCCGTGATGATTGCCGTGGAAGCTCCGATTCGATGAGCTTGATCGGTTCCCGGAGAAATTTCCGTAACGGGATGAAGAGTTGCCGCTTGATCGTGATGACGACGAACCGCCTGAGTTGCGTTGACTGAAATTGCTGCGGGAAGAAGACGATGATGATCTGTTGAATGATGAGTTGCTACGGCCCGAGTTGGATCGTGAGTCAGCCAAAGATGTTTCAGCGAAGCAGCCAGCGATAACAGTGACAGCGAACAGGCAGTTGAGGGTTGAGCGAAACATCTTCATTCTCCGGTGTGTTGTTTTGAGTTTTTGTTGTTGGCCTTGCTGGCCGGTAAAACTCTCAGCGGAGAAACAAAAAGCATGTGACACGTTTTCTCAGAAAAAACCGTCTTTCATTAAAAACAGCAAAAAATCAAACCATTCCTCACACGCAAACAAGCGCTCATCGCACCAAAGCAGACGTTGCCAACGACACACGCACAGCACGCGACAAACCCGTAACCCGAATGTGAACAAGCAGTTACATCATCCCAAAAACTTCTTTTCATAAGATGAATGTGAGTGAAGATTTGAAGGTTGCACTGAAACTTCGCAAACAATCCTCGACATTAATACAGCAACGGTTGAAGTTTTGAGCGAATGTTCTTTCAATCAATCACTACATCACATTGGATTTCAGAATACGTCAGAAAATGGTGTCACTTTTCAAGCTGATCAGGATCGAATTCTTCATGAAGACTCGGTCTCTCACTCACAGCGAAGAGTAGGCATTCGCGGAACGTCGACCGATTCGCGAAGATCAAGGTACTGTCCGAATGAAAATTAAAGTTTTTTTTGAAGCTCAGCTCCGTCAGGCAGCAGGCACCGATTCGACTGTTGTCGAACTCGATGATGCGGGATCAATTCAACATGCCTTTTCCGCATTGGCCGCGTCGGCGTCTGATGATCTCGCCAATCGACTGGTCGATGCCGCAGGACTTCCGCAACGCAGTCTATTGGTTTTCATCAACGATCAACCGGTCTCAGCAGATCGTTTCAGTGATCCGATTTTGAAAGAAACTGACACACTCTCGATTTTGCCTCCCATCGCCGGAGGTTGAGACAGTTTCAAGGTACTTCAATTGACGATGGATGGGGCAAACCAACAAGGCCTCGCAAACACGAACACGTGAAATCAAGAATATGTCAGCAACTCAGCAGCACCTTACAGAAGAAGAAAAAGCTCGATACGAATGGCAAATCTGGACACCAGACATTGGTGAAGCCGGGCAAGAGAAGCTGAAGTCCGCAAGTGTTCTCGTATCTCGATTGGGAGGTGTCGGCGGAACGGTTGCATATTATTTGGCTGCGGCCGGAATCGGGAAACTGGTTCTGGCACATGGTGGGAACGTGAAGCCGAGCGACTTGAATCGGCAACTCCTCATGACGACAGACTGGCTCGGACAACCGCGAAGCGAATCGGCTCCAAGACGTCTTCGAGAGTTAAACCCGAATGTCGAAATTATCACGGTGAGCGAAAACATCAACGAAGAGAATGTCGACGCTCTTGTGGAGCAGGTCGATCTGGTCGTCGATGCGGCTCCTTTGTTTTCGGAACGGTTTGCCATGAATCGGGCCTGTGTCGAGCAGCAGAAGCCGCTCGTTGAAAGTGCCATGTTCGATTTCGACGCCCAATTAACAACGATCGTACCGGGAAAAACACCCTGCCTGGCCTGCATTTATCCAGAAGATCCTCCACACTGGAAACGAGAATTCCCTGTCTTTGGGGCAGTTTCCGGGACAATCGCTGCGATGGCAGCGGTGGAGGTGATTAAATATTTCACCGGCATCGGGGAAACGCTTCAAGGAGAAATGCTGTGGGCCAACCTGCGTCGTATGGAATTCAAAAAACTTCCGATTCAAAAGCGGACCGATTGTCCTGTTTGCAGCGGTCTGACGTAATGTCTCGAAACAGACTGACATTCCCAGCAGAGAAAAAATGAACCCCAAACCTGGCCGAGTATTGATGTTCCATGCCGGGAATGAGACGATGCTCAGCTTGATCAGTTCAGTCAATGAACCTCTTTAATGAGGAATTTGTCTGAAATAAAACGAAATGCGACAGAAACATTCGTCAGTGCGAGCGAGTCCCTGACTCAGAAAGTGTAAAAAACGATGGCAGATTCAGTTGTTTTGGCATATAGCGGTGGCTTAGACACTTCGGTCCTGGTCGGTTGGCTCATGGACAAGGGATACGACGTCCACTGCTTATACGTCGACCTTGGACAACCGTGTGAGGACATCGAATCGATCTTGCAGAAGGCCCTCGACATTGGTGCCAAAACCTCGATCGCTGTCGATGTTCAAGAAGAATTGTGCCGCGACTTCGCGTTTCCTGTTCTTCAGTGGCAAGCAAAGTACGAAAACATCTACCTCCTTGGGACATCAATTGCCCGTCCATTGATTTCAAAAATCGTTTTACAGAGAGCACGCGAAGTCGGCGCCGTTGCTTATGTTCACGGAGCAACCGGTAAAGGAAACGATCAATGTCGATTCCAACTGGCCGCCGAGGCACTCGACCCGAAAGTGAAAGTGATTGCTCCCTGGCGACTGGATGAGTTTCGTAAGCTCTTCCCAGGCCGCACAGAGATGCTGAACTACTGCGAAGAAAAAAACATCCCCGTCAAGGCGACTGCTTCAAAGCCTTACTCATCTGATGAAAACTGCTTACACATCAGCTACGAAGCGGGTGACCTTGAAGACCCGAACGTTGATGGAATCCCCATCATCGATTTTGGGATGACTGTCTCTCCGCAGGAGGCCCCCGATCAGGAAGCTCTTGTGAAAATTGGCTTCGAATCAGGAGTTCCAACAAGCGTCAATGGGACAGCAATGGGAGCGGCCGAAATCGTTAAGGCTCTCAACCAGCTGGGTGGTGAAAATGGTGTCGGACGCATCGACATTGTCGAGAATCGATTCGTCGGAATGAAAAGCCGAGGAGTTTATGAGGCTCCGGGGATGACCTGCCTGTACGCCGCTCATCAGGCCCTCGAGCAACTCACCGTAGACCGTGACGCCGCCCACTTGCGAGACCGCCTCAGCCCGGAAGTTGCCGAGATGGTTTACAATGGCTTCTGGTACTGTGCGAAAATGGATGCTCTCATGGCCTTCATCAGTCAGCTTCAACAGCCGGTCACAGGTGAAGTGACGTTAGGGCTCTATAAAGGAAACGTCCGCATTGTCGGTCGGACTTCACCTAATTCCCTTTATGACGAAGCGATCGCATCCATGGAAGCAGCTGACGAAGCAGATTATAGCCAAAACGACGCAGAAGGCTTCCTGCGAATTTTGGGAGTTCCACTCCGCGTCCAAGGCAAAGCCCGCCCCAGAAACTACTAGAGTATCTTGCGAATTGGTGTACAGGTTCTGGCCACGCGACGAACAATCTATGAAGTCATGAACGTGAGTCAGGTTTCCAAGCCAATTCGCAGGCAAGGTTCTCAGTTCATATAAAAAGACCAGCTGCACCAAACGTCCGGTGCAGCTGGTCTTCTTTTTTTTCCGACTTCTTACTCGTCATTGAGTTGAGGTGGAGTCAGTTTATGGACTGGAATTTCCAGAAAATCGGCAGGGATTTTCCCGGATTTTGCCATGTCCTGAACGTTCTTCAGAAGTTCATCATCGTTAGCAAAGAGGTTTTCATTTTGAGCGTTCTTAAAATTCATTTTGAATTTCAGTAACTCGATGTCCACATCCTCACTTTCACCTTGTTCCCGCATCCGATCTGTAAACATGATTCCATCGAGATGGTCGGTTTCATGTTGAACGACGCGCGCCGGAAGCTCGGAAAGTTCCATGGCAAACCCCTGCCCTGAGAGATCGAAAGCTTCAATGGTGACTTCCTCGGATCGGTCGACATCACCATAAAGTCCCGGAAGGCTTAAGCAGCCTTCTTCGCCGAGTTCACTCCCTTTTTTCTTTTTGATGATGGGGTTAATGAAAACTAACTCTTCATCGGGGCTGTCCGGGCGGGCAGCGAGATTCACCAGGAAGAATCGGAATGGCAAGCCAACCTGATTGGCAGCCAAGCCGATTCCGTTGGCTTCGTACATCAGGTCAAACATTCGACGAACGACTTTTCGTAAAGTCCCGTCGATTTGTTGAACTTCGACCGATTTGAAAGAGAGTACAGGATGTGGGTAGTGAACAATTTGCATTTTGAGAAATCAGCCCCGGAAGCAAGGCTGTATTAGAGGAGAGGCGAATAAACAGATTTAGAACACTTACGTGTTTCTTGTGCCCGTGGAGAGTGCTTCTCGTGAGGAAAATCACACATCGCCACGAGTCTGAACCCGAGCACCATTTGAAAAGTGGTACGTAACCAGGTTCAATCTTGCCCATGCATTTGACGTGGCGGATATCCTGTCCAGACAAGTGGTTTGGCAAGTTTGTCAGTTTCTTTAGTTTCCAGCGATCTCAGAACTTCCAGGACCGTTCGGTTTTTTGCGAGTTCTTTTCCAAGCTTCTTCAGGACATCGCCCGGAACGGTATTCCCACCTGCCCCGACGCCACCTTCAAGGTAGCTCCCTTTTTGATCGAAAACAGCCCAGTATACCGTTCGCGGATGCCGTTTCGCACCGTCTCGGGTTTTTTCTGCTCCGCCACCTTTGCTGCGCTGGCCACTTACCTGATACAGATCACGACGTTCAAAAATGACCGCGATCACGTTCCAGTCTTTTCCGCCAAACAGTCCAAACATTGTGTTCCCCAAGGAATTCCGGTCTATGAGCCGTAGTCGGTCGCGATTTCATGATGAGACACTCCGACGTTTTAAGACATTGGAGTCGAGTTGAGCTCGATGGTCAATCGTTTGAGCGTGACTCTTTGAAGATTGAGAAACGCAAATGAATTACCCGGCTGATTTTTGAGTCCCTTTCGAAGCTGATGAAATCGTTCGAGGACGCTGCTGTCGATCTGACAGAGCTTCAATTGAGATGTTGTGAACGACTTTTTGAGCGAGTTCGTCCATTTTCATGACCAGTGCGTCGACTCGGCCGGAGAGATACATATACGCAATCAACGATGGAATCGCGACGATTAAACCAGCTGCAGTGGTCACCAAAGCGAGCGCGATACCTGATGCCAGCTGCTCTGTTTTCCCCATTGCACCTGCGAGAGCGATTTGATTGAACGATTTGAGCATCCCCCAAACGGTTCCCAGCAATCCAATTAGCGGAGTCACTGTCGCAACGCCGTTGATCACCTGAAGATGTCGGCGCAGCGAACTGACCTGACGTTCCCCGCCGTCGATGATCGCTTGTTCGACCTCGACACTTGGTTTGCCCCATTTTCGCACACCATGAGCAAAAACATGAGCGACGGGAGAACCATTGTCTTCGCAAATTTGCAGGGCCTCGTCTTTTTCCAATTCCCCCTCTTCAAGCAACTTGAGGAATCGTTGCACAAACGGTTTTGGAATGACTCTCCCACGGCGCAACACCACCACGCGTTCAGTCGTAAACCAGATCGCAATTAAAGTGGCCAGTCCGAATGGCAGAATCCAGTAACCGAGTGACAGAAAGATTTCAATGACATTGGTCGGCAAACCGACCTTTTCGGCCGGCCCAGCTTCGCCCTCAGCGGCGAGAATCTCTGCACTTGGGTCGAATTCCGGGAATTCAGCAGTTTCTCCGACAAGAGGAATATTTTGCTCTGAAAGATTCACATCCTGAGCCGCGACGGGAATCATAAAGCAAAACAGCAGTAAAGCTCCGGGCATTGCTGCGCGCAGTCTTTGGTGAAGAGTCGTTTGAATTGGCTCCATCATGGAGAGGCTCTTTTAATTCTGAGTACATTTCGGCCAGGTGAAATAACCAGTTGCCGAGTATGGAAACGCAATGGCTCAGTAACACATGAACTTGCGAAGGACTTCGTTTTCAAAAACCTTCACAAGCTACCTGAAATTGCTTTGATTGACAGGCATGACGCCCTCTTCTCTGGCCCACTGAAACGAACAAGTCATGACAGGACAGTCACTTGCGTCGAGTCCACATCACGGCCTGTGTTATAAATCTGGAAATACTTGTTCGATCTCCACCAGCTGTTTTTTCGCTTCTTCGAGGTGCTGACTTTCAGGGAATTCTTTAATCAAAGTCCTGTACGACTGCACGGCGCCTTTCCAGTTTTTTAGCGAAACATCGCATCGTGCTGCTTGATAGAGGGCGGCTGCTTCGTATTCAGGAGAGTCGTATGCTGCGTAAACTCGATAAAACTCCTTCAGCGCAGCTTTGTAATTCTTCTCTTTTAGTAAGGATTCGGCAATACGAAACTGAGCTTCCGCAGCTGATTCGGTCCCTTTTCCTGATTTCGACTGAATTGCCCGAGTATAGGCGGCACGTGCTTCGACAAACTTCGCCTGTTGTTCTAGAGCCCTCCCGACGAGAAGTTCAGCCCGATGGACCAGTTTTGAATCAGGCGAAAGCGTGTTCAGCTCTTCAACGGTCTTCGTGAGATTTTGATAATCTTTGGCTTCCAGCAAACTCTCTGCTTTCAACAGCCAGACATCTTCCCACCAGGTCGGCTTCTCTTCTTTCGATTGCCCCGAAAGTTGAGTCATCAATTCAGAAAGAATCGCAGAAGCATCAGAGGCTCGCGACAGGTGTAACAGGGACTCGGCAGTTCGATAGCGAACATAGAGTCGATGTGTATTCTCTGGAAATTCCGTTTCCAATGTGTTGCAGTCTGCCAGAACCTGCTCCCATTCTCCCGCTTCAGCGTCGAGGTCGACGAGGTGGACAAGCGATCGCTGGCGGACGAAGTCGTCAACGGTTTTGTTTGTCGCGAGTTTTCGGAAAGCGGTTTCTGCCTCAGCTTGTTTACCAGAAAATCTCAGGCTCTCTGCCAGAATCAGCGAGGCGTCATCGACTAAATCACTCGTGGGGGTTTCTTCGATCAGCAAATTGAAAAGTTCGTCCGCCCGGGTGTAATCCTGGTCGTTGTAGTGCATGTCCGCCCATTCGTAGATCAGCTTATCCAGCTCAGCATTCTTAATTTCCGGAAGTGCTTGAATCCGTTCGAAGGCTGCTTTGTAGTAGTTTTCTGCGATCGCATTCTTCATCAGATCACGAGAAACGCGAGCAGCTCCCTTGGCTAAGCTGTAGATTGTTTGCAGCGCTTCGGGGTCCGCACCTTGTGTGTTTGCTTGATACTTTTCCAGTGCGTGTTCGTACACGGACAGTGCAGCTTCGGTTTCTCCGGCTTGACGATGCGCCATTCCCAGCATGTACCAGGCATGCGTCCCCAGCTTGAGGTCATCGCTTTGAGCTTCAGTTAGCTTCTCGAAGGCTTTGGCAGATTCCGCAAATTTTTCTTGCTGATAGAGTGCATGTCCGAGCCCAGAGAGACCTGCGAGATAATATTCGTTGCCTGACTTCTCTGCCGTGGCGATCTGGAAGAAGGATTCTGCTTGCGGCCACAATTTTGCGTCGTACGCAGCATCGCCAGCTGCCAGGCTTAACCGATGTCGCTCGGCCGATTCCGGATCGTGTTCTTTAAGACGATCAAGATTAGTGGTGACATTCTCCCAGTCTTGCTTCGCAATCTGGGCTGCAACAAGTCCGGTATACCCATCCTGAAGAAGTTTGCTAGACGTCGCGTCCTTCAAGAAAGCTTCGTAGTCGAGAATGGCGTTGTCGTAATCTTTCTTTCGCAGATGCGCGTTTGCTCTCAGAAGTAGAGCATCATAATCCAGTTGAGACATGGGCGCATTTTCGACGACCGAAGAGAGTACGGCAATGAGTGTGTCGTCATCACCTAATCGTTCGTAAGCCCGAGCCAATTGAAACTGTGCCAGTTTTTTTGTCTCATCGACTTTTGTTGTCTCCACGACATTTTTTAGTAACTCCGCAGCTTGCTGGTAGACTGCCTCCCTCTCAGGAGATGCGACCTCAAGTTGATCTCCGCGAGCCATTAAAATTCGCCCGAACAACAAGTCTTGAACCTGTTTTAAGCCTCCATCGGCATAGCGAGATTGAAAGAGTTCATTGAGGGCTTCTGCCTTCTTGAAATCGCCCATTTGAAAAGCCGCTTCGCAAGCGGAATGAACTGAATCATCGGAGTACTTCCCTTCTGGCCATTGAGTGTATACCGATTCGAAAAGTTGCAGGGCTAGTTCGTAATTTCCTAAACGGAGTTCGGCATCTCCTCGCTGGAAGTAAATATTTTCTGCCAACGGCTGATCCGGCTCGGCTAACAATGACTCCTGGAAAATCTTTGAAGCCTGCGCATATTCACCAAGCGACTTGTAACTCAGGGCGGCCCAGTACTGTGCCGTCAGCGCCTGGTCTTCTGACTCAGCCGCTTTTTCAAATCGCTGGATAGCATTTCTAAACTCTCTAGACTGATATTCTGCGTATCCAGCATTCAGAAATGCTAAAGGGACCAGTCGATGTTTCGGCTGTGCGGTTGTGAGGGCGAGAAACGCCTGATCTGCTTCCTTGTACTTTCCCTGACTGAACAACGATGCTGCGAAATGGAATTGAGCATCTCCGGCGTGGGGGTTCGTGGACTCGGCAGCGATTTTGCGATAGAGAGCTTCTGCCCTCTCCGATTGCCGGTCGACTTCTAGTGCACGTGCCAACCCGTACTCCGCTTCACTCTTCAGATGACCATCTTTGTAGTCATTCAATGATTTTTCGAAGGAGCGAATCGCTTCTTTATTTTTGTTGAGTTGAAACTGCGAATGCGCAAGATAGACAATTGCCCATTCAGCCAACTCGTGGTCTCCATACTCATTGAGGAATCGTGTCAATTCCTGCTCAGCGGCTTTGGCATCATTTAAAAAGTAGCTGCACTCGCCAAGACGGTACATGGCCAACGGACGATCTGAGACCGCTTTGGGATTACTGAGATACGCTCGGAACTGTGTTCTGGCGGCGTCGAAATCAGACAGATGAACCAGAGACTGCCCCCAGTACAAATGAGCCATCGGAACCTGAACGTGTTCCGGGTATTTGTTGATAAATTCTTCACAAGCTTCGCCAGCCATTTTCCAGCGTTGCTGTTTATAGAATTGAACAGCCAGGTTGTAGTCGCCAACTGCATCCGCTGCAGCAATTGTGGGGAATAGAAAAAACATGACCGCTGCCAGTCCAACTGACAAGCCTGATCGTCGCAGCCCCAATAATCGCAGGTCCACCATTTGCCACCTTGCAAGTCTGGGCAGCGATGCAAACTTGAACCGTCTTGCAAACTTGAACCATGTTGCAAATATCGATCGACTCGCCGAAACTTGAGGCAAGCCTGTCACGCAAGGGTCACTCTTCAAAACGTTCATGTGAAAGTTCGGCAGGTGGGTGAGACTTCTATTCAGCGAAGGAGAGATCAAATCAGCAAGTATTTCTTGTAGAATACTCCCGTTTAGACACCTTCTATCCTACAGGCGACAGTCACAACCCGACAAGTGGCTGGCCTCAACTCCCGTGAAAATCATGAACTGTGCTCCGAGGAGGAATCTGCAAGAGTCACCTGGATTACCCAAGGTGACGGGCAATTCAGGATCACTTCGAAATGCGAGAATCTGCTGGCATCTCAGTTTTCTCTTCCGACTCAGTAGTTGTTTAGTATGACCGAGACTATTCTCAGCGAACACAGTAAGTTCAAGCAATCATCATCTTCGACCTTATTCGGCCTCGGCCACTGACTATTCCCCGGAGATCACTCCAACCTGAAACCTGTGATCTTCGACGACCTCAACACACCCTCCATGTCCCCAAACGCCCCGAGTCATTCAGAGCAATTCGCCAATCAACTCGCCCGCTTGAAGTATCCGGCGGTGGCGTTTCTGACTGCAATGACCTTGATACTCGCGATTCCCGCGTCACAACTCCGATTTGACGAGGCGGTTGAGTCCTTCTTCTCCAGTGAGTCCCCACTTCTTCAGGAGTACCTCATCAGTAAACAAGCTTTCGGTGGAGATGAATTTCTCATCGTCGGCTATGCGGTTGATGATCCAACCAGTTCGGAGACTTTGGATGACATGGAGTCTTTTTCCGCAACACTTTCGCAGATCCCGGGGATTCTCCCAGAAAGCATGCAGGATCTGGCCTCCATCATGCGAAACGATCGCGCTCCACGTTGGATGAGACTGGCGATGCGATTGCCCGCTTTCGAAAGGTCGATACTGCGAGAATCGCGAAGAATGCTTATCAGCGACGATGATCGTACCGTCGCAATTGCGATGCGGCTTGAAGACGAAAACAAGTCAACCGTTTCCAGAGCGGAAACTTTTCGCCTCGTTCGAGAAGCTGTCCATCAACACAACCCCGAAGCTGTTGTCGCAGGTGAACCGCTTCAGGTCCACGACATGTTTCAATACGTGGAAACGGACTCTCGAACATTAGGGATTGCCTCTTCTCTATTGCTCATGGTGGTGATTCTGATTCTGTTTCGAAACATTCGGTGGGTCGTCCTTCCGATTGTGCTGATTCAATGCACCTTGATCTGGACACAAGGTCTCCTTGCATTCACCGGCATGAAGCTGAGTATGGTCAGTTCCATGTTGAATTCGTTGGTGACAATCATCGGTGTTGCCACGACGATGCATATCACGGTCACCTATCGAGAGCTACGGCTCACTCACTCTCGGAAAGATTCCTATCGTTTAACATTCAAACGGCTCGCTGGGCCGATTAGCTGGACCTGCATTACAACCGCAGTCGGCTTTGCGGCGTTGCTCATCAGCCGGATTGTGCCTGTCCAAAGCTTTGCCATCATGATGACACTGGCGACTCTTCTCATCCCAGTTCTATGTTGTCTGCTGTTTCCTTTTGGCATCCTTGTCGGTCAGGCTCAAGCCGACCCGAACCCTCCTATCGGAGAAGATCGACTTGTGGCCATATTAAAATCTCTCAGTCGCTGGGCGAACCGCCACGCCCTCGGATTGTGCTTGTTGACTGTCTCCCTGTTTGGCCTCACGTTTCTTGGGCTGCTCCGACTGACAGTCGAAACCGACTTCAGTAAAAACTTCCGAGAGCAAAGCCCCATTGCTCAAGCCATCCAGTATTTTGAAAACCGCATGGGAGGAGTCGGGAGTTGGGAGATCGGGTTTTCTGCACCTGAAACGTTGACAGAAGAAACTCTGGATCAGGTTCGGGAACTGTCGACGAGATTAAGAGAGATCGAATTAGAAGATGGCACGAAGCTGACAAAGGTCGTCTCGCTGACAGATGGTCTGGACCTTGTCCCACGTGTCCCGATTGATTCCTCGAAGCGAAGTCGTCTCTTACCGATCATGCGACTTCGCAAGTCGACACTCGAAGAAAAGCGTGAATTTCTCACGACGCTGCAACCTGAAATGGAGAGCTCGCTCTACAACTCTTCGCAGCAACGCATGAGAATCATGCTGAGAGCCCTTGAACAACAACCGGCAGAGGTGAAATTAAAATTGATCGCTGAAGTTGAAAAAGTCAGCAGAGAAATTTTCCCGGATTCCACTGCGACTGGATTATATGTTTTGTTGGCCAACATGATTTCCAGCCTGCTCAACGACCAATTATTCAGCTTCCTGATTGCTTCGGCAGGCGTTGCCTTGACGATGGGAATTGCGTTCCGAAATCTTACGATTGGACTTCTCTCGCTGATTCCGAATCTGCTTCCTATCCTCGTCTTGATCGGCACCATGGGATTGCTCGGAGTCCCAGTCAACATCGGAACCGCGATGATTGCCAGCGTCTCAATGGGGCTCACTGTCGACTCAACAATCCACTACCTGAGCACTTACCTGCGACTTCGTAAAAGCGGTGTCGACCATCTCGCTGCGACGGAAAGTGCTCATGGACAAGTCGGCCTCGCACTCGTACTTGCCAACCTGGCTCTGGTCGCAGGCTTCAGCGTGTTGACGATGTCTAATTTTGTCCCGCTTGCGGATTTTGGCATTCTGGTCAGCATCGCCATGCTGGGTGGATTGGTCAGCAACATCTTCCTGATGCCGGTTCTGCTTCAATGGGTTCGGATCGAGCCGACTTCGTCTGAACCGATTTCGATGGAACCTGCCCAGATCCCGGCTTGATCGAACCGTTAAGCAACGGAATTCAAGGCGACAGCAGGTCTTTTCGCCCCGTGTACTTCTCAACCGCATCGGGATTGAGTTCCAAACCGAGGCCGGGGGACGTCGGAATTTCGAGAGTTCCCTCTTCGTCGAGGCTCCAAGCGTTCAAGACAATCTCGTCGATGAAAGGGGAACCGGTAAGGTATTCGACGAAATTGGTTCTGGGGAACGCCGATGCCAAATGCAAATCCGCAGCCAATCCGACCGCAGTATTCCAGCCATGTGGAATGAATTGAATCCCATTGTCTTGCGCCATCCAGGCGATGCGGCGTTCCTCGCTGATCCCACCCACTTTCGTGACGTCGGGCTGCACAATGTCGAATGCCTGCCCCTGCAGCCAAGGCACAAATTCCTGACGCCGCGTTAACACCTCGCCACCAGAAACAGGAACGGGAGAATGTTCACGAAGCCGTTTGAAATCGTCCAGCGAATCAGGAGTGAGCGGTTCCTCAAACCACGTGACGTCGTAATCTGCAAGCATGCTGGAAGTGCGCAGTGCCCACTTGTAACCATTCGGCCAGAAAGCGTCACTTCCTCCGGCATCGACCATTAACTTCGCATCATCACCAATCGCGTTTCGGGCCGCTTTGACAATTTCTTCATCATGCTTAAACGATTCTCTGCGACCAAACGGTCCCCAACCGATTTTGAATGCCCGAAAACCTTCGCTCATCACCGGCTCGAGCCGGTCTTTCATTTTCTCAGGTTCGTCCATCAACAATGAGGCGTAGGGTTGGACCCGCTCACGGTATCTGCCGCCGAGCAATCGCCCCACCGGTTGCCCTGTCGCTTTTCCCAAGATGTCCCAAAGTGCAATGTCGATCCCGCTGATAGTGTGGGTGATAGCACCTCCGCGTCCTAACCAGAAAGTATTCTGATGCAGTTTCTCGCTCACACGCTCTGGCTCAAGAGCGTTTTCGCCCTCGTAAATTGGCTTCAGCACATCAAGCGATGCCTGCACGAGATCACTATTCGTGAAGACACTGCCAAGCCCGATAATATCAGCATCTGTGAGAACAACGATCAGCGTGTGGACACAATCATCAGGTTGAATTTCGGTGCTCCAGCCCCCTTCAGGAGTCGCACCGTGTAGCCCAGCGCAGCGAATTTCTGTGATCTTCATTTGCTTTCCAACCTTACGACAACTGTTCTTGTGCCCACTTCGCAAGTTGCTCACGATTGATCTTCACGTTGTGGCGAGTGTCAACCGGCAAGCTGCGATGAAAGAGAATGGTCTCAATTGATTGTGTCAGTTCAGAGGCTTTCCCGAGAGCCAGCAATTCGTCGTGAAACTTTTGAAGCGCTACTGAATTTTCTGGAAACTCTCCCGCCTCTGGCTCAACAACAATGACTGGGCATTGATTCGGTTTTTCTCCAATTCCGACAAGTGCTGAACGGTAGACTTTTGGGTGTTCATTGAAAATCGCTTCACACTTCACCGAAAAATGTCGTGTGCCTTTCACTTCAACGATGTGAGCTTTTCGCCCGCAAAACCAAAGTTGCTGTTCGTTGTCGAAGTATCCGACATCACCAATTCGATGCCAGAAACGATCCCCATCTGCGATCTTTGCAAGCGCAGTCGCTTCTGCACGTTGAAAATACTCTCGAGTGACGGAAGGACTCTGAACGATGATCTCACCGATTTCGCCATGTGGCAGCTCTTGTGCGTCGGCAATGGATGAAATTGGTCCCTCGGTGATTTCAATGATTTTAACATCCACTCCGGGAAACGTCTTTCCGACACATGTCCCTTCACCTCGACCGGTTCTGTTCGCGGTTTCATTGAGAACCTGCGAACCACCAATCGAAGCGACCGGCAAACTTTCAGTTGCTCCGTAGGGAGTGAAGAGGTCCGCTCCCGGCTTGGTAATCACTTTTTGCATCCGTTTCAAAACGTGGACTGGAACCGGTCCGCCAGCAGACAGAGCACGGTTGATGGTCGGAAACGTTACGCCATTCTCAACGCAATATCTGCCGACACGATTCCAGAACGCCGGAGACCCGAACGCCTGTGTGACTTTAAATTTTTCGATGTCCCGAATCATTTTTTCTGGATCGACCTGAGCAGGCTTTGTCGGGTCCATCTCAGGAATGACTGTCGTCACACCCATCGCAGCGTTGAACAGTCCAAACAGGGGAAACCCCGGCAAGTCCACCTCGCCCGGCTCAATCCCGTAATAGGCCTGAATCATCTCGACCTGAGCATCGAACATCCCATGTTCATAGGCAACGCCTTTGGGGGGACCAGTGCTTCCGGAAGTGAAGATGATGGCCGCAAGGTCTTCCCGTTTCGTCTTTGCGATCTTGAACGAATCGATGTTGGACTTCTTCAGTTCACTCAGCTTGCCAATGACTCCCGGCATCCAGCGGCTGGATGAGATATTGAATTTCGCATTCGGAAACTTACGACGATTCAATAGACGAACAAAATGAACCAGCGGAATCGCTACAAATCCATCCGGGTTGACCTCTTCAAGGCAACGGAAGATGTTCGTGCGGCCCATTCCCGGGTCGATCAAAACTATCGTTGCTCCGGTTTTGAAGAGAGCAAATGTCAGCGAGATAAAGTCGATACTGAATGGGATAAACAGTACGAGCTTCATGCCCGGCCCGCAGCCTCGTTCTCGCAGTCCGGCAGCGATTCGGTCTGACTCTTCGTCGAGTTCCTGAAAACTCAACTGTCGGTAGACAACCTGACCGTCACGCCTGGTCTTGATTGTTTCGACGACCGCTGTTTGATTCGGATTGAGCTTGGCGAAGTTGCTGAAGCGAAGGGCAATATTGACAGATTCAGTCATCGATTGAGACATCACTCATCGGCAAGCACGCCATGGTGTAAAGCATGTTCTGGCTTTCACATTGCTCTCGATAAGAGGCAGGCATCGCTTCCAGTGCAGCATCGTCCCATTCCAGGATGACTTTAGATGTCGCACCCCGGCCTTGTGTTTCGAGAACCATCCCAGTCCACGACTCAATGATCACGTCCGGATACTCCGGCATGCAAACACCTTCATTGACCCGAACACGTTGTCCCGCGCTCGGCTTTGAAGACTTCCGTTTTGCCATTACTACTATCCTGTGGACCTGAATTGGCATCTCTCTCGGGATGTCCCGCACGCCCGTTGGCGTACGCATCAAACGTCGTTGAATGCCAATTCAATAAAACGATCTACGACTCTTTCTTCATGAAAGAACCAGTCTGTGTGCAGAGTAGTCAGTCCGAGGGAATATCGTCAAACCGACTTCGGGGAAACTCTCGATGTGTTGTTTATTTTCTAGAGCAGTTTGCTCTACCGTGTGCCCGTGAAGGACGCATTTCTCTAGTAAAAATACTGTTCGCCACGAGGCAGAACCTGCAAACCAATTCGAAAGATGCTCTAGAGCATTTTCAATGATTTCGAGCCCTAATGGGCGTTTTCATGGCTTCAGAGTTCGAAAGCTGCTCTCAAAATAATTACCATTTTTCCACTGGCCCCGAGGGAACTGGCACGTGCATCTCCGGCAACAGCCCCGTTCTCGAACCACCCACCGGACCAGCCTCGCTGATTGCGTCGAGCGCGATTTGTAATTCATCCCGATCTCGTGCGGTTTGAAATTGGTGGCGAAGTGCTTTCCGCACACGCATTCCTTTGAGATACCAGTGCCCCATCTTTCGGAACATCACAACCGCTCGGCGCGGACCGACCAACTCTTCCAGATACCCGAATTGACGCATCATCAGGTTAAGACGCTCGTCGAAATTCCCCGGGGGCTGAACTGCTCCAGTCGTTTCCCATTCAACTAGTTGACGGAAGATCCAAGGATTTGCCAAGGCACCACGTCCTATCGAAATCCCCTGACAGCCAGTCTCCTGGAACATCCGCTGTGCATCTTCGACATTAAGGATATCCCCGTTTCCGATTACCGGGATCACCTCGACCGCCTCGACAACCTTGCGAATTCCTTCTCGATTGACTGATCCTCGAAAGCCTTGCTCTCGAGTCCGCCCATGTATTGCCACCGCCACAACGCCGACCTGTTCAAACTCTCTGGCAAACTTGGGAGCGGTCAGTTGTGTGTCGTCCCAGCCAAGACGCATTTTAACGGTTACCGGAATCGAGACAGCATCGACCACAGTTTGGACAAGTTCGATCGTTTTATTGACCGAACACATCATCGCGGACCCGGCCCCTCCACTGGTAATCCGGTCGACCGGGCATCCCATATTGATATCAATCGAGTCGACACCATATTCGACAAGAAACTGAGCCGCATCACGCATTTCGATGGGATCTGGACCAAAGATCTGGACGGAGTACGGAGTATCGACCTCGTGAGTTTTGATCAGCTGGATCGATTTTTCATTCTTCTCTAACAATCCCCGAGCGCTTACAAGATCAGTCGTGCAGAGGCCCACACCTCCGATTTCTCGACAAACTCGACGAAACGGCAAGTTGGTAAACCCTGCCAATGGTGAAAGCAAATACCTCGATGGCAGCGTGAGCGAACCAAACTGCAGCGTTTGTGGGGCGAGAGATCGTTCTTGATGATTCGACGAAGTCATGGAAGTAGATTGAGTGCGAAAAATGAGTTGGTCTGCGGCACATCATAGCGCGGCCGATGAAGCCCGCAACTCAAGTGGGTGATGAATAGTAAAGCTGCGACTGGAAATTCGCGGAGAACAGTCCATCACTTTGATCTGAGAGTAGCATAAATGATATCTTCCCGGTGTAAAAAAACGCCATCTCCTGAAGACTTTTGAAACGCCTCTTCAAGAGAAAATGAACTCAGGAATAGCACTGCAAGGTGCTGGAACCTAAATTACCTGTTCAAGAAAGATTCAGACACGACGACAAACCAGAAGACGGAATCAAATGCCCAAATCGAAAGTTGTCATTACCGATTTCATCAACCCACCTCTCCATCATGAAGAGAAGATTTTGGGTGACATTGCAGATGTACAAGCTCTGAACGCTTACTCTGAGGATGATCTTATCGGGAAGATCGAAAACGCTGACGCGATCATGCTGTACCATTTCATCTCCCTCACAGAAAAGACGATCAATCGCCTGGAAAACTGCAAGCTGATTGTCCGATGCGGCGTCGGCTTCGACAATGTGGACAGAGCGCTGGCTAGGGAAAAGGGGATCAACGTCGCTAATGTCCCTGATTACGGAACCGAAGAGGTCGCAGACTCTGCTATCGGAATGATGCTCACACTGACGCGGGGAGTTCATTATATGAACAACCGCTTACAGCGTGGTGCAGGCCCGTGGATCTATGAACAAGTGAAGCCGACTCACCGTCTTCGCGGCAGAACCTTCGGCATCATTGGTGTTGGTCGGATCGGGACAGCGACAGCGCTGAGGGCAAAGGCCTTGGGGATGCGGGTGATTTATTACGATCCACACGTTCCTGATGGACGCGATAAATCGCTGGGGATTGAGCGAATCGAAGAACTGGACGACCTTCTTTCTCAGTCGGATGTTGTCAGCGCACACTGTCCTCGTACTGACGAAACTCAACATCTGCTCAACGACGAAACCATCGCCAAGATGAAACCGGGGGCGTTTCTGGTCAATACTGCACGAGGCGGGGTCGTCGATGCCCATGCAGTCCTGAGAGCAATCGAAGGAGATCATTTGCGAGGAGCGGCACTCGATGTTCTCGAAACCGAGCCTCCTCAAGATGATGATCCGCTCATGGTCGCCTGGAGAGATCCCTCTCACCCGGCGTATGATCGACTCATCCTCAATCCACACGCAGCTTTCTATTCCGAGGAAGGGTTGGATGACATGAGAATCAAAGGGAGCCAGAACTGTCTGCGGGTCCTCAGCGGTCAAAAACCACGAAATGTGGTGAACTGACCCTCTTCAGGTCAAGTTTTTGTGACAAAATTCCGGTTCTCATCAAAGTTTCAACAAAATTCCTTCACGGAAGCAGCGAGGGACACTTGACGAGGTGAGTTCCAAACGACATGATTCGCTTTTCCCCTGAAAAGGATGAGGGGGGATGATTGCGTGGTTAGATGCTCTAACAATTTAGATGCCCTGGCAACACTCTTGTTAGACGCCCTGAAATCCTGTTGAAACCGTACATTTGGAACCATTGCCAAACAGTCGATTTCAATCACTTGCTCAGGTTTTGTTAGAGCTAATTAGTATCGTAAGTCCAAGCTATATCGGGAATTAGATTTAATGGGACGTTACACCGGACCCAAAGCGAGAATCAATCGCCGTCTCGGTTTTCAAGTTTTTGAAAACGCGGGCGCTGTTCGAGCATTTGAACGCAAAGAATATCCACCAGGGATGGCTCAACGTCGACGCAAAACCAGCAACTATGGTTTGGCTCTCGTTGAAAAGCAGAAGATCAAATTCTATTACGGTCTTCGCGAAAAACATCTCCGTCGATACTTCGACAAAGCCCGACGTATTAAAGGGAACACCGGAGAGAATCTGATGATTCTTTGCGAGCGACGAATGGACAATGTTGTCCGTCGAGCCGGGTTCACCAAATCACGTCCGCAAGCACGCCAGGGAATTGTCCATGGGCACTTCCTCATCAACGGTCGCCGTGTAGACCGTCCATCATTCATGGTGAAAGCTGGCGACAAAATCACAGTTAAGAACCGCCCGAATCTCAAGCAGCTCTACAAAGAGCTCAGCGATGATTCCGGTGACACAGGTTGCAGCTGGGTCAACTTTGATGGTGACGAACTCACCGCCATCGTCACCTCACTGCCAACATTTGACGATGTCAGCCTTCCGGTTGACGTCGGACAAGTTGTCGCGTTCCTGTCGCGATAGTCAAAACAGAATCAAAACGGCGATCTGGAGTCTCTCCCGATTGCCGTTTTTTTTTGCGCTGAACCGATCTCCCACCTGAACCAAATTGTTATAACGAGGCTTCATTAAAACTCAACGAGGTACAGTATGTCAGGTGAAAAGAATGTGAATCGACGCCAACTGCTCGCTGGGGCCGCCCTGGCTGGAGTAATTGGACTCAACAGTTTCGCACAAGACCCGAAGCGGAAAGCGTCTCAGGAACAGCCGCTTCCCTCAGTGAAGCGAGCTCCTCGAATCGCAACGTCGACTTACTCGTACTGGAGATTTCGCCCTGACACGAAATTGAGCATTGAAGAGTGCATTGACCTCGCTGCCAATGCCGGATTCGACGGTGTTGAAGTCCTGCATATTCAAATGCAGGATGAATCAAACGCCGCATTGCAACGAATTAAACAGCGTGCTTTCCGCAACGGAATTGACCTCTGTGGGTGCTCAACACATCAATCTTTCGTTTCTCCCGATCCCGACAAGCGACAGAGAAATATCGACCATACTATCCACTGCATCGAACTTGCTTACGCTCTCGGCATCCCTACGATCCGCGTCAACACCGGGCGATGGGGCACAATCAAGAGCTTCGACGAACTCATGGCGAAAAAGGGAATCGAGCCAATCCTTCCGGGACACACCGAAGACGAAGGATTCAAATGGGTCATCGATTCGCTGGAAAAGTGCCTTCCCAAAGCGGAAGAATGTGGCGTCGTGCTGGGACTTGAAAACCACTGGGGCCTGGGAAGGACAGCTGAAGGCGTCATCCGAGTGATTGATGCCATCGACTCCCCTTGGCTGCAAGCAACACTCGACACCGGAAATTTCCTGGAGCGGCAGTATGAGCAATACGAACTACTCGCTCCGTACGCAGCCTTCGTTCAAGCCAAAACATATTTCGGCGGAGGGACGTGGTACACCCTCGAAATCGATTATGAGCGCGTCGCCAAAATTCTTTCTGATGTGAACTACACCGGATACGTTTCGCTCGAATTCGAAGGCAAAGAGGCTCACGAAACCGCTATTCCTAGAAGCCTCCAAATGCTTCGCAAAGCGTTTGGCGAGTGACCCGATTCAGAAATCAAGCTCTTTGGAACATTTTGTTCTACCCTGTGCCCGTGAAGAACGTGTTTCACCAGCAAAATGGCTGTTCACCACAAGGCAGGACGCAAATATCAATTCGAAAAATGCTATCAACGCAATGGAAGAATCACTCATCCACTCGCTGGATGCACAAGAGTTGGCCAGTTTGCGGAGGCGTCTCAATCACTGGTTCAAAAGTCAGGGACGCCCGCTCCCCTGGCGTATGACACGCGATCCCTACAAAATCTGGATCAGCGAAATCATGCTGCAGCAAACGACAGTCAAGGCTGTCGTGCCGTATTACGAACGGTTCATTGGGCGATTTCCGACAGTTGCAGAACTCGCTGCAGCGACAGAAGAAGAAGTTCTTCAGTACTGGGAAGGACTTGGCTACTACAGTCGAGGACGAAATCTTCGAAAAGCTGCCATTGTGATTCAAAGTGAATTCGCGAGCGAATTCCCAAAGAAACTCTCCGAGCTGAAATCCTTACCCGGGATTGGCCGCTACACTGCCGGTGCGATTCGCTCCTTCGCATTCGACCTCCCTGCCCCCATTGTCGAAGCAAATACACTCCGACTGTATTGTCGATTGCTGAATTACTCTGGTGATCCCCGCAGCCGCGACGGCGAAAAAACTCTTTGGTCATTCGCTGAGGAACTGCAACCAAAACGTGAGGCCGGAAAACTTAATCAAGCGCTCATGGAGTTGGGATCACAAATCTGTACGCCTGCATCGCCAGACTGCGAAAGTTGCCCGCTCACGATTCATTGCCAGGCATTTGCCGCACAGAATCAGGAGAGTGTGCCACTAAAAAAAAGACGCCCCAAGGTCACACAAACCGTCGAAGCTACCATTGCTATTCGCAGTGAAGACCAATATCTCGTGCGACAACGACAATCTGGAGAACGCTGGGAGGGAATGTGGGATTTCATCAGATTCCCGGTGGAATCGATCTCGCACAAACAGAAGCTGACGAAGCCTGCCATACAAACGTTGTCGGCCGAAGCGTTGAACAAGCTTTCGACTGACTCGGTCAACATCAATGACCGCCTCGAACTGAAAACAGAAATTCGCCACAGCGTAACCCGCTATCGGATTCGACTGATCTGCTTACACGCGACCATTGATTCAATTCCGAAATCGCTTCCAGAGAACACGCAATGGGCAACTCTTGAGCAACTCGCGGAACTGCCGATGCCTAAGACCGGCCGGGAATTCACAAATTTGCTTAGAGACGAACTCAAAAACGAAGAGTGACTGAATTCATCCCGATTGCAAGAATCACCTCAAGCATATTCAATGAATCCCGTCCTTGTGACACTCAGCCTTACGAGTTCATGAATGACTCGCCATGGGACAGAACGCGATGAACAACATTGGATTTGCGAGAATTAAGAACGCCGTCCGTTACTCTCGTTGCGATACAACATGTTCAGGAAAGTCATTCTCGTATCGTTTTAATAACGCAGGCACATCGTTCGGGACGATGTAAATTTTCCCTTTGACATGTTTCGTCTCTCCCGGCTTCAGACCACCGAGACGAAAATCGGAATGCAGGCAGACAATCACTCCTTGAAACAGTTCCTGATACGGCTCGAACGCTGTCGCAAAGATCTTGGATTCGTCTTCTGAGAAGCAGCCGATCAAGCCATTGCTGGGGACGAAATCACTCAGCGGTCGTGGATTGACATCGTTACGATTCACTCCTTTGGGAGCCCAGACCTGCCCGGGAATATAGCGAGCTTTCGTAGCCCAGCTCCGAGTCGGCAAACGTTCCAGTTTGCCGTCCAGAAAGACAAATGATTTCTGCAAATACGTTTTCTGGTCCGCCCCGGTGAAATCTGCCAAACGGATGCATGGTTGCGCCCAGTGCGCCTCAGAACGTTTGTCAGTTGGGTTGGTTGCAGTGATATGAAAAATGACTGAATCCGCCGTTGTCGTGATTGTGTGATCCACGACGAGCCCATCTTCAACGTGACACTGAAGGCGAATTTCCGTCCCCTCGTCATTGGCTTCGATCAATTTTGTCTCATGATTCATACGAGTATGCTTGACCCAGTCAGCATCCGTTGAACCGGCCCGGCAGTACGCTTCGAGGTAATGAATCTTGATCTCTTTTCCGGGGATTTGATCACCGGAAATCGTCAGATAGTTTTTCGCCCAATGCAGGGCCAATGGCTCGTCAGCAGGAGCAAGGCGACATAGAACGCCGATCAAACAAACCGCTGCGATTAAGATTCGGGGAAGACTTGGCATCAGAAGATTCTTGCATTGGTTGCGCAAATTGACAAATCGTTCGTGATGAACTTACCCCGGAGGAGGGTCAATTCGGTCTGGAAATTCGACTTCAAAGGTACAACCTGCGTCACCGCCTTGTCGATCCTTGATCTGAATTCGCCCTTTTGACTTTTTGACAAGTGTGTTCACAATGTAGAGGCCGAGACCGGTCCCTTTGCGGCGACGTTCGAGTTCGCTCCCTCCGCGATAGAAAATTTGAAAGACTTTTTTACGGTCGTCAGGAGAGATTCCAGTTCCGTTATTTGCGATTTGGATTTGCACTCGACTTCGTCCGTGCGGTTTCACACTCACCTGAACCTGAGGCGGGACTCCACTGTATTTGACAGCGTTATCAATCAAGTTCGAGAAGACAAGATCAAGAACAATTTTCTTCGCCCGGATTACCACCGGGACTGTTTCAAATGTGAAGACATCCTCAAACTCAACTTTCCAATGTAAACAGGCTGTCTCCGCGTATTGCTTCAATAACTCTGAGACTTCAATGTTCACCGGCTCTTCATTGTCTCCGAGTGCGTCAAGACGTCCCACTTCCAGTAGCTGACTGATCAAATTGTCGAGACGATGTAATTCATGCGCCATGATGCCATGAAATTCTTCTCGCTTCTCATCCGAAAGATGCCGCATTCGCAACGTTTCCAGATAAAGTTGCAAAGCGGCAATCGGCGACTTCAATTCATGGGTAACGCTATCCACAAAATTTGCCTGCCGGTTGTTGAGGCCAATTTCCTTCAACGTCAACACGAGCCACGCTGAGAGCCCCGCCAGAATCAGGGTGAACGCGAGCACTCCAATTGTGAGTGCTCCCCAGAGTGATCGTTGGGAAAGAACAACAATCCAACAGATCATCAACGTCACATTGAGCACCATCAAACTGACACTCAATGTAATCGGAAGATGTATCTTACTCCGCCGCCGAAAATAGGTCGCCATAACCGATAGGATATGAATTCCGTATCCCGCGTTCCAGTTGAAACGGGGCCCAGCTGATCGCTTTTGCCTTGATCAATAAGATCATTTGAAACTCCGCACTGCGAGACAGAGGGTTCTCTTGTTAAGAAAGACTTTGAACAGACTTCCCCAACCTTGTCGAATCCGATGCGTTTTCAATGCGGTCGAGCGCGTGAACTTCACTGACATGACAACAGTCATGGTTTCAGAGACTGCCCACCACCAGTTAAAACGTAATGAAGTTGAAACGTAATGACTAAAACCAGATTGACTCGCTCATCCTCAATCTTTGTTGCCTATGCTCACACGTGAACAACTTTCATTATCGTCCGACCAGATTCACTTACTCTGCCCAGTGTGGCGAAGCTCCTGCCTTGCTGCCTGATAAGACCGTTTGCGTTCCCGGTTGATCGCCATTTTGACGTCGGCATCGGCAAGGCCAACATGGTCTGCAAATTTCTTGAGGAGAGATTTTTCTTGACGAGTGATCTGTCCATCAGCCAGGACGACATGAATTAACTGTTCCAAATAAGCAGAGGCTTGCCTGGGATCTTCTGGGGTTGGAATGTTTGTGGAACGTGCGGACGCATGCTGAATGTACTCGTCGACACGCTCAGTTGAGAGACCGCGACGAGCCCCGAGTCGATAGATCGCTGCACGTTCCTTCTCGTTGAAATCCCCATCAATCAACATCACCTTCGCCAGCACAGCTAATGACAGGCCGGAATCAGCATGGGCATCCAATTGACTGCCGGTCAAATTCCCTGCCGCCATTGGGATCGACGGGCCTTGTCGGTATGCATGTGCTGCCGAATACGGGCTGACGTCATCAAGAACCCAATCATGTTTCCCGGTATTCAGGACGGTTCCGCAATAAACGCATTCGCCAGCTTTATTCACGTTGATGGGCGCCCCACAGTTTGAACATCCCGCAGAGGTGAAGGTTGCATCTGCAATACTCTTCACATTGTGCTCCCGGATGAGCGTGTAGACGTGTGTGAAAATCGCTTGTCCACGTAAGACGCGTGTTCGTTTCCGATTGATTTTTTCAAGAAGCGTGCCTGACCACCGGACTTTGACGCGGATTCGATCCGGGGTGTTTTTGTCTCCGGACTTCACGTCCATCATTTCCACCTTTCCGACAGCTGGCTCTTTCCAAAACTCCCTTGGACTTAACTTTTTCTTGAATGAGTCACAGAATTCGGGCGTGGCAATGGGCTCAGCGTAGCTCAAGTCGTTGTAGAACTCCGCAGATTTTAATCGCCAGAACATTACGGAAACACGGTCTTCCAAATGTTGAATACTCAAACCGGGGTCATTCTCTTTCAGTTCGGTGATTCCGGGGATGAGGTATTCATTTTGGGGAACGTTCCACTCTTGCTCTTGCGTAATTTCTGCCAAAACCCAATCGAATTCTCCTGAATTGACCTGAGCTCCGCAGCTTTGGCATTCTGCTTTGTCGACAATTTCGAGCAAACTTCCACAACGTGGGCAATTGCCTTCAATCGCTCCATCTCCTTGAATTGATTTTGCTCCTGGTCGTCGATGGAAGGACCAATACTCAGTGAAGGTGCTCGTTGACTTTTCACCAATCTGCTTTCCGGTTTTCAAATTGGCGTTGTAATCAACAGCTGACGCTTCTACTTGAACGTGGATTGTTTCAAAGTTTTCATTCGCAAACAGAGCGACGACTTCAAGGTTATGAACGGCGACTCTCTCCATAACGTTGCGGATGCCTTCAGATTTTTGCATCGCGATTTGTAAAGTGAAACGTTCGTGAATGCCGTCACTGATGAAGCTGCGAACTTCGTGCAGATCTTGTTCGCTCCATGCGTGCTGAATTTTCTCGAAGGCGGTTTTGACTCGCCCCAGGAACGCTGGCAATTCGAAAGTAGGATCAGTTTGCTGAATTCTACTAAGCGTTTGATCTCTCAGCCGGTCCTTCTGATGCCGCTTTCCGCGTCGAATTGTCTGCGTGATGTGCCCTTGCTTTACACGATCTCCACCATGATACATCAGGAAACCCATCGCTATTGCCAGTGGAATCCCGATGAGTGGGTGATGCCAGCACAACCAGAACAGAAAATAAATGAGCTCCCCTCCCCCGCCTCCAGAGCCACCACCTCCGCCAGATCCCCCTCCTCCTCCGCCACCGCCGTAACTTCCTCCTCCTCCAGCCCGAGCCCAGACATCGTGAGGCAACGCGAAACATGCAGAGACGAGGACAGCGGCAAAGATCAGGAAATTCAAGAATGTTGCACGTTGAATACGGTTCATGAGGATGTGCGTCAGTTTGAATACGAAGAAAATTGAATGTGAGGTCGCTTGTATGAAAGTAATGCCTGCCGGAAAAGGCGAAAGCCCAGAGAGTCAGACGAACGTGTCGGCACAAAAGCTTGCTGCCCCGACAGCATGTTCATCAAACGCCGCTGAAGCACTTAAATTAGAACTGGCCCTGAAACTTGAAATTGCTCTCTCAATCGTTGAGAAAGCGACGATTCCAGAGGTTTTCGGACTGGTTCTACATTGAACGAACTATTCGTGACCTGAATCGTATGTTGCATCATCAAAGTAGATCATTTCTTCTTTCTCCTTTTTCTTGCGACCTCGAAACAACCCTGCCATCGGGACGAGCAGCAGGCAAGCCCCAACTAGAAGAAAGCCCCAGCCCATGACGAACCCAACATAACTGGTGAAGTGTGCCCCCGGTTCAAGAACGGCAATAAAGATGTCATCTGGCTTGTAGTAGACCAAGACTTGCTTACCGACTGGATAACGCCTGACGATTTCCTCGAACTGGCCGCGAGACGAGGATGAATAATTCCCACCGAACCAAACATTATCAGAATGAACCTCAGCCTCATCGACGGTGTATCGATAGACGATCTCCGCAGAGTAAGTGGTTCCGTCTTTGTCTCTGTGAGAATCGACGCGTGATTCTGTGACCTCACCAGGGACGGTCGGCCAGTTAGTGCTGGCCTTGGCGTTGTCGAGAGTTGGCTTTCCCCAGAAAGTTAAAAGACAATAACCTGCAATGAGAAAAACCGATCCGACAATTAAGACGATCGTGCTTCCGGTTGTGAATAATGAATTGCTGTGCTGCTTCATTCTGGAATCCTTAAAGTTTTGAGAAACATGCGGCACTTCGACGTGCAAGATCCCTATGCAATATCTGATGCAGGACCGATTCAAAATTCTTGATGATGAGAGAACAGTTCTCTCTACTGAGTCGGATACGAAGTTCTCTAGCAGAAGGATCACTCTATCGCTTCAATTTCTTCGATGGCTTTGTAATATTCGCAGCGACGGTCAGTCTTTGGCAAGGAGTTGCCGAAAATAGCCGAAAAAGTACTCGGAGAAGTAATATGGGTAGTCTCCCATTTCATCCTTCTTCAGTGAAAACAAGATGTTTGACTCAATAAGGGGAGCGAATCTTCGCTCTTGTATCCCTAATGCCGATCAAGATTCGACGAGGTCTTGACCTTCCCATCTCAGGTGTTCCCGATCAAGTGATTGATCTTGGGGCAATGGTGAAAAGTGTCGCCATCCGGGGAAGCGATTATGTCGGAATGAAACCGACCATGCTTGTCCATGAAGGGGACTCCGTGAAACTCGGACAACCTCTGTTCGAAGACAAGAAGAACCCGGGTGTGCTCTTTACGTCCCCCGGAGCAGGAAAAGTTGTCTCCATCAACCGGGGAGACAAGCGGCTTTTCCAATCTGTGGTTGTTGAACTCGAAGGTGAAGGTCAGGAAAAATTTCAGTCGTTCGAAAACAGTGATCTTACTCGCCTGGATCGCGACGCTGTCGTCGAGAATCTTTTGAAATCAGGACTATGGCCCAGTCTGAGACGACGTCCATACAGTAAAACTCCTCCAGTCAATGAAATTCCGCACGCGATTTTCGTACAGGCCATTGACACACTCCCATTAGCGGCTTTCCCGGGACTGATTCTCGACGAGAACCCCAATTTCTTCCGCTACGGTCTACAGGTCTTGTCTCGGCTCACCGAAGGACAAGTCCATGTTTGTGCTTCACCCGGCTTTAAAACTCCTGGAGCCGACCCCGAAGACGCTGTCTCTGATCGCGTGAAGCTGCAGCAATTCGAAGGTCCGCACCCTGCAGGATTGCCAGGGACGCATATTCATAAAATTTCCGCTGCATCTGAAGCTCGCCCGGTTTGGCACATCAACTATCAAGACACCATCGCCATCGGAAAGCTGTTCGTGACCGGAGAGCTTTCTGTTGAACGAGTCATCTCGCTGGCAGGCCCACAAGTCAAAAAACCGCGTCTGATTCGCACACGACTTGGCGCCTCGATCGAAGATCTCACTGCAAATGAGCTTGCAGATGGAGAAAACAGAATCATTTCCGGATCGGTCCTGAACGGAAGCATTGCTGAAGGACCGTACGCCTATCTGGGCCGATACGACTTACAGGTCTCCGTCTTAAAAGAAGGCCGTGATCGTGAATTGCTCGGATGGCAAATGCCCGGTTTCAACAAATATTCAGTCATGCCGGTCTACGCCTCAGCGAGCTCCGTTGATGGACGTGCCTTTGAAATGACAACGAATCGAAACGGTAGCTTCCGAGCGATTGTCCCGATTGGTGTCTACGAAAAAGTGATGCCGCTGGACATTGAGCCTACAGCATTGGTGAAAGCCCTGCTTACTGGTGACACCGATCAAGCACAGCTGCTTGGAGCCACCGAACTCGACGAAGAAGACGTCGCCTTGTTGACCTTTGTCGATCCCGGCAAACACAACTTTGGCCCTGCATTAAGAGACATCCTGACGCGCATCGAACGGGAAGGGTAACCCTCCAGACGTGCCTGAGTCCCCGTAAATAGCCGAATGGCGATCCATGAAGTTCCTGAGGAAAAAACTTGACGACCTGCACGAGCAGGTGAAACCAGGTGCCAAGTACGAAAAGTTCTACGCTCTTTATGAAGCGGTCGACACTTTTCTGTACACGCCTGACGACGTGACCGATGGTCCGACCCATGTGCGAGATGGCCTCGACATGAAGCGGATGATGATCATGGTCGTCGTCGCCCTTGGCCCCTGTATCCTGATGGCTATGTATAACACAGGCTATCAGGCCAACTTGGAAATTGAGCGACTGGTCGACATTGGTTCGCTCCCAGAAGCCACGACCGGGAACTGGCGTTCAACGGTCATGGACTCCGTGGGGTACAACCCGAACAATCTGCTCTCGTGTTTTATTCACGGGGCGCTCTATTTTCTCCCGATCTTTATCGTCACACAAATCGCGGGGGGCTTCTGGGAAGTTCTCTTTGCAACGGTCCGAGGCCATGAAATCAACGAAGGTTTCCTCGTTACAGGAATGCTCTTTCCGCTAACGTTACCGGCAACCGTCCCTTTATGGCAGGTCGCCTTGGGGATCTCATTCGGTGTCGTGATCGGAAAAGAAGTCTTTGGTGGAACCGGGAAAAACTTCCTGAACCCAGCTCTCACGGGGCGAGCCTTTTTGTACTTCGCCTACTCCAGTGAGATGACAGCTGATATCTGGATCGCTGCTCCCAAAGTTGACGGTTACTCTGGAGCGACATCTCTCGGAGCCCTGGCTGATGCCAAAAACACAATGGGCTTGGATGTCATCACCGAAAAACTAGATATCTCATGGTGGGACGCATTTTGGGGATTCATCCCCGGTTCAATGGGTGAAACATCAACATTCGCCTGTATTCTGGGGGCGGTCATTCTCGTAGCCACGGGAATTGGATCCTGGCGAATCATGCTCAGCACATTACTTGGTGCTCTCGGTTCCGCCTGGTTGTTCAACTACGCATCTGGTCCGGAAACCCCAAACATGTTCTTGATGCCTGCCCATTGGCATCTGGTTGTCGGCGGCTTGGCATTTGGACTTGTCTTTATGGCAACTGATCCTGTCTCAGCGGCGATGACACAAGGAGGGAAATGGGCGTACGGTCTGGTCGTTGGTGTGACCACCACACTGGTACGAGTGATCAACCCCGGATACGCAGAGGGAATCATGTTAGCGATTCTCTTCGGAAACGTTGTCGCTCCGTTGATCGACTGGGCTGTCATCCAACTCAACATTCGACGAAGGCGCAAACGCTGTGGACTCTGAAACTGACCAAAATCAGGACGCTGCCGAGACGAACCAAGAAGCCGAAAGCAGCTTTGAACCAAACAGCTTTCTCGGAACGCTGGTCGTGGCAGTTGTACTATGCCTTGTCTGTTCGTTTGTTGTCTCAACAGCTGCGGTCGCGTTGCGTCCACTGCAAGAACAGAACAAGAAAATCAAACAACAACGCAATGTTCTTAGCGCCGCTGGACTGTGGGACGACAAATCCACCAACAGTAACTTGGCTGAGAAATTCGAAAACGTCAAAATCATCGCCGTCAATCTTCCAGGACGTGATGAAGACGATCCCGCTGCGGGAACCATTAATAAATCAGTTGATATCAAAACTTACAATCAACTGAAGGCCTCCAAAGACCCTAAGCAGAGCATTATCATCGGCGACAAAGATATCGCTGGGATAAAGCGTCGTGAAAAAGTCTCGCTGGTCTACCTGATCAATGACAGTGGCGGAAAGCTTCAAACGATCGTGCTTCCGATCTACGGTAAAGGTCTGTGGTCAACACTCTATGGGTACTTAGCGCTCGAAGCCGATACACGGACTGTCAAAGGAATTACGTTCTACCAGCATGGTGAAACACCTGGACTGGGCGGTGAAGTTGATAATCCGAAGTGGAAAGCACTCTGGCCAGAAAAAACTGTGCTTAATGAGTCAGGTGAGCCAATTATCGAGGTAACCAAGCCGGGAGTTGCATCAGACGAGAACCAGGTTGATGGGCTCTCGGGAGCAACAATTACTTCAGTCGGTGTTGAAAAGACTGTAAAATATTGGCTGGGAGATGACGCATTCGGCCCGTTCCTCGAACGTATCCGTAATGACGAAATCAACACAAGTGAATAGAATTTACCTTCGAGACGACTCAAATCCGAGCAATTGAAACAGGCTGAAGTCAATCTTCAACCGGACTGAGAAATATGGCAGCCCAAAAAAATACAGATGTCCTGTTTGACCCAGTGCTGAAGTCGAACCCAATCGCACTTCAAGTGCTTGGGATCTGCTCCGCTCTCGCGGTTACGACACAACTGGACAAGGCCGTCGTGATGGCGATCGCGGTGACTGTCGTCGTTGCATGCTCGAATGCAGCGATCTCGCTTATCCGCCATTTCATCCCATCCAGCATTCGCATCATCGTGATGATGACAGTGATCTCATCGCTAGTAATTCTAGTAGACCAGGTCTTGAAGGCCTTTGTTCCTGACGTCGCTGACCAACTCTCGGTGTTCGTTGGACTGATCATCACAAACTGTATCGTCATGGGTCGTGCCGAAGCATTTGCATCTAAAAACGGTCCGTTTCGCAGTTTTCTTGATGGTCTCGGAAACGGCCTGGGATACTCACTCATTCTAGTCGTGGTCGGTTTCTTCCGTGAACTCCTTGGTTCAGGAACCTTGTTCGGAATTACGGTTCTCCCTCTGTACGCAGACGGCGGATTTTATGTACGAAATGGATTGATGCTGACTCCTCCGAGTGCATTTTTCCTGATTGGTCTGTTCATCTGGTTGCTTCGCTCCTTCCGTACGGATCAAGCAGCCCATGACCCGACTCGAGATTAACGATTACTGATTCACTTCTGTTTAGAAATCGAATTTTTAGAAGCACATATAATACATCTGAAATCGTTGCCGATCATCAAAGTCGCAACCAGTTGTTCAGATTTTGGCAGAGCGAATTAAAGGCCGCATGATGACTTACGAAGAAGTCGGCAGCATGTTTTTCAAGTCAGTGTTCTCAGAGAACCTGGCACTCGCATTCTTCCTCGGAATGTGTACGTTTCTGGCGGTCTCGAAATCTGTCAAAAACGCGCTCATGCTGGGAGCTGCTGTGATCGTCGTTCAAGGGGTCACCATCCCAATGAACAACATCATCTATCGCAAATTCCTGCGAGAGGGTGCACTTGCGTGGACTGGACAATCCTGGTTGATGGATGTTGACCTGAGCTTTCTCGGCTTGATCAGTTACATTGGAACTATCGCTGCCATGGTTCAGATTCTGGAACTGTTTCTCGATCGATACGTTCCAGCACTCTACAACACACTCGGAATTTTCCTCCCGCTGATTACAGTGAACTGTGCCATTTTGGGTGGCTCACTCTTCATGGTCGAGCGAGATTACACACTCGCTGAAAGTGCCACATATGGAATCTCAAGCGGGATTGGTTGGGCACTTGCAATTGCCTGTTTAGCCGGGATCAGAGAAAAACTCCGGTACAGCGACATCCCCGAAGGACTCAAAGGCCTCGGGATTACATACATTACCGTCGGACTGATGGCGATGGCCTTTATGGCTTTCGGCGGAATCGACATTTAACCAGCACGAGATGGTAAGAGACCAGTCGGTTCACCATTTTATCACTCGAACGGCAAACGGCGTTCATTATGGAAATTTTCTTAGGAATTCTTTTCTTCACCGGGATCGTGGTGTTGCTGGTACTTTGTATTCAAGGTGCCAAAAAACTTCTCGTTCCCTCAGGTGATGTTAAAATCATCGTCAATGACCAGAAAACCATCCAAGTCCCCTCCGGGGGGAAATTGCTTGGGGCATTGGCAGAAAACAAGATTTTCGTCTCCTCAGCATGTGGCGGTGGTGGAACTTGTGCACAGTGCAAAGTGAAGATTCTCGAAGGGGGAGGAGATATCCTTCCAACCGAAAAGAACCATATCAATAAAAAAGAAGCGAAAGCTGGCGAACGCCTCTCTTGCCAGGTCGCAGTCAAACAAGACATGCGGATTGAAGTCCCAGAAGAAGTCTTCGAAACGAAGAAATGGGAGTGCACGGTTCGATCCAACCACAACGTCGCCACGTTCATTAAAGAGCTGGTTCTCGAACTCCCTGAAGGGGAAGACGTGAACTTCAAGCCGGGTGGATTTATTCAGATTGAAGTCCCACCGCACCATGTCGATTACAAAGACTTCATCGTCGAAGAAGAATACCACGAAGATTGGGATAAATTCGACATCTGGCGCTTTAAGTCGACTGTCAAAGAGGAAGCAATTCGGGCGTACTCAATGGCGAACTACCCGGGCGAAGAAGGCATCATTATGCTGAACGTCCGTATCGCCAGCCCTCCACCACGACTTCCTGACGTTCCCCCTGGTAAGGTATCCAGCTACATTTTCAATCTTAAGCCGGGTGACAAAGTCACCATTTCCGGCCCCTACGGTGAATTCTTCATCAAAGAGACCGATAACGAGATGGTTTACATCGGCGGTGGTGCTGGAATGGCCCCGTTGCGTTCTCACACATTTGAACTCCTCAAGGAACGAGCCAGTAACCGAAAAATTTCATACTGGTACGGTGGGCGTTCATCTCGCGAGTTGTTTTACGTCGACGAATTCCGCGAACTGGAAGAAAAGTTTCCTAACTTCAGCTTCAAAATCGCACTTTCCGATCCACTCCCGGAAGACAACTGGACCGGTTATACAGGATTCATTCATCAAGTATTGCACGATGAGTACCTGAAAGATCATCCTGCACCGGAAGACATCGAATATTACATCTGCGGCCCACCAATGATGCTGCAAGCGGTCTTAAACATGCTCGACAACCTGGGCGTCGAAGCTGACAACATCGCCTACGACGACTTCGGTGGCTAACGAACAATAACGTGCAGGGATTACACACCTGACACGCTCGTTTCCGGAGAATAGAGCAGTTTGTTCTATCGTGTGCCCATGAAGAACGCGTTTCGTCAACAAAATTACTGTTCGCCACGAAACAGAGCCTGCACTCCATTTTGAAAAATGCTCAAAAAGCCGAGTCGCCTCTTACCATGCGTGAGTGGCGACTCCTTTCTTTTACTGCTGTGATAATATCTCATCGCTGCAACAGGAATCTCTGCTTCGCTGACAAAAGAAGAGTCATTCTGGTCGAATGATATCGACCAGTAGTCATTGACGACCATAAGCATCAACAACACCTGTCGTGCCAGTGCAGAAAGCCACTTCTATGACTTCACAGGCTCTTGCCACGGGACGGAGTGCAAAGGTCCATACTTGGGATTCATTTTGAGCAACTCGCTCTATCATGCTCCCATATAGAGCAGTTTGCTCTGGAACAAATTCACAATTAATCTGCAGTAATATCGCTGCATCTTGGGTGGTCGTTGACATCCCACGGTGATTCACTGGGGCCAGAGAATGTTCACAGTTGGCCGCAGTGAAATCTCTGCATCTTCTTTGGCAGCTATTCACCGCTGGTGACTCACCGGCGGCTAAATGAGTTACTGGAGCCCTGAATGAAACTTGCCCAAAACCGGCACTGAAAACCAATTCGATAGAGGCACCAGCAGTGCCTGAAGAAAGCGATTTAGCAAATTCGAGGGGAGAGTTGTCGCGTCGGAAATTACTCTTTCACAATCGAGACTCAGAGAAGAAGTAGTGCTACCAGAGCAGGCATAGAACTCTCACCCAGAGGATTCCCCCCTCCTGAAAGCCGATCGAAATGGAGTTCTCTTCTTACCGATCAATAAAAAAATATGTTCGCAAGATATTCACTTGCGAACATATTCTGGTGGTTTCAGTGCATTCCGAGTGCCACGCTCGGTCAAAAATCACTCCGATGCACACGTGTCACGAGTAAGAACGAGGAGTAGATTTTGGAAGCGCTCATTTGCGTCGATCCTAAAGATTCTGCCAGGCCGAACAATTCAGCACTTGAGAGTGACCTTTAGTTTTCGAGCCAGGCAATCACGTCAGTGACCGTACTCTCAAAACACTCCGTGCTTCTGGTGTTCGCGACGGGTGACTTCTCGCAATGAATTACTCACTTTTACGACAAGGTCACTGAGTTCGAATTCAGAGTTCCGTAGTTGCAAGTTGGTCTACCGTGGGCCCGTGGACAGCGGATTCGTCAATATATCGGGATCCGTAAAATAGCGCCAAAAATAGCACCTGTCCACGAGGCAGTGCACAAAGACCGATTTTGAACTCACTCTAGAGCAGTTTGCTCTACCGTGTGCCCGTGAAGGACGCATTTCTCTCGTAAAAAATACTGTTCGCCACGAGGCAGAACCTGCAAACCAATTCGAAAGATGCTCTAGATCGCACCAGATTTCTGCAAAGATTCAATTGCAGCGGAAGCTTTCGCTTCACTTCCGGTCGCTTCGACCAGGCTGGACCAAGCTTTAATCAAGCGGCGTGCTTCTTCGATGCTGCCAAATTTTTCGAGCTGATCGATTGTGCTCAGCGTCGGTTTGAGCCCACCGAGATTCTCGATGAGGTTCATCACTTTTGTAAATTCAGCACTTCCAATCGCAGTAGCGGCATTTGCGCGTTTCCGCCCGCCAGGCTGTCGCGACTTCGGAGCAATGTCTCCCTGACAGTTCGGACAAACTTTCGTTTGTGGTCCTCGAACATAGTGCTCGCAGAGTGTACACAACTTGTATCCGCTAGGAATTTTGTCGCTCGCGTAGTTTTGCGGTGCAATTGAAGTTGGTTTTTCACTTGCTTGTTTCAAACTTTTTTCAGTCCACTTTTTTGTTGCCATAGTCTTTCTTCTTTTAGAGCCATTGTGAGCTGATACAGAACGAGGCTAACTCGCTCTAACAAAATCTGAACAAGATCTTGATACCAAATCCTGACACCCTGTGAACCAAAACATTCGCTGGGATATCAGAGGTGTGATAGTTAACGATTAGGTAGCCTGTCAACTTAAGAAGAACATGACATGAAAAAAACATAGAAAAATGTTAATATCGAATTTAGACGATGAGTATATTGAACGTCAAGTGGACAGAAACTGTTCCGAAACAACGCTGCAAGACTTTTGACAATGTCAACCTCCATTCATCTGTGCATTCGCAAGATTTTCCGGCATTTCATTCGCGGCAGCATTATTGGCACAGCGATTTTACTATTCGGAACTCTTATCATTGTCTTGCTACTTATGGCACTGAATGTGATATCAGTACAACAACCTATCAGGGTTGCATTACATCAACTGGGACTGTTTGCACTGTTTCAAGCTGGAACAGGAGCGATTCTGGGTGGGATTGCTGGAGTGACTTCATCTTTCACTGGCCCCAATTTCGGAGTCACTCGCTGCTTTGCAGTCATCTTCTTTTTCGCAACCTTCGGGGCGACGAGCCTCTACCCACTTCATGGAAAGTTTGAAGCATCCGGTAAGTTCTTCGCGGTATTTATGATCTTTGCGATCCTGAGTGCCTGCGGAATTGTCTATCTGAATTTTGGTAAATCGCATGATCTCAAGAATCGGTAATTGAAGTTCTTCATAGATCGCTTCTCTTAAATAAGACCTTTCTGTCCACATAAGACAACCCAGATGAATCATTCCATGTTTTATGGACATACAGGTCTTATTTAACAGATCCTCTTAGTACATTCTCAATGCTTACCCTGATCGTGAAAACTCTATACACGATTTCATAAATCGCTTTCCGTGTGACGCGACAAGAATATCAAGATTGTCGTTTCCCTATCCTCTTTCACGATCTAACTCAAAGCCATCTACTTGAGCCCCTTCAACTCAAGAAATCGGATACCAATCAAGCTCACTCAAATGGCAATAGTCGAGTTAAGTACTCACTCGTCAACAATGCAAGAGGCGATCTCCTCGGTCCCTGAGAGGCTATGATCACGTGGGCTGAAGTGGCATCGATAGTCCCATCTGAGTTGCTAAAACCCTGCCTTTGATGACTGGCTTGTTGACATCATCTCTTCCATCTCGATAATCCATGGAGAAGATTTCGAACAGACTTCCAGTCAGGTAAATGTCCCAATGATCAAGTTCTCCGCTCCTCAGCCAATCTTCCATTGCGCCATACTCAGCTTGCTGTTTCTGGGGATGTTCGGAAGTTTCCCCCAAGAAGCTTTCTGTCAAAATACAGATGATGCTCCTCAGGGAGTTTCCATAGAGCGGGCCGCGTTGACGCTGATCGCTCCGGACAGATTCCGTGTTCCGTTGGAAGTTTCACCTCTTCGCACTTTGTCGATTGTGACTCCGATGGATGGTGTTGTACGAGATGTGTTCGTCAAAGTTGGAGACTCAATTCAAGAGCAAATGGAAGTCATTCGTCTTGACTCCCAAGTGTTTGCAATGGAATTGAAACGAGCCCAAGCTGTTCATGAGGTGGCAAAAATTGCTCTCGCTCAGGCAACTGAACCGAAAGCAAAGCAGCTGCTTGAAGCCAAACTCAATGTCGCCAAGATAGAACTTGAACTCGCAGCCTTTCGTTCTGAACAAACAATCTTACGGACCAATCTAACAGGGACCGTCACAGAATTGTCCGTCGCCCCCGGACAGTTTGTTCGGGCAGGTGACCTCTTAGCAAGAGTTGTCGACCCAACTCAGCTGTATGTCCAAATCCCTGCCGAGAGGGGCAACATTGAAGTCGGAAAAACGGTCCCCCTCACTATCGAAGATCAAACCGCGGAAGCGACTGTTGAAGCGATCTTGCCTCCCCTGCCAGAATTCAATCCGTTACGAGAACTCTTTATCTCTGTGGCAACAGCACGACTTGTGATCGATTCAAAAGATGGACGTTTCACTCCCGGACAAGCAGTTGTTTCGAATATGGTTCCAAAATTTCCTGTCGCAGAAATTCAGATTCTGGCATTGAAAACCGACACAGAGACCCCAGATTCTGAACGAATGGTGCAGGTCATTCGCGATGGTTTTGTACGGACTATTCCCGTTCAGGTCCTCGGACAAGTCGGGCAGACTCATATTTTTGTTAGCGGACGATTCAGCCCCAACGATGAACTCATTGTCTCATCATCCCAAACTCTCGAAGATGGTTCGTGGGTTCGCCCAATGCATCTCGAAACGGAAGCTCCTAAGACCCCAAGCCGAACTCCTTCTCCAGCCCCGGCACCAAGAACAGGTTTTTAACCCAACGCAGAAACGTTCGTCCCCAAAGAATTCCTTTTGGCGATCCAGGCAAACTCAGCCGTTCGGATCTGCACTTCGCGGAGAAGTCAATTTTTCGAACAATGGTGGCTGCAACAGATTATTGGAGTCTTCTCAAGGATCGAAACATCTCTCCTCGCTGAACTGAACCAGAATATTTCCGATGTTTGCCGTGCCGGTCTTGCGCACTTTCATGACTTCATAGACTGCTCGCCACGACGCAGAACGCGAAGTCTAATCTTGGATTTGTTTTAACGACAAAGGACCCAACGGGACATTTGCCGACAAAAGCGTGAGGTGCATTCTTTGGTGTCGTACCACATCCGGGCACATCGGCCCTGCGGTTCTGAAACCGGTTCGAGCACGACTGGAATTTCAACAACGGGACCGGTGCGGTAAACCTGATGAGTTGTAATTCCTTCGACAAGGCTCGCTGGGGAAACCCGGGGAGGATTCTTGACCTTCAGCCAGTCGATCTCGACGAGTGCATCCGTGACATATTCCGCACAATGAAGCCCGCTGACTCTCTGCCCTGTGATGTGATGTTTCACCGAGTATGGTCGCCCCAGCTGTGATTCAAGGTGATCGCGGTAACACTGAATTTCTTTTTCACTGAATGGTCGGTTGGGGTGAAAAAGCTGAACTTCATCCGGGGACTGATCCGTCAGGTATTGGGAAAGTGGCATCTTGCGGACACCAGAACCGTTCATACTGTCGTACACCACCGGTGTCCCATCACTGGAATAGACAATCGTTGCGACATGTGTGTACGGGCTATTGGTATAGGCACGAACAGCCAAGCAGTCTCCCTGACTAAAAAGCAGCGTCCCCGTTTGTGACGCTGCTGAAATTTCGCAGACAGCAGCTTCCGGAGAACTGACGATTACCTCAGTCGGCGAATCGGCAGGTGCTGTTGCAATGATGAGAGCAATCAGTGTGGAGTTCATAAACATCTTTCTACTCTGAAGCTGATCGAGATCAAGTTGTTGCTTCGATGAACGAACACAACAATGTTTCAGATGAAAATATTGTCCAACATCAGGACAGTTTTACCAGAAGTTACTTCGTGAAACGGTTAAAAATGTTACCAGAAAACGATGAATTTAGCTGATAAATTTCATGAAACAGGAAAATGTCAAACTTGTGTCACAGAAGCAATTTCAGAGCGAGATATTGCTATCAACTTTGCCAGCTTCGCCTCTCATTGGATGGTCACTCTCAATCAGGCACCCACGATCCTTGAGGAACTTCAGATGGGATCACAGCGAAAATCGCTGCACATTCCCAAAATTCTATTCAAGCAATCCAAAACCACCTTTTGGGCTTGGTGTTGCTCATTCTTCCACTTCTCGGGCGGTGCTTTTTGTTGTGCTTTTGTCAGCGACTTGCTACGTTCCGTTTTCGCGATTTTTTGCCTCATCAATCGGTGGTGGAAATCAATTGGCTTCGCAGGAAAAGTGAACTATCGAACCAACGAACCATTTTTTGTGTCACTTATGATGCCACACTTGCCAAAGCAGAAATGATCTGCAATAGTGCCCCAAATAATACACCATCCCAATTTCGGTGTATCAAAACACTTGCATCCGTAGCTCAATTGGATAGAGCACCGGTCTTCGGAACCGGGGGTTGGGGGTTCGAATCCCTCCGGGTGTACTTGCTGTAAACTGTTTTGCAGTAGTAATTTACAATGCCGCTTGCGAAAAGACGACGCGGCTCCTTAGTCCTGTGAAAGTAGTACTAGTACTATTTTCGTAGTTATGGAGTCTGTATGTCCTCATCTTTACCAAAAAAGCGAATTCCCAAGTACCGCCACTACAAGCCGAAGAATCTCGGGGTCGTCCGTCTCGACGGACGTGATTATTATCTTGGCGAGTATAATTCTCCAGAAAGCTGGGAAAAATATCACCGCTTGATCGCCGAGTGGCTGGGGGGAGGCTCTCTAAGCTCTCCTGCTCTCGAACCGATTGGTGATTCTTCAGCATCTGCCGCCGTCAATCACATTTTGCTCGCGTACTGGAAGTATGCAGAGACGTATTATGTGCGTGACGGCGAGACAACCAAAGAGTTGGAAGGAATGCGGGACGCTCTGCGTCCGGTCCGCAAGCTCTACGGTCATACACCTGCTGCTGATTTTGGCCCTAAAGCCCTCAAGGCCGTTCGCGATCACATGATCGATGTGCAGGATCTCTGCCGCACAGAGATTAATAAACGCATCGGGCGGATCAAACGAGCTTTCAAGTGGGCAGTGTCGGAGGAATTGATTCCCCCGTCAATTTCGCATGGACTTTCGACGGTCAAAGGTCTGATGAAGGGGCGCTCTCGTGCCCGAGAATCTGAGCGGGTCAAGCCTGTGCCTGATGCCCATGTCGACGCTGTCCTCCCTTACTTGCCGCCACAGATCGTGGGGATGATCGAACTGCAACGACTCACCGGGATGCGTCCAGGTGAAGTCGTCCTTCTGCGTCCCTGTGATCTCGACAAGAGTCTTGGCGAAGTTTGGATCTACAGGCCGCAACGACATAAGAATATGTGGCGGGATCATGTTCGGGCCATCGCCCTCGGTCCCCGCTGCCAGGAGATTCTTGCACCATTCCTCGCACGAGCAGATGAGGATTACTGCTTCTCACCGCAGGAGGCTCAACAGTGGCGTATGGAGCATCGACAGACTCACCAGAAGAAAGAACGCCAGACGCCGATCTATCCGTCTGAGCTGAAGGCGAGAGAGAAAGCCAAACAGGCACGGAGAAAACGGAAACCGAAGCGCCCGAAGGGCGCGCATTACACAACACACTCCTTCTGGAAAGCGTTGCAGTACGGATTTGTCAAAGCCGAGAAGGCGGGCGTCGAACTTGTTCGATGGCATCCGCATCAGTTGCGTCACTCGCGCGGAACTGACCTTCGTCGGAAGTACGGTATAGAAGCGAGCCGAGTGTCGCTGGGGCATGCCCGCCTAGAAGCCACAGAAATTTATGCAGAACAGAATCTTCAACTGGCGATCGAAATCGCTAAGGAGGCAGGATGAGCACTGAATCCACAATGACTGAACTTGCTTGGTATGAACTGGGATTACGGCTGACGCAAGCTCGGATTGTCTTTTCATATGATCCCGACGAAACCATGGTCGCAAACACTTTTTATCCAAGCACACTCGACCGCCTTCTCACCGCTGTTCTTCTACTGCCGGACATTGAAGGTGATGAGAATCCCTGGGAGGAAGAAGTGGCCGATCTTCGTCAGAACTGCAGACGCTGTCGTGAAATCACGACCGAAGAGGCGACAGTGCAAACAGTGCATTGCGTTCGATCTTTCTTGAAATGTCTGATGGACAGGGTAGAGCTATGGAAGCGGCGTCTTAAAGCTCTGCATTTGCAGTGGTTCCTGCTTGGTATTGAAATAGCCGATGGATCCGAAGAAGTCCAAGCAGACGATACGCGAGATGCTGTCGAACCAGTGGACGACGGTCCTCGAGAACGTGGGGGGAGCATCTGGCCTCAAAGCAAATTCCCCCTAAACCCCAAAACAAACTGGGTTTTGGCCAGGGAAAATCTCAATCACGAATTGCTGACTTCACTTTCTCGCGATATGGAGGCTGTTTTCCCTACTTTGGATGGTAATCCTGATGTTTCAGTATTCACGACAGGGGATTTCCTGCAGCATTCTGTTGGGTGGGAGCAGATCGAACTTGGCCTCATCACGATGCGCCAATCGGTGCACATTGCGGACACTCAGCTTCCGCACTGGGATGCTGATCAGAAGACGCTCTGGGTCGGAAACAGTGTTGCGAAGCGCTACAAGCGAATTGCTTCGAATCAATTTGCAGTCTTTGAGGAATTCGAACGATTAGGGTGGCCACAGAAAATCTATTGCCCATCCCTAAACAGTTCACAATATGATGACACGATCCGAGCGATCAATCAGAGAATGAATCCCAATTTGATCTGTTTTAGTGGGTATGGCTCGTCGATGTTTTGTCAGAAACTTGGTCCCGAGGCGTTAGCGGAGACAGAATCAGCTAACTCCGGCTAACTCCTGACATTTTCTACCCTAACTCCGGTGTCGCATTCCACGTTCATCAGGATAATTGACTCGCAACGACAACCAATTCCAATCGGAGCGACTCAATGATCAACTTGAAGACCGAAACCATTCTCACTTTTCGCGAAGCTGCCGAGCACATCCCCGGCTCGCCTCATCTTTCGACCCTTCATCGCTGGGTCAAATACGGGCTGAAAGGCATCCGGCTTGAATCCTGTCTGGTGGGCGGTCGCCGCGTTACGTCACTGGAAGCGGTTGGTCGCTTCTCCGAGGCGATCACGCAGAAGGTCGATCATCGTACATCCACAACGATGGACGATGCGTCAGCTTCCCTCAAAGAAGTTGGAGCTGAACTGGACCGTTTGGGGTTCTAGAGCATCTTTTGAATTGATCTTCAGTGTCGATTTAGAGCATCTTTCTTTTAGTTTTTCAGTAGATTTGAGGTGATTGGTGATTTAGTCTATTGGTTGTGTGGGGCTCGCT